>NZ_JQJT01000034.1:0-78848 GCF_000745665.1 Burkholderia sp. WP42 | reverse complement strand
CTTCGACCCGAACCGGGCCACGATCGGTGATGACCGTCTTGCCGCTGGCGCCATTGCGCTCGTTGGCCTGACCGGGCGGCTTGGACTGGCCTGGTCGGTAGCCCAAATGCAGATTCATCTCGGCGCCCATCGCGCGCTCGATGACTGCCTTGTTGAACGCCAGCATCAGGTCCTGAACCTCGGCCGGCGTCATCGGCCCCTTGACCAACTGGTCCAGCAGTTCCTTGGGCAGTTCAGGCAGCGGCC
Organism: Burkholderia sp. WP42; assembly: GCF_000745665.1. NCBI lineage: Bacteria > Pseudomonadati > Pseudomonadota > Betaproteobacteria > Burkholderiales > Burkholderiaceae > Burkholderia > Burkholderia sp. WP42. The sequence continues at coordinate 78,602 of NZ_JQJT01000034.1, read as the reverse complement.
CGCGGGCCGCTGCCTGACGCGCTACAGTTTGCCTTTTCTTCTTCATTGGCATATCCATGACTTTTACACCTCATGATATGCCCCGCCCACGAAATCACGGATAGGTCCAACGTTTTCGAGCACAGCGACTGGCCGCTTTGGGTCGATCGCGCCCCCTTGACGAAGCAACCCTAAAGCAATCCCCGACCTGATCTCCCGCTGACCGGGAGATCAGGTCTCGACCAACGCACGTTAGTCGCCACACGTCAGCGCCAACCGCCGCTACTCCCCATACAACCCGAGCAGTTTCAGCGTGACGCCGTTGGTCCATCCAAAGCCGTCCTGCAGCGGATATTCCCCGCCACCGCCGCCGCCCTCGCCGGCGCCCTCCACCACGTACTTCTCGACGAGCTTGCCTTCGGTCGCATACACGTGCTTCACGTCGGCGAGAAAGCGCGTGCCGATGTCCTTCGCGAGCGCCGCTTCGCCGTAGCGCCGCAACCCTTCGATCGCGATCCATTGCAGCGGCGCCCAGCCATTCGGCGCATCCCACTGCTGGCCGGTGTTCTGCGTCGTCGTCGCGAGGCCGCCCGGCTGCAACAGCGTCTTGCGTACCTCGCGCGCGGTCGCCTTCGCGCGCTCCGGCCACGCGACGCCGGCAAACAGCGGAAACAGCGCAGCGGCCGTCACGCCGTCACGCGGCTTGCGCAACTGCCAGTCGTAATCGCCGTAATAGCCGCGGCGGTTCCACAGATAGCGGTTGATCGCGGCGGCGCGGCGCGCGGCCCGCGCGGAAAAATCGACCACGCATCCGACGTCGCGCGCGACCGTGCAGCCCTTCACGATCGTCGTCTCGAGATGGAACATCAGGCTGTTCAGGTCGACCGGCACGATCGACGTCGTGCGGATCGTCGCGAGCGTCCTGCCGTCGCCAAACCAGCGCGAGCTGTAGTCCCAGCCGCTTTCGGCGCCCGCGCGCAGGTCGCGGTACACGTCGTTCGCCGGACGGCTCGGCACGGCCTTCGCCGTCGTCACGTCCTCGAGATACGACTCGTCGCGCGGCGTGTCGCTCGCATCCCAGTAGCGATTGAGCACCGCGCCGTCCGGCATCGCGACCACGTGGCGCACGGCCTCGCCGCGCGGCGCCGCGCTTTCGCCCTGCATCCAGTACGCATACTCCTTGCGCAGCGCCGGCAGATACTTCTGGTAGACCGTGTCGCCTTCCGCCCGCGCGGCGAGCGTGACCATGTACGCGAAGAACGGCGGCTGCGAGCGGCTCGCGTAGTACGTGCGGTTGCCGTTCGGGATGTGGCCCACCGTGTCGATCAGGTACGCGAAGTTGTCGAGCATGTCGTCGACCAGATCCTCGCGCCCCGACACCTGCAGCCCGAGCATCGTGAAATAGGTGTCCCAGTAGTAGCCTTCGCGGAACCGGCCGCCGGGCACGACGTACGGCTTCGGCATCGGAACCAGCGAACTGTACGGCGGCACGCTCGTCGTGGTGCGCGTGAGCTGCGGCCACAGCCAGTCGATGTGCTGACGCAGCGTCAGGTTCGCGGGCGGCGTGACGCCGCCCTGCGGCGGCGCCGTGAAGTACTGGTCGACGAACGCCTTCAGCGAGAAGCCCGGCTGGGATTTCTGTTGCTGATACAACTGGACGATCGTCGAAGGATCGGTATTGGGCGTCGCGTCGACGAACGTCTTCTGGTCGGGATAGAGCTGCGCGGTCTGCACCGCGACGAACAGGTCGCCGTACAGCTGGCTCGGCGGCGGCAGCAGCGCGCCCGATGCGGCGCTTGCCGGCGCTGCGGCCGTCTGCATCGCGGGCTGGCTCGCCGCGTGGTTCGCATTGTCGGCCTGTGCGGCGCAGCCGGCGACGGCAAGATAAGCGATGGCAAGTACCGCCGCCCAGCGCGGACGCGGCGCGGGCGTGGACGGATGCAGACCGGGATGTGATGCGATCGATTCGGCACGACGCGATGTCATGACGTGTCCCCTCCTTTCGGTGGCCAGTGGATCGGCAGGGGTCTCGTTCGCGCGGGCGCTCGTCTCGATGGCCGTCGATCGATGCGCATTGTGGTGTTTCGCTGATGTGGGTGGACTGTCGCACGAAACGCGCGACGCGCGCAAGTCGGGCTGGGCGCGTCGCCGGAAGCCGAGGCGCCGGCGCAGTCGTCTCTGCTTCGCGACGCCGTAACAGGAACGACTATTGCAACATGCGGAACACGCGCACGGCTGCGTGACGCGATCACCACAATGTGGGCATAATGGCGCCTTTACCGCGCGCCCTGCCCATGTCGCCCGTCTTTCTAGCACCGCTCATCGTTGCCTGTGCGTTGTTCATGGAAAGCGTCGACGCCAACATCATCGTCACCGCGCTGCCCGCGATGGCGAGAGACTTCGGGCACAGTCCCGTCACCCTGAACATCGCGATCACGGCCTACGTGGTCGGCCTCGGCGTCTTCATCCCGATCTGCGGATGGCTCGCCGACCGCTTCAGCGCACGTTCGGTATTCCGCACCGCGATCGGCATTTTCGTCGCCGGCTCGCTGTTGTGCGCGGCCTCCAACTCGCTCGGCCTGCTGACCTTCGCGCGCTTCGTGCAGGGCGTCGGCGGCGCGATGATGGTGCCGGTCGGCCGCATCATCATCTTCCGCGCCGTGCCGCGCGCCGAGCTCGTGCGCGCGATGAACTACCTCGCGATTCCCGCACTGTTCGGCCCCACGCTCGGGCCGCTGGTCGGCGGCTTCATCACGACCTACCTGCACTGGCGGATGATCTTCTTCATCAACGTACCGATCGGCATCTACGGCATCTATCTGGCGAGCAAGCACATCGCGAACACGCACGAGCCCGATCCCGGCCCGCTCGACTGGTTCGGCTTCCTGTTGTCGGCGAGCGGCGCCGCGCTGCTGCTGATGGGGCTGACGCTGATCGACGGCGCGCTCACGTCGCGCGGCAACGCGATCGCGATGTGCGCGGTCGGCGCGGCGATGCTCGCGCTGTACGTGCCGTACGCGCGCCGCAAGACGCGGCCGGTGCTCGATCTGAGCTTCCTGAAGATTCCGACCTACCACGCGAGCGTGGTCGGCGGCTCGCTGTTCCGGATCGGCCTCGGCGCGGTGCCGTTCCTGCTGCCGCTCGCGCTGCAGGAAGGGCTCGGCATGAGCGCGTTCCACTCCGGGCTGATCACCTGCGCGTCGGCGCTCGGCGGCGCGGTGAGCCGCTCGACGGCCACTCATACGCTGCGCCGCTTCGGCTTTCGCACGGTGCTGATCTACAACGCCGCGTTCGCCGGGCTCGCGATCGCCGCATACGGCGTGTTCCATCCGGGCATGCCGACCTGGGCGATCTGGACCATCGTGCTGGTGGGCGGAATCTTTCCCGCGCTGCAGTTCACGAGCCTCAACTCGATGATCTACGCCGATATTTCGCAGGCCGATGCAGGGCGCGCGACGAGCCTCGGCAGCGTCGTCCAGCAGATGTCGCTCGGGCTCGGCGTGACGGTCGCCGGCCTCGTGCTGCACCTGTCACACTGGCTGCAGGGGCATCAGACGATGGTGTGGTCGGACTTCTGGCCGGCGTTCGTCGTGGTCGGGCTGTGCTCGTTCGCGTCGATTCCGATCACGCGCCGGCTGCCGCCGGGCGCCGGCGACGAGGTCGCGCGCGGCAAGCGGAAATGATGCGCCAGATGGGCTGAAGAACAGGATTCGGCTCGTGACGGACCACGAAAAAAACAGCGGACATCCACACGGGGCCGGTGCACAGCCGCATGGATGTCCGCTCAGGGCTCCGGGTTCCTCGTGGGGGTTGAGAATCCCGGATCTGCTTCCTGCGTGCCATTGACATATGTGCGTCGGAAGCCGAATCGTTGCGCGCCTGTTTCATCGCGTCATGGCAGCACTATAAGGAAACTCGGGCCGCGCATCTGTCAAGCATTGTCAGACACGCGGCGTGCACGCGCGCGCCGCTTTCGCGCTACAGTGATGCCCGACCGCCACCTCAGCCGCCGTCCCGATGCTCACGCTCTCGCCCGCCGCCGCCCGCGCATTGCATCTCGCCGCGCAGGGCCTGCTGACCCCGCCGCGCCGCAAGGCCACGAAGGCCGACGTCCTCGATGCGATCCGCCGCATGGCGCAATTGCAGATCGACACCATTCACGTCGTCGCGCGCAGCCCGTATCTGGTGCTGTTCAGCCGCGTCGGCAACTTCGACCCGCGTTGGCTCGACGAGCATCTCGCCGAAGCGCGCCTGTTCGAATACTGGTCGCACGAAGCGTGCTTCCTGCCCGTCGAGCAGTTCGGGCTGATGCGCTACAAGATGCTCGACCCGCGCGGAATGGGATGGAAATACGCGGCCGACTGGCACGCGCAGAATCGCGCGGAGATCGACTCGCTGCTGGCGCGGATCCGCGCGCAAGGCCCGGTGAAATCGGCGGATTTCGTCCGTGAGGATGGCGTAACAGGCAACGGCTGGTGGGACCGCAAACCCGAGAAGAAGCACCTGGAAGTGCTGTTCACGTTAGGCGAGCTGATGGTATCGGAGCGCCGCAATTTCCAGCGGATCTATGACGTGCGCGAACGCGTGCTGCCCGACTGGGACGATGCGTGCGACCTGCCGCCGCGCGAGGCGGTGCTGCCGGCGCTGCTCGACTACACCTGCCGCGCGCTCGGCGTCGTGCGCGCGGACTGGGTCGCCGATTACTACCGGCTGCCGCGCCGCTCGTATCGTGCCGAACTCGACGCGCTCGCGGGCGCGGGCGAGTTGATTCCGGTCGAAGTGGCCAGCTGGAAGGAGCCGGCCTACGTGCATCGCTCGCTCGACGCATTGCTGCCGGCCGCCGCGGCGGACACGCTGCGCTCGACGGTGACGACGCTGCTGTCGCCGTTCGATCCGGTGGTGTGGGACCGCCGGCGTGCGTCGACGCTGTTCGGATTCGACTACACGATCGAGTGCTATACGCCTGCGCACAAGCGGCGCTACGGCTACTTCTGCCTGCCGGTGCTGCATCGCGGCCGGCTGATCGGACGCGTCGACGCGAAAGCGCATCGCGCGCTCGGCACGTTCGAACTGAAGGCCGTGCACGTCGAGCCCGGCGTGCGATTCGGCACGGGGCTCGCGGCCGATGTCGCGAAGGCCGTGCAACGGCTGGCGGCGTGGCATGGCACGCCGCAGGTGACGGTCGCGCACGCGCCGCCGGAATTGACGAAGGCACTGGCCGGCGCATGAGCGGGCGGGCGCGCCGGCCGCGCCGCGTCAACCGCCTGCATCAACGCTGCTGCGCGATCCACGCGGCGATCCCCGGCCACGTGTCCTTCAACGTGCGCGAGCCCATGAACAGCCCGATGTGGCCGCCCGGCACGAGCCGGCTCGTCACCTGCTCCGCCGGCGTGCCGAGATACTGCTGCGCGCCGAACACCTGCTCGCGCGTCGTGATGTCGTCGGTTTCGCCGGCGAGCAGGAATGCGGGACAGCGCACGTCCTTCAGGTCGAGCGTGCGGCCCAGTGCAACGAAGGTGCCGCGCGCGAGCCGGTTTTCCTTGAAGATCTGCTGGATCGCCTGCAGATACCAGCGGCCCGGCAGGTCGATCGGGCTCTCGTACCAGCTCGCGAATATCTCGCGCTTGCGCAGATAATCCGGGTCGTCGAGATGTTCGTAGAGATCGACGTGGTCGGCCAGATAATGCTGGTCGGGATGCATGTTCTTCCAGCCGCGCAGCATGAAACGTCCGCGCATCAGGCCGCCGCCCATCGCAACGAGCTCCTCGTAGAACGACAGCGGATAGGTATGCGCCATCTGTTTGATCGGGCCGTCGCCCGCGTCCGTGTCGATCGGCGAGCCCGCGAGCACGAGGCTCGCGACCTTGTGCGGGAAGCGCGCCGCGTACATCGCAGACATCCAGCCGCCCTGACACAGCCCGACCAGGTTCACGCGCCCGCCCAACTCGTCGACACACACGTTCAGTTCGGCAAGGTACTGGTCGATCTCGAGATCCTTCATGTCCTCGGTCGCCGAACGCCAGTCGGTCAGGTAGAGCCGCGTGACGCCGTGCTCGCGCAGCGTCTGCATCAGGCTCTGCCCCGGCTGGTAATCGGCGATCATCGCGCTGTGGCCGGCATACGGCGCATCGACGATCGTCGGCAGCCCTTGCGGCTGCGCCGTCGAGTAGTCGCGAAAGATCATCGTGCGCAGCTCGAGCAGCGGCCGGTTCTCCGTGGCGAGCGCCGGACGTTGGCCGAAGTGCAGCTTCTCCTCCTCCGCGACGAATCGCAGATTGCGGGCAGTGAGTTCGGAGCCGGCTTCGAACAGCGTGGCGGCGGCCGCCATCGGCCAGAAGATCGGCAGCGACGCCGTCGCGGGTCGGTGAGTGGATTTCATCGGGATAGTGAGGCGCTCGAGGTCGAAGGAGAAAATACCGCGCCGTCCAGCACGCGGCGCGTGTGACGCGCGATCATCAAATTCTCGTCGGTCGGCATCACGCGAACCGTCACGCGCGACGCGTCGGTCGAGATCACCGCGCGGCCGGCCGCGTTCGCGCTTGCGTCGACGGCGATGCCGAGCCACGCGGCGCGCGCGCAGATCAGCTCGCGCACGCGCGGCGCATGCTCGCCGACGCCCGCGGTGAACACCAGCGTATCGACGCCGCCGAGCACGCCGGCCAGCGCGGCCATCTCGCGCGCGACGCGATACGCGAACAGCTCGACCGCATGCGCGGCCGAAGGCGCATCGCTCGCGAGCAGCGTGCGCATGTCGCTCGACACGCCGGACACGCCGAGCAGCCCGGATTCCGCATAGATCAGATGCTCGACGTCATCGACGGAACGCCCGTCGTGTCGCAGCAGATACAGGATCACGCCGGGGTCGAGGCTGCCCGTGCGCGTGCCCATCGGCAGCCCGTCGACGGCGGTGAAGCCCATCGTCGTCGCGACGCTGCGGCCCTCTTCGAGCGCGCACAGGCTCGCGCCGTTGCCGAGATGCGCGATGATGGTGCGGCGCTGCCGCCACGCGGGATCGAGTTCCGCGAGCACGCCCGACACATATTCGTACGACAGCCCGTGAAAGCCGTAGCGCACGATGCCCTGTTCGGTGAGCGCGCGCGGCAGCGCAAATTCGCGCTCGAGCGCGGGCATCGTCGCATGGAACGCGGTGTCGAAACAGGCGACCTGCGGCAGCTCGGGCGCGACCGCGGCAACCGCGCGAATCGCATCGACATGATGCGGCTGGTGCAGCGGCGCCAGCGGCGCCAGCGATGCGATCGTCTCCAGCACGCGCGCATCGATCCGCACCGGCGCGGTGAAGTACGGGCCGCCGTGCACGACGCGGTGGCCGACGCCGTCGAACGCCGCCTCGCGCCCGACGTGATCGGCGAACCACGCGTGCAGCGCTTCGATCGCCGCATGATGGCCGGGGCGTGCGACCGCGCGATCGGCGAGCAGCACGCCGTGCGCATCGACCACGGTGAGACGCGGCGCGACGTGCAGGCTGTCGATCTGCCCATGCACGCCGGCGTCGAGCGACCGGTCGTCACGCGTGTCGTACACCGAAAATTTCAGGCTCGACGAGCCTGCGTTCAGAACCAGCACCGGATGCCGCATCGCCGCCTCCTTCACCGTGATGCGGCTTGCGCCGACGCCAGCACCGCCGCCTCGGCCGGCGTGGCCGATGCCGGCGACACCACGGCCGCGGGCACGCCCGCGCCACGCGCGGCATCCGCGACCAGCGCCGCGATCGCGCAGCTCGCGAGCCGCGTGCGCTCGTTGTCGGCGCGGCTCGTCAGGATCACCGGCACGCGCGCGCCGAGCACGATGCCGGCCGCATCGGCGTTGGCGAGGAACGTCAACTCTTTCGCGAGCATGTTGCCGGCTTCGAGATCGGGCGCGAGCAGGATGTCGGCGTCGCCGGCGACAGCCGACGACAGATGCTTGAGGCGCGCGGCTTCGGGGCTGATCGCGTTGTCGAGCGCGAGCGGCCCGTCGAGCAGCGCGCCGGTGATCTGGCCGCGCTCGGCCATCTTGCACAGCGCGGCCGCATCGACCGTCGACGGCAGCTTCGAGCTGACCGTCTCGACCGCCGACAGGATCGCGACCTTCGGCTGCGCGATGCCGAGCGCATGCGCGAGATCGATCGCGTTCTGCGCGATGTCGGCCTTCTGCTCGAGCGTCGGCCGGATATTGACGGCCGCATCGGTGATGAACAGCGGCTTGTAGTAGGTCGGCACGTCCATGATGAACACGTGGCTCAACCGCCGCTGCGTGCGCAGCCCGGTATCGGGCCGCACGACTTCTTCGAGCAGCTCGTCGGTGTGCAGGCTGCCCTTCATCAGCGCCTGCGCGTCGCCCGCGCGCACGAGCGCGACGGCCAACGCGGCCGCCGCGTGACTGTGCGGCGCATCGACGAGCCGAAAGCCCGACACGTCGACGCCGATCGTCGCGGCCAGCGCCGTGATGCGCGCGGCGGGGCCGACCAGCACCGGCGTGATGATGCGGGCCTGCGCGGCATCGACGGCCGCACGCAACGACACTTCGTCGCACGGATGGACGACCGCGACCGTCACCGGCCGCACCGTACGGCATCGCGCGATCAGCGCGTCGTATTTCTGATGCTGCCGGGAGTCGGACATGACTGCCTCTCGTGAAGGTTCGTGAAGGAACGCGTGAACCGATTCTGGTGCGAATCCGCAGACGATTGTTTGACCCGTATCAATCGTTTCAGGTGAAGTCCCGATAGCATGAAATCGCACCATGACGCACCGATGGCAGCCCGCCTGCATACGCGGCGCGTCCTGCCTCGCATCCCCTTCCTTGCCGACCATGCACATCCGCGAAATTCGCTCGAAAATCGCCAGCACCTCGTCCACGCGCCAGATCACCAAGGCGATGGAGATGATGGCACGGACCAAAATGGCGAGCGCGCAGCGGCGCGCCCGCGACTTCCGGCCGTATGCCGAGCGCGTGCGCGCGATCGCCGAACGCGTGCTGCGCGACCGGCCCGATTACGGCTCGACGCTGATGACGCCACGCGCAACGGTGCGGCGCGTCGGGCTGATCGTCGTCAGCACCGACCGCGGGCTGTGCGGGCCGCTGAACGCGCGGCTGCTGGTGCAATGCCTGGATGCGCTGGAACGATGGGAGCACGACGGCATCGCGTGCGAGTTGAGCGTGATCGGCGCGCGCGGGCTGCAGCCGCTGATGCGTCACGGCGCGACCATCGTCGCGCGCTCGGGCGGCCTCGCCGCGCAACCGCATTTCGACACCGTGCTCGGCGCGCTGCTCGTGCCGCTGACCGCGTTCGTCGACGGCGAACTCGACGCGGTGTACATCGCTTACAACCGTCTGACGAGCCCGCTCGCGTACGAGCCGCGCATCGACATGCTGCTGCCGCTCGCCACGCCCGACGACGCCGCGCCGGCAAGCGAGAGCGTGTCGTCCGACTATCTGTACGAACCGGCGCCGCGGCCGGCGGTCGAGACGCTGCTGCTGCGCTACGTCGAATCGATGCTGTACCAGGCCGTCGTCGAGAACGACGCCTGCGAGCAATGCGCGCGCATGTTCGCGATGCAGACCGCGACCGACAACGCGGACCGCGTGCTGCGCGACCTGCGGCGGCTCTACCAGAAGACGCGGCAGGCGCAGATCACCACCGAGCTGTGCGAGATCGTCGCGGGCGCGGCGGCCGTTTGAACGAGTGAAGGAGGCGACGATGGACACGTCGATGAAGCTCGACATCCTGAGCGTCGAGAACGTGCTGTATTCGGGCGACGCGCATTTCGTCGTCGTCCCCGGCGAAAGCGGCGAGCTCGGGATCTATCCGCGCCACGCGCCGCTGCTCACGCGCATCCGGCCCGGCGTCGTCACGCTCGTCGATGCGCCGAGCGGCGAGCGGCGCCGCATTCTGGTGGCCGGCGGCGTGCTCGAAGTGAGCCGCGAAGGCGTCACGCTGATCGCCGATCACGCGCTGCGCACGCCCGAGCTCGATGCGCTGCGCGCGCGCGAAGCGCGCCACGCGGCCGACGAGTGGCGGCGCGTGCACGCGCAGGAAAACCGGCGCGCATTCGACTTCGCGTCGGCACGCGCGGAGCTGATGGACGAGATCCGGCGGTTCTTCGCGATGGCGATGCGCGACCACGCATCGCACGGCGCCCGCCGCGGCGGCTGACGCGCGGCTCGGTCGGGTTTATCAGCCGGGCGTATCGGTCGGGCGATCAGTCGCGCAGCTTGCGAAAGCGCGGCGTGCCGTCGGGCAGATTCTCGTTGAACATCGCTTCCGGGCGCACCCACAGGCCGCGCGCATGCGGCCACAGGTGCTCGTACACGACCACCGCTTCCTCCGTTTCCGAATGGCGCGCGACGCCTATATAGCGATAGAGGCCGCCCTTGTAGTGGCGATGGGTGGCGAGCTGTTCGGCTTCCTGTTCGGTCATGATGGGCGTTCCTTCTGCAAGACGAAAGCGCGTATTGTATGCGCCGCTCGGGCCGCATGCGCTTCGCCCCGCGCGTCAGCGCTTCGCGTACACGTCCGGGCGGCGGATCTCCATGATGCGCTCGGGATGCGCGGGCGGCTCGAAGCCGACCGGCCGGTACAGCGCGTGCGCATCGGTCGTCACGAGCATGACGCGGCGCAGGCCCTGCAACATCGGCTGCGCGAACACGTAGTCGATCAACGCGCGGCCGTAGCCATTGCCGCGAGCGTGCGGCAGCACGAACACGTCGCACAGGTAGGCGAACGTCGCGTGATCGGTCACGAGCCGCGCGAAGCCGACCTGCCGGCCGTCGACGTAGGCGCCGAAGCACAGCGAAGCTTCGATCGCACGCTCGACGACGTCGCGCGGGATGCCCTGCGACCAGTACGCGTCGCGATGCAGGAACTCGAAGATCGCGTCGACGTCGAGTTCGCGCTTGTCGGTGGAAATTCTCAGCGTGGCGGGCGGGATATCGGGCACGTCGGTCTCCGGGAGTCGCGGGCGGAGCAGCCACGATAGCGCGCGCCCGGACGAGCGGCAAGCAGCCCGGCCGCGCAGCGAAGGGCTGCGGCGCGAGGTGCGCCGTGGCCCGCGCGTCGCGGCCAAACCGCCCAGCAGCGCTTCCGATTCGGTGCTATTGTCGGCCGCTCGATGAATATCCCGCACCGTTTCATGCCCTATCGACTCATCGCATTCGACTTCGACGGCACGCTCGCCGATTCCCTCGACTGTTTCCTGTCGGCGCTGACCGACGCCTCGCGCCTGCACGGCTTTCGCGACGCGACGCCCGAGCTGCGGCCGGCGCTGCGCGGGATGTCCGCGCGCGAGATCATCCGCGCCCTCGAGGTGCCCGTCTGGAAGGTGCCGCGCGTGACGCTCGACGTGCGCCGGCTGATGCGCCCGCGCCTCGCGCAGGTGGAGCTGTTCCCCGGCGTCGCCGCCACGTTCGACGCGCTCGCCGCGCGCGGCATCCGCATCGCGATCGCGACGTCGAACAGCGAGGACGTCGTGCGCGACCGGCTCGGCCCGCATGCGAGCGGCCGCGTCGATACGTTCGCGTGCGGCATTCCGCTGTTCGGCAAGGCGCGCAGGCTGCGTGCGCTGGTGCGTGAAGCCGGCGTGCAACCGGCCGACGTGCTGTACGTCGGCGACGAGATCCGCGACGCCGAGGCCGCGCGCCGCGCGCGCATCGCGTTTCAAGGCGTCGCGTGGGGCTATACGACGCCGCACGCATTGCAGCCGCATTGCGACACACCGTTGCTGCCGAGCCTCGACGCATTGCTCGATCGCGTATAGCGGCGCGGCGCGTGTTCACGCGCAGCGTTGCAGATTCGACGATGACACGCCGATGACACGCGCGCCGAGCGCGGCCGGGCCGATGCACGTCAGGCACGCAAATTTTGCCGCCATGAAAGCGCGCCGCAGGTAGCCGCTACCTGCACGCTCGCGAGCCCTTCCATTCGTCTTACCAACCGTTACACAAAGCACAGCGCGGTTGCACCTGCGACGCAGACGCTCTCCTAGAATCGGTCGGGCCGGGAAACACTTCGACAGCCGCGTCGGCAGAGCGGCGCTCGAGCCCGGCCCGGGCCGCGCCCCGGCCTCTCGCAACAGCAGCGGATCACGCGATCCGTCCATTGAACAGAGCCCCGATAGAAAGGAGGTCCCATGAACCGCTTTCCCAAAGTCACGCGCGTTGCACTGTCTGCCGCTGGCCTGCTTCTCGTCGCCGTGACGGCGACCGCGCAAACGGCGCAGCCGTCGGCGTCCGCGCCGGCCGCGACGACGCAAGCGCGCATCCACGAAGCCGACCAGGCCTTCATCACCGACGGCACGAAGACCGTGTCGACCCAGCACGACGCCGCGCGCATCGCCGATTCGCGCACGTCGGACAGCCAGGTGAAGGCGTTCGCGCAACGCGTGTCGACCGACGATGAAAAGATCATCCAGGCGATGCGCGCCGCGAGCCCGCGCGGCGTCGACGTGCCGGCCAACGATCCCGACCGCGCCGTGCTCGACGGCATCAAGAATCTGCGCGGCGCCGAGTTCGACAAGGCGTACATCGAGCAGGTCGCGCTCGCCGGCCAGCAGAAGACGATCTCGGCATTCCAGGCCGAAATCGCGTCGGGCCGCGATGCGAAGCTGAAGGAAGTCGCACGTCAGGCGCTGCCGATCCTGCAGGCGCACTACGCGGACGCGCAGAAGCTCGCGCAGCGTCATCACCTCGCGTCGGCGCAGTAACGCGACGCACCGCCGCGCGCCGTGCGCGGCGGCATGCCGAATCCCCGCGCGTCGCGCCGCCGTTCCCCTCGGGCAACGCGACGCGACGCGCATCACTGGACGCTACACGGCAAGCGTCAGGTCGCGAGCTTCGCTTTCAACCGATCGCGGATGGCCGGCCACTCGCCGTCGATGATGCTGAAGCGCACCGAGTTGCGCTTGCGCCCGTCGGGCATGATCCGCTCGTGACGCACGATCCCTTCCTGCTTCGCGCCGAGCCGCAGTATCGCGGCGCGTGACTTCTCGTTCAATTCGTCGGTCGTGAACTGCACGCGCACGCACTGCAGCGTGTCGAATGCGTAGGCGAGCAGCAGCCATTTCGCTTCGGTATTCGCGCGCGTGCGCTGCGCCGATGCGCTCAGCCACGTATGACCGATTTCGAGCTTGCGATTGTTGCGGTCGATCTTCCAGAAGCGCGTGCTGCCGATCACGCGGCCCGATGCCCGCTCGACGATCGCGAACGGCATCACCGTGCCGGCCGCGCGGCCTTGCAGCGCGGTGTCGAGATACGCGTCGACCGTGCGTTCGTCCGGCACGACCGTGACCTTCAAATTCCATAACTCCCCGTCCGCCGCCGCATCGAGCAGCGCCTGCCGGTCGGATGCCGCGAGTGGCCGCAGCACGATGTGCTCGCCGGTGAGCGTCGGTTGTGCGGGCAACGAAGAAGTGTCGGTCATCGCGGGTTCCGTCGAAGCGAGGCTGCATGCAGCGAAACGTCCATCATACGGCCGGCGCTACCCGCGCACTAACCCGGCAAGGCCGCGAGCCGGCGGCGGATCGCCGTCGCTTCGTCGCGCAATGCGTCGGTGAACGCATCGACCAGCAGGTTCTTCGGCCGGTGCTCGGGCACGATCACGCTGACGCGATACGCAAACGAACGCGTGAGCGGCCGCACATGCAGGTCGCGCCCGACGAAATCGAGCGCGGTCAGCGGATTGACGATCGCGGCGCCGAGCCCCTGCCGCACGAACGCGCACACCGACACGGCCGACGGCGTCTCGACCACCGAACGCGGCGCGACGCCGAGCTGCGCGAACGCCTCGTCGATCAGGATCCGGTATGGGTCGTTCAGCGACAGGCTCACGAACGGGCGATCGGCGAGATCCGCGAGATCGATCGCCTGCTTGTCGAGCAGCGGATGGCCGTCGGGCAGCACGCAGACCTCGTCGACCTCGAGCAGCGGCGTGAGCACGGTGCCGGCCGGCGCGACGTCGTGCTCGGTCAAGCCGAGGTCGTAGCGCTGCGCGGTCAGCCACTCCTCGAGCACCGGCGACTCCTGCGTCGCGACCGACACGCTGACGCCCGCATGCGCGTCGTGAAAACGCCGGCACGCGCCCGGCAGAATCGCATGCGCGAACGCCGGCAGCGCGATCACCGACAGCTGGCCGTCGCGAAACTCGCGCAACCGCGCGGCCGTCGCCGCGACGCGCTCGAGCCCCACATACGCGAGCCGCACGTCGTCGAACAGCGTGAGCGCGGCCATCGTCGGCCGCAGCCGGCCGTGCGAGCGCTCGAACAGCGCGAAGCCGACCGCCTGCTCCATCCGCGCGAGCTCACGGCTGATCGTCGGCTGCGACGTATAAAGCATCTCGGCCGCGCGTGTGGTGCTGCCGGTGACCATCAGCGCGCGGAAGACCTCGATGTGCCGGTGTGTCAGCATGGCCACCCGTCTATATCAGGAATGAATCGAATACAGATAAACAGGCATTTTACTGTATAGACGATCCGGCGCATCATGGCGGCTATCCGTTCATTCGACCGATCCACCGCCATGTCCCTCGATTCCCGCCAGCTCGCGACGCTCGCGCAGCAATACGGCACCCCGCTGTGGGTGTACGACGCCGACGTCATTCGCGAACGCATCGCTCAACTGCGCCAGTTCGACGTGATCCGCTATGCGCAGAAGGCGAACTCGAACCTGCATATCCTGAAGCTGATGCGCGAAGAAGGCGCGTGCGTCGACGCCGTGTCGCTCGGCGAAATCGAGCGCAGCCTCGCGGCCGGCTTCAGCCCGGCCGGCGAGCCGGAAGGCGTCGTGTTCACCGCCGACCTGATCGATCGTCCGACGCTCGCGGCCGTGCTGAAGCACGGCGTGACGGTGAACGCCGGGTCGCTCGACATGCTCGCGCGCGTCGGCGAGCATGCGCCCGGCCATCGCGTGTGGCTGCGCGTGAACCCCGGCTTCGGCCACGGCCACAGCAACAAGACCAACACCGGCGGCCCGCAGAGCAAGCACGGCATCTGGATCGACGACGTGCCGCACGCGATCGAGATCGTGCGCCGCTACGGGCTGAAACTGGTCGGCATCCACATGCATATCGGTTCGGGCGTCGACTACGGCCACCTGTCGCAGGTGTGCGACGCGATGGTCGATCTCGTCACGTCGCTCGGCCACGACATCGACGCCATTTCGGCGGGCGGCGGGTTGTCGATTCCGTATCGCGACGGCGAGCCGCGCGTCGACGTCGGTCACTACTTCAACCAGTGGGATGCCGCGCGCAAGCGGATCGAACGGCATCTCGGCCACGCGGTGCGCATCGAGATCGAACCGGGCCGCTTCCTCGTCGCCGAGGCCGGCACGCTCGTCACCGAAGTGCAGGCCGTGAACCGTCGGCCGCAGCACGACTTCGTGCTGATCGACGCGGGTTTCAACGACCTGATGCGTCCGTCGATGTACGGCAGCTACCACGCGGTGTCGGTGCACGCGCCGGACGGCACGCTGCCGGCCGGCCGCCCGCTCGTCGACATCGCGATCGCCGGCCCGTTGTGCGAGTCCGGCGACGTGTTCACGCAGGACGCGGGCGGCGTGGTCACGCACCGCAAGCTCCCGCAGCCGCAGATCGGCGATCTGCTGTTCCTGCACGATGCGGGCGCATACGGCGCGTCGATGTCGTCGAACTACAACAGCCGGCCGCTCGCACCGGAAGTGCTCGTCGATCGCGGCACGCCGCGGCTGATCCGCCGCCGGCAGACGATCGGCGAACTGCTCGCGCTCGAGACCTTCGAGTAACGCGCGCCGCCCAAATCCGCGCCCGCATCCGCGCCGCGTTCGGCGAGCCGAACGCCGACGGCCGCGCAGTCACGCGTCAGCCCGCGCGCTGCACCGGCGCCATCTTCGAGAAGTACTTCGCGCCGGCCACGCAGCCGACCACGACCGCCGTCACGACGAGCATCGACGGCGGCACCGTCTCGTGCAGCAGCCCGGCGGCAAGCAGGAAGCCGAAGAACGGCTGCAGCAATTGCAGCTGACCGACGCCCGCGATCCCGCCGAGCGCGAGGCCGCGATACCAGAACACGAAGCCGATCAGCATGCTGAACAGCGACACGTACGCGAGCCCCCACAGCGCGGCGGCGTCGACGCCGTCGAACGTCGCGGGCCACGTGAACGCGGCGAGCGGCAGCATCACCGGCAGCGACAACACGAGCGCCCACGAGATCACCTGCCAGCCGCCGAGCTGGCGCGACAGGCGTGCGCCTTCCGCATAGCCGAGCCCGCACGCGACGATCGCCGCGAGCATCAGCGCATCGCCGACCACCGACGCGCTGCCGCCGTTGCGCAGCGCGAACGCGGCCACCGCGCCGCTGCCGACCAGCGAGAAGATCCAGAACGGCAGCCGCGGCCGCTCGCCGCCGCGCCACACGCCGAACAGCGCGGTCGCGAGTGGCAGCAGCCCGACGAACACGATCGCGTGCGCGGACGTCACGTGCTTGAGCGCCAGGGCCGTCAGCAGCGGAAAGCCGACCACGACGCCGAGCGCGACCACGGCGAGCGAGGCGGTCTCGGCGCGCGTCGGCCGCTTCTGCTTCGACGCGACGAGCAGGATCAGGCCGAGCACGCCGGCGATCGTCGCGCGCGCGAACGTGAGGAACAGCGGATCCAGCCCCTGCACCGCGACGCGCGTCGCGGGCAGCGAGCCGCTGAAGATGATCACGCCCAGCAGGCCGCTGAGCCATCCGTCGGTGGTCTTTTGCACGGGAAATCCTGATCGTCGAAGGGAGATCACCGATGATCCGCCGCGCGCGAAAAGCGCGTAAGCTACAGCCCAATACAATTCCGCCAAACTGTACTGAACAACCGTCCGTACAGTTCTTTTCAGCCATGAGCCGTGCCGTGCCGATTCCCCCGTTGCCCACCGCGCCCGCACCATCGCGCACCCGCGTGGAAACCGTGATGGACACCTTGCGCGCGCGGATCGCGAGCCGCGCGCTGATGCCCGGTGCGCGCGTGCCGTCGATCCGGATGATGGCCGACGCGCTGGGCGTGTCGAAATCGACCGTCGTCGATGCGTACGAGCGGCTCGCGAGCGAGGGCGCGCTCGTCGCGCGGCGCGGCTCGGGCTTCTACGTGGCGGGCCACGCGCCGCCGCTCGCGCTCGCGGAGCTCGGCCCGCGGCTCGATCGCGAGCTCGATCCGCTGTGGTTGTCGCGCCAGGCGCTCGAGGCGGCGCCGGGCTCGGTGAAGCCCGGCTGCGGCTGGCTGCCGTCGTCGTGGCTGCCGGACGAGAGTCTGCGCCGCGCGCTGCGCGCGGTATCGCGCGACGAACCCGACGCGCTGACCGACTATGCGACGCCGCTCGGGCTGCCCGCGCTGCGTCAGCAGCTTGCGTGGCGCCTCGCCCAGCACGGCATCCACGCGGAGCCCGCGCAGATCATGCTGACCGACGGCGGCACGCACGCACTCGATCTGGTGTGCCGGCTGCTGCTCGAGCCGGGCGACACGGTCGTGCTCGACGATCCGTGCTACTTCAACTTCCAGGCGCTGCTGCGCGCGCATCGTGCGCGCATCGTCAGCGTGCCGTACACGCCGAACGGCCCCGATCTCGCGCGCTTCGAACAGGCGCTCGTCGAACACCGGCCGCGCCTGTACATCACCAACGCCGCGCTGCACAACCCGACTGGCGCAACGCTCGCGCCGCCCGTTGCGCATCGGCTGCTGACGCTGGCGGCGGAGCACGGGCTGCTGATCGTCGAGGACGATATCTTCGCGGACTTCGAGAGCACGCCCGCACCGCGATTGGCGGCGTTCGACGGATTGTCGCGCGTGGTGTCGATCGGCAGCTTCTCGAAGACGCTGTCGGCCGCGATCCGCTGCGGCTATGTCGCCGCGCGCCCCGAATGGATCGACGCGCTGGTCGACCTGAAGCTCGCGACGTCGTTCGGCAACGCGCAGATCGGCGCGAACGTCGTGCATCGGCTGCTGGTGGACGGCACGTACCGGCGGCATCTCGACGGCCTGCGCGCGCAGCTGGCCGATGCGATGGGCGAAACGATCCGGCGGCTCGCACGCGCGGGGCTCCGGATCTGGACGGAGCCGCGCGGCGGTCTGTTCATATGGGCGGCGCTGCCGGACGGGCTCGATGCGGCGCGCGTCGCGCGCCATGCGCTCGACCATGACGTGGTGCTCGCGCCCGGCGACGTGTTCAGCGCGTCGCGCAGCGCGACGTCGTTCATGCGCTTCAACGTGTCGCGCTGCAAGGGGCCGGCGGTATTCGATGCGCTCGCGCGCGCCATGGACGCGGCACGGCGCGCGGAACACGGCGGGTCCACGCTGGCCGGCGAACGATGACGCTCGCCGGCGTCGCGGCGCATGTCGGGGCGAACGAGCGCCCCGACGCCGACGCTCACACCTCGGCCGCGTGCGCCCTCGCCCGCACCTCGGCGAACGTCGCGTCGACGAGCATCCGCCCGGTGTCGAACACCGTCTCGAGCGCATCGTCCCACTCGCCTTCGAGCGCGCGATCGTCCCATGCGACCGGCAGCGCCACCGTCCGGTATTCGCCCGTGCGCCGATTGCGCAGCAACGTCAGCCGTCCCTGCTTCGAGCGCTTGCCCGGATCGGTGACCGGATCCTTGCTGACGTCGTGCCAAACGTCGCCGCGCCGGATCGCCGAGCATTTCATCGCGAAGCGTTGCGTGTCGCGATCGACCCGCTGCAGCAGCGCGCCGCCCATTCCGAACACGACGTTGCCGGCCGCGTAGCCGGCGTCGTCGAGTGCGGCGAGGATCGCCTCGATCGACTGCTCGTCGACGCCGTCGCCCTGGATCACGCGCACGTGGTCGAGCACGCGCCGCCCCTTGCCGTTCACGCTCGAGCCGAACGACGCGTCGAGCGCGCGCACCGTCTGCAGCACGATCGTCACCGGGTCGCCGGAGTCGGGCCGCACGACGAGCGTCGCGCCCGAATCGAGCACCGCCTGACGCAGCGGGCCGCCCCACATGTCGAGCGCGGCGAACAGATCGTAGGAATCCGACACGACCGACACGATCGCGCCCGGCAGGCCGAAGCGCTCGATCATGTTCCGGTACGCATCGGCCTCGTGCTCGCGGCCCCACGACGTGATCGTGCTGTGCTCGGCCGCCGGCACCGAGTACGCGGCCATCGGCTCGCGATAGAAGCGGTTCGCGGCGAGCACGCCGAGCACGGTATCCGAGCCCATGAAGCTCACCAGGTGCGCGGCGCCGCCGAGCGCAGCCGACTCGGCGCTCGACACGCCGCGCGCGCCGAAGTCGTGCAGCTTGAACGGCAACTGCGCGAGATCGTCGTCGGTCTTCTCGAGGAAGCGGCGGATCGTCTGCCGCAGATGCCAGCTGCGCGTCGCGACCGTCACCGGATACCAGATGCGCAGCAGCATCGTCTCCAGATACGACGCGAGCCAGAACACCTTCGGATCGTCGCATTCGACGGTCATCAGCACGTTGTGCACGGGCACGATCGAGCCTTCAGGCACCGCGCGGATCTGCACCGGCAGGAAGCCGTCGTAGCGCTCGACGATATGGCGCCAGCCGTCCTCGTTGAACGGCAGCCCGTGCACCGCGAAGAAATCGCGCGCCTCGTCGATCATCGCGTGCGTGACGGGGCGGCACAGATACTCCTTCAGCAGCATCTGCAAGCCGAAGAACAGCGTGCGGTCGTAGCGGCCGCCGCGCGATTCGACGTAGGAGAACATCGCCTGCGCGTCGGGCGGATATTGCAGGAAGTGGGAAGCCTTGTACGAATCCGTGTTGAGGATCGGATTGGCGAGAACTGCGGCAAAGCCGCCGGAACGATCTTGCATGGCTAGAGCTCCTCTAGGCCGTTGAAGTGCCGCCGCGTCTGTCGCGGCGGACCGGTATCCGGGGAATCAGCGGATCACAGCTTCCCCAGGAAGTGATACGCGATGTCGAAGTGATCCTCGAACATCACGTTGCGCATCTGCGCGAATTCGTTGAGCGGCACCCAGCGCGCCTTGTCGGCGTCGTCGCTGCCCTTCACGCGCGGCAGCTCGCCGGTCGGAAAATTGAACAGGCACGCGTGCGTGATCGTGCGGCCGCGCAGCGAGCGCGTCGGATGATCGAAGACCTGACGATCCTTGATCGAGCCGCGCAGCACGGGCTCCGGCAGCTTCAGGCCGGTCTCCTCGCGCAGCTCGCGGATGCACGCCGCATCGAGCCGCTCGTCCTGGTTCACGAAGCCGCCCGGCAGCGCCCACAGCCCGCGGCCCGGCTCGCTGCGCCGGCGCACCAGCAGGATATGGCCCGAGTGCACGACCACCGCGTCGACCGTCACGAACGTGACCGGATACGGCGCGGCCGACCACGCCTTGCGATACGCGGCGATGAACTCGGCCTCGGCCTTCAGCTGCGCGAATTCAGGCTGCGTGCGGAAGCGCTCGAGCCAGCCGAACACGGGCTCCGGCACCGCCCATTGCACGAAGCTGTTGGTGCGTTCCGCGAAATAGTGGTCGCGGATGTCGGTCGCGGAAATGTCTTCGGACGCATCGACGTCGACGAACTCCCATTGCGGGAACATCCGCAGGTAATACGACGTCGGGTCCTTCTCGTGGCCGATGATCCCCACCTTGCGCTGCGCGACGTCGCCGAGCGCGCTTGCCACGGCGTCCTGCACCCAGCGCACCCAGTCGCCGTCGTTGTACGTCGAATCCTGCACCGCTGCGATCGTCACGCGCTCGCGTTCGGACGCGTCGAGCAACGACGCGAGCATCTGGCGACGCTCGTCGAACGAGAACGGATCCTTGACGGTGCGGGGCTTGTCGGTCGAACCGATCAGCACGCATACGCGCTCGGCGCGGCTCAATGCCGACTTCAGCAAGTTCAGGTGACCACGATGCGGAGGCTGGAAACGACCAATGAAAACGAGCGCGTCGAAGCGCCGGTTCTGTTGCGTACTCATGAGGCTCCCTCAAGAGATTGAAACGCTTCGGGTCTGTCCCGAAGGCATGGACGCAATCGTAGGAGAATTCGCCGCGAAAATCAATCGAGCGCGCGCTCGACTCGAGCGCAATGCGGCGCGACGGCGGCTTCGTCCGATCCGCACCGCTTGCCGTTGACGCGGCCCGCGGCGGCACCCACGTTGCCGCGCCGAGCACGCGTGCGCCGCCGCGCATTCGGTCATTGCCTCGCCGCACGCAGCCGCTATAATCGCGCCACATTCCGACTGCTTGAGCAGGCCGTCGGCGCGACGGGGATGCGACGCGCCGGATGCCCATCTCGACGACAACAATGACAAACCGAACCGTTCGACGCCTTCGTTCGTCCACGCGCGCCGTTGCGCGCCTGCTCGCGTGCATGCCGCTGCTGGCTGCGCCGCTCGTGCCTGGCGCGGCCCGCGCCGCCGGCCCCGACGCGCCGCCGCCGTCCGCCCGCTACATCGTCGTCGACACCGGCCATACGCCGGCCCATCCGGGCGCGACCGGCGCGAGCGGCCGCGTCGAATACCGCTACAACCTGGATCTGTCCACCGCCGTCGCCGACACGCTCATCGCCCACGGCGACCGCGTGCTGCGCACGTCGGCCGACGGCCGCGAGATCGCGCTCGACCAGCGCTCGACGCAGGCGCCCGATGCGAACCTGTTCGTGTCGATCCATCACGATTCGATGCAGCAGCAGTTCATCGACGCGGGGCGGCAGCGCGAATTCCACGGGTTCGCGGTGTTCGTGTCGGAGCGCAATCCGCACTACGCGGAAAGCCTGCGCTGCGCGAAGTCGATCGCCGAGCACTTGCTCGCGGCCGGCGAACGGCCATCGCTGTATCACGCGCAGCCGATCAAGGGCGAGAACCGGCCGCTGATCGATCCGCAGCTCGGCATCCACCGCTTCGACGATCTGGTCGTGCTGCGCACCGCGCCGATTCCGGCCGTGCTCGTCGAAGCCGGCGTGATCGTCAATCCCGACGAGGAAAAGCGCCTCGCGCAGCGCGACACGATCCAGCGTTTGGGCGCGGCGATCGCCGGCGGCATCGACGCATGTACGGCGGCCCGCTGAAGACGCGGCCGCCCGCTTTCAACGGTTTTACCCAGTGAGGAGCACTACGATGAAGAAGAAGAATCTGCTCGCATCCTGCGCGCTGTTCGCGCTCGCCGTGCCGTTCGCGGCGCACGCGGCCGGTTGCGGGAAACCGCGCAGCGCGTTCGACCAGGTGTATTGCAGCAGCAACGAGTTTTCGCAGCTCGACCGCGAACTCAACGACCAATACGGCCGCCTGCGCAAGCAGTTGAGCGGCGACCAGCAGGCCAAGCTGAAGTCCGGCCAGCTCGCGTGGATGAAGCAGCGCGACGACCGCTGCAGCGAAACGCGCGACGACGGCTACCTCGTGAACCTGCAATGCGCGATCGACGCGACGCAATCGCGACTGACGTTCCTGCGCGAACGCGAGCGCGAGTGCACGAGCACCGGCTGCGTGACGGCGAAGCTCGGCGACTGAGCGTTGCCCCGGTTCCGCGCCGTGCCACGCCTCGGTCGCGGCGCGGGACCTTCATCGCGCCGCGCTCACAGAAACCAGCGATACTCGCGCGCGCCGATCTCGTTGCGAAAATCCAGCTCTTCCTGCCGCTTGTTCTCGCAGTACACCATCACGAATTCGCTGCCGAGCCCATCGCGCACGGCCGCATGATCCTGCATCGCGGCGACTGCCGACAGCATCTCCTTCGGGAAGTCGATGCCGCTGCCGCGATCGTCGTTGAGCGGCGCGATCGGTTCGAGCCGCGCGTCGAGCCCATGCTCGATGCCGGTAAGAATCGCCGCGAGCACCAGATACGGATTCGCGTCCGCACTCGCGAGCCGATGCTCGATGCGCAGATTGCGCGCATCGGACTCCGGAATCCGCAGGCACGCGTCGCGATCCTCGAAGCCCCAGCTCGCGCGGCTCGCCGCGTTCACCATCGACCCGTAGCGGCGAAACGCGTTGTGATTCGGTGCGAACACCGGCATGCAATGCGGCAGTAGCGCGAGACAGCCGGCCACCGCGTGCCGCAGCGGCCGCTGGCCGTCGGCCGCGAGCACGTTGCGGCCAGCTTCGTCGTACAGGCTCACGTGCACGTGCATCCCGCTGCCGGGCGCATGCAGGTACGGCTTGCCCATGAAGCTCGCGCGATAGCCGTGCCGCAACGCGACGCCGCGCGTGCTGCGACAGAACAGCGCCGACCAGTCGGCCGCACGCAGCGCGTCGTCGCTGTGGCCGAAATTGATCTCGAACTGGCCGGGCCCGAGCTCCGCGGTGATCACGGTCGCGTCGACGCCCTGCTCGCGCGCCGCTTCCACCATCTCGTGCAGCACGTCGGAGAAACGCGACAGACGCTCGATGTGCATGTTCGGCTGATCGTCGGCGTCGTCGCTCAGGCGGTCGCGCGGATACTGCGGCATGCCGTCGGCGAGCTGCGCCGCGAACAGATAGAACTCCAGCTCGAACGCGACGACCGGCCGGATGCCGCGCGCCGCGAACCGTCGCAGCACGCGCGCGAGCACCTCGCGCGGCTCGAATTCGATCGGCGCGTCGGTGCCGTCCGAGCTGATCAGCATCTGCGCGAGCGGCTGCCGCTCCCAGCGCACCGGCTTCAGCGTGCCGGGAATCAGCCGGCGCGGCGCGTCCGGGTCGCCGTCGTTGAAGCAGTAGTCGCCGATCTTGTAGAGGCCGCCCTGCGTGCCGAGCAGCACGCAGTTCTGCGGCAGCTTCAGCAGCGAGCCGGTCGCGACCTTCTCGAGCGCATCGATCGGATAGCGCTTGCCGTAGAAATGGCCCGGCAGGTCGAGGCAGATCAGGTCGACATAACGGATCTCGGGATACGCGTGCCGAAATGCGCGGACTTCATCGACCAGCGCGGGAACGACGTCAGCCATGTCTCAATCCTTTCCATGTATGCGGCGCCGCGGCGCGGCGAACCGCTTCATCGGCATGCGGCACGTCGCATGCAGCCGTCAATCGGTACTGCGTAACGGGCAACCGCCATGCGGCAGGACCTGCCGGCCGCATGCAATCGCTCAGGTGAACACCCAGATCACGCGCGCCGGCACGTCGCCCAGGTTCGCGTAGCGGAACCGCTTGTGCGCGGGCAGTTGGAACGCGTCGTTCGGGCCGAGCGTGACGGGCGTGTCGTCGCCGTCCAGCCAGATCGTCAGCTCGCCTTCGAGCACGAAGCCGCCCTGCTCGTCGCTGTCGTCGACCGGGCGCTCGCCGCTGTTCGCGCCGGGCGCCAGATGGCTTTCGAGAATCGAGAAGCGCGAACGCATGTTCGGCGAGACGAGGATGTCGGTGATGCCGGCCGCGTAATACACGGTGCGGCGTTCGTCGGGCCGCGTGACCCACGGCACGCTGCGCGGCTTGCTGAGGCTGTAGAAGTACGTGGTCGGCACGCCGAGCGCCTCGCCGATCGCGGTGAGATCGGCGACGGTCGGACGCGACAGCCCGCGTTCGACCTGCGACAGAAAACCGACCGAGCGGCCGATCCGCTCCGCGAGATCGTTGAGCGTGACCTTGCGATGCTTGCGCAGATCGCGGATCAGGATCGCCAGACTTTCTATTTCTTCCTGTTCGTTCATCGTGAGTTCCGGTGCGTCAGACGGTATCGCGCAAACGGTACCAGGCCTTGCCGAGCGCTTCGAGCGGCGCGGCGAAGCGCTCGCCGCCGGGGAAGCGCGGGTTGCGGATGCGCTGATACTGCGCGAGCAGACGATCGTCGCCGAGCACGGCGTCCGCGACCGCGCGGGCGCCCGCGAGCGTCGGCAGCACGCCGTGCCCGGAGAAGCCCTGCAGCCAGAAACGCTGACCGTGGCGGCCGATGTCGGGCGTGCGCCGCATGCTGATGTCGATATGGCCGCCCCACGCGTAGTCGAGCCGCACGCCCGCCAACTGCGGGAACACGCGCTCGAGACGCGGGCGCGTGGCGGCCGCGATGTCCGCGGGAATGCCGCCGAGATAGGTGCAGCCGCCGCCGAACAGCAGACGGTTATCCGGGCTCAGGCGGAAGTAGTCGGGCACGAACTGGTTGTCGATCACGCAGCTGTCGTGCGGCAGCAGCGCGCGTGCGAGCGCCGGCGCGAGCGGCGCGGTCGCCACCTGATACGTGCCGACCGGCAACAGCCGACGCGACAGCGCCGGATCGAGCCGGTCGACATAGGCATTGCACGCGAGGACCAGCACGTCGGCGCGCACTTCGCCGCGCGCGGTGCGGGCGATATGGCCATCGGGCGTCTCGCGACAGTCGAGCACGCGGCTCTGCTCGTAGATGCGCGCGCCTGCGCGTTCGATCGTCTGCGCGAGGCCGAGCGCGAGCTTGAGCGGATTCAGATGGCCTGCTTCCGGATCGTGCAGCGCCGCGAGATAGCGTGCGCTGCCGATCCATGCGGGCATCTCGTCCTTGCCGATCACGCGCAAGCGGTCGTAGCCCCAGCGCTCGGCGGCCTCGTCGCGCGCCTGCGCGAGCAGCGCGACGCGCCGCGGCCGCACCGCGGCCCACAGGCTGCCGGGCCGGTAATCGATGTCGAAACCGTGCCGCACCGGCAGCTCGCGCACTTCGGCGGCGGCCCAGCGCATGCTGTCCCACAGCAGGCGCGCGCCATCGCGGCCGAGCGCATCCTCGAGTGGCTGCATGTCGCACGACCAGCCGAGCAGCGCCTGCCCGCCGTTGCGCCCCGACGCGGCCCATCCGACCCGGCTCGCTTCGAGCACGACGACGCGCTTGCCGGCGAGCGCGAGGCGCAACGCCGTATGCAGGCCGCTGAAGCCGGCGCCGACGACCAGTACATCGGCGTCGATACGCTCGTCCAGTTCAGGACGCTGCGGGATCGACGCCGGGTAGGCAGCGGCGTAGTAGGTGGCGACGTGACGGTCGGATTGCACGAACATGCGGGTTTTCGTGAAATTTTTGCAGGTGAATTTCATGAAAAATTAGCACGCCGATTTCATGCGGGCAAGGGGGCGAGCGTGGGGAGGTAAGTCGGTCCGTGTACCGTCCGACGAACCAAATGTCGCCGATTTAGGGCTCTGGTGGCCGAATCGGACATTCGGCAACATTGAGGGACATTCGGCTGGCAGCGCGCGGTGGGCACCAGGCGACCCGTGATATACATCGAACGCCCGTCGCGAGGGCTTCCCAGCGCGCAACCACCGCCTCGACTGGAGCGCGTCTGATTTAATCAGCACAACGCGGCACGCCGCGTTCGCTGGCTGCAATTAAAGTCCACCCACTCTTGCGCACACGGCGCGAAAGTTCGCCCAATGACGCCGCCGTGGATGCACCACTTTGCGGGGCCTCAGGCTCGCACACTTCGCAACCGACATGCGATGCAACCAGCGTTATCGACACCGGCAGTAACCCCCGCCATCGAATCGCGTCTGTACGCACACCAAGGAACTCCCGCCGATGTCGAGAGAATTACAACTGTGAGCCACCCCACTGAACCGGATGACTTTCCTCGAGACTGTCGAAGGCGCCATTGGCTGGTACCGCCCGAACAACGTCCAGGTGTCGACATCGCTTCCGCGCGGTTAGGCCGCCACGTAACGATCGGCGCGGGTTCCGTACTACCGGGATGCGAGATTGGCGAAGGTGCCTCCGTCGAGGCCATGTCCCGCGTGACTCAATCTCTTGCGCCTTGGGGTACACATGACGGCGTGCCTGCCCTGCTCATCAAGAAAAGCCGTCGCAGCACCTTCCGACAATGGAGACCGAATTGATCGACTGGCAAGAACGAAGCCGATCGTAAATCCACGACGGCGTCCCCTTTTGCCCGGTTTCGACAATGCAATTCAACCCTTGGATGCCGGAACTCCTTCTGCCGACCGGTTCACGCCCGTCGGCGCTTTTTTCTTAAACGGGCGGCGGCAAGTGCCAACGCCCGCACGGAAAAGTAAAAACATGGCGCAATCGAAAACCAAAGCGAAATGCTCGCGCTCGAGTATCTGAAGCTGACCGCCACGACCGTGATTCATCCTCTGGTATCGTTGATGACCTCCAAGGCAAAATACCGTCGATATTCTCGAGGCTGGGGCGTACCGCGGCCTTCCGTGCCGCAATCCGCCCGTATGCGCCGCAACGGAATGCCGGCAGCGGCGCGATTGAAGCTGGCAAACCATGCGATCGCTGAACGAGTCAGCCATCGGAATCGACGACGAAACTTCAACCCTGCACTAAGCAGTCCGCTGTAGGCAACCCTGTGAAACGGAACCGAGTTGCATGTATTCGATCTTGCCGGCGTTTGTGTCCGCCCTCTTTCTCGGATTTGGTGTCTATGTATGGCTGACCGAGGGCGTGACCCGACGATCGACGCCCTTCGTGCTGATGTGCATGACCACCTTCGTCTGGCAGGGGACGTGGGCCTTCCTGTTTCAGACCAGCCAGCCGGACGTTGCCCGCGTGCTGGCCAAGGTCGGCTATCTGTTCATCATGTTCCTGCCGACGACGTTCTATCACTTTGTAACGGCAACCGTTGCCCGGCGAAACGAACGCCCGCTGCTGCTGGCGTCATATGCCATCAGCGCGGTGCTGGCGGTACTGCTGCTCACCGGCAACGAGGTCGTCGACGGCGTTCGTCAATTTGCTTTCGGAGATTATCCCCGCGCCGGGCGTCTGCATCCCGTGCACGTCGTGCAAACGATCGTCCTCGCCGGTCGCAGCGGCTGGCTCCTGGTCACCGCGCGCCGTCGGGCGGCTCGCGGCCGGGACGAGCGCAAGCTCCTCGATCTCTGCCTGCTGAGCCTCGGGCTGTATTCGCTCGCGGCCATCGACTACGCCGTGAATTACGGCTACCCGTTTTATCCGCCGGGCGTCGTCTTCATCGCGCTCAGCCTCGGCATCCTCGCTGTGACGATCGTTCGCTATCGGCTGATGCGGCCGTTCCTGGTCGCGGCGACGGTAGCGCATGAAGTGACCACCCCGCTTGCGACGATCGGCATGTATGTGGCAGAAATCGACCGAGCGCTGCCGGCCCTGCTACGTGGATATCAGCTCGCCGTGACGCATCGGCTCGTGGATGGCGATTTGGACACCGAGCAGCTCGAGCGACTTCCGGCGCTCCCCGCTGCGATACGCCACCAGGTCGACAGCACGCATGCGATGGTCAAAATGTCGCTGGCGATGTTTACGCTGGACAGCGTGGATCGCCAAAGCTTCTCGACTCATTCGATCGGGCGCTGCATCGACGTTGCGCTCGATTGCTATCCTTTTTCCGCCGGGGAACGCGAGCGTGTCGACGTCGCGCCGATCGACCCGCGACTGCAGTACTTCGGCTCCGATTCGCTGATGCTTTTCGTCGTGTTCAACCTGCTGAAAAACGCGCTGCACGCAACGACGGGCGGCACAACGGGCAGGATCGAGATCCTCGCCGAGCGAGACGACAGATCTTGCGTGCTCCAGATTCGAGATACCGGTACCGGCATCGACGCCAATGTTCTCCCTCACATCTTCGATCCGTTCTATTCCACGAAGTCGCACGGCCGCGGCGCGGGCCTTGGGCTGGCGTATTGCCGTCGAGTCTGCGAGATGTTCGGCGGTCAGATTTCGTGCGAGTCGGTGCCGGGCGTCATGACGACCTTCACGATTCGCTTGCCTGAGGCCGGGTCACCTGCGTCGCGCAGGTGACCCGGCGTGCCGATACGGCGCCCGCCCGGCACTGACGCACCGGGCGGGACGACACAGCTTAGCTTTCGAGCGACGGCAGGTTCAGTTCATATTCCTTGACCCGCTCGATGATGCCGGCCGGGAAGCGGCGGATCCGCTTGTCGGTTCCCGCGAAGAGGATCTGCTGGTATCCCAGCGAAACCGTGCGTTCGTCGACGCAGAAGCGGAACACCAGATAGGCCGAGCACTGCCGCACCTGCAGCGTATTGAGGTAGCAATCGACGCGCTGAAACGGGAACGTCTCCTGGACGTACTCCTGGTGCGCACGTTTCGTGACGAACGTGCCGCCGGAAGCCAGCAGATTGTTGTGAATGCACTCGTGGAACCAGCGCTCACGACATACGCCCTGCCACTCGAAATAGCGTGCGAAATACGTGTTCATGAATGCATTGGAATCTTTCAGATAAATGTCGATCACGTGATGGAACGTCTTGTGAGGCGCAGCCGTGTTTAATTCCGACGACAGCAGCTCCGGGTTATTGAGCAGGATTTGAGGGATTGCGTTTCGCGTCAACATGGATTTTTTTCCAGAAGAACGACTGCAAGCGGCAGCAACGCACGCCTTCGGCATGAGGGCGTGTCCCATTTTGGATTTGCCCTATTTTTGTTGGTCGTACCCGGACAAAATGGGCTGCAGTTGCCGGTCGCCTTTGAGATGTCCGATAATCTGACGCTGGTGCGCGGCGCCATATCCCGATGCGGGATGGCTCGCTCGTTTAATTCACGTTTCTCGGATCAGCTATGCGTCGCTTTGTCAGGCAGCCGGTGTTCTATCCCGTGTCCACGGTATTTGTCGACGATCATCCGGGCTTCCTCGACGCGCTACGTGGGACCTATCGGAACGGGCCTCTGAACCGCTTTTTCAGCTCACCGCGCGAAGCATTGAACTTCCTGACATCGCAACACCGTCGCGGCACGCCCGAGCGGCTATCGGGATCGCAATTTTCCGATTTTGAAAAGCGCAGCTTCAATGCCTTGGGGCTCGATGCGCTGACCGACGTGACGCGATTCGACGAAGTGGCCGCCGTCGTTGCCGACTACGAGATGGACGAAATGAACGGCGTCGAGGTTTTCGCGGCCTTGGCCGACATGCCGTGTACGAAGATCTTGCTGACGGGCGTGGCGACGGAGCGGGAAGCCGTTGAGGCGTTCAACGCCGGCGTCATCGACCTGTACGTGAAGAAGTCCGCGCCGGACATGACGGAGAAGCTGACCCGCGCGCTGACGGAGGCGAAGGCACGCCACTGTGCCGAGCGAGGAATGATCAGCGCCAACGACGTCGGATCCACGTACTGCGACGCGAGAGCGCTCGCGGCGATGCAAACCATCGTCGAGCGGGAACGGATCGTGGAATATTACTGGCGTCTCGATCAGAACGCCGTGCTGATGTTCGACGCCGGTGGTCAGCCGAGTGTTTTTCTCGTGTGGGACGCCGACGAATGGGCATTCCAGTGCGGCATCGTGGCCGATGAAGGCGACACTTCCTCACTGCGCCGGGAAATGGAAGCCCGTCGCATCATGCCGTTGTATTGGCCGTTTCAGGCCTACCGCGCGGGCATGATGGGGGTTCCGTCAATCCAGCCGCTGCCCGTTCCCGGATGGGATGGCGCGTTCTACGGCTGGAGTCGACTCGAGTCTGCGGTACTCGAGCCGAACATGTCGACGTACGCACGCTGGCGCAAGGCGCAGATGAACAGCGATCGCCGCCCTGACTCTTTTGCGATTTAGTTTCAACGCGCCAGCCTGGCGTAAGCACGGCTGGTACTTTTAGACACCGGTTTTGAAGAAGCAATCGATCGAATCGCGCCGAATGCGCATCTTCACACGAACGACTACTCACGACACCGGCAATTTATTGGTGGCCCTCGGAATAGGGACGCCGATTAAAACAAAATATTAATGGAATTGAAACTGACACTTTTGACAGGGTCGTTGCGATTCCTTGGCGGACAAAGGGGTTGTTCAGCTTCGCCGGCGGCGGATCATAAAGGCCGCCGTTGATTTCGAGGATGCGGCCATTTTCTTGGACTGATTTACGTCGTTAGGCCGGGCAAACGGCCGCCACCGATGCCACCCTTCGTTATCGGCGCAGGAACTCGAGCACCATCCGGTTGAAGCGCTCCGCGTGCTCCCATTGCGCCCAGTGCCCGCAGCGCCCGAACACGTGGAGATCGGCGTTCGGCATATTCCAGACGAGCCGCAGCCCGACATCCATCGGCACGAACCGGTCGTCGCGGCCCCAAATCACGAGCGCGGGCGCCTTGATCTCGCTCAGCCGGTGACCGTAATCCGGAAACTGCTTCGGATTGGCCGCCAGACTTTTCACGAAATTCTCCAGATGATCGCGCCGTCCGAGCATGTTCTCGAGCCGCGTCTGCATCAGCTCTTCCGTCATCGTGCTCGCATCGTAGACGAACACGTTGAGCATCTTCTTCAGGTTCTCGAGCGTCGGGTCGCGATACAGCGCTTGAAGCAGCTTGATGCCTTCGGTCGGCATCGGCACGAACTGGCTCGGACCGCCCGTGCCGCCGCCCATCAGCACCAGCTTGCCGACCCGCTCGGGATACGACAGCGCGAAGGCCACCGCGCTATGCCCGCCCATCGAGTTGCCGACGAGATGCGCGCGCCCGATGCCGAGCGTATCCAGCACGCCCGCCAGCACGCGCGCGTTGAGGTCGGAGCGCGAGCCGGTACAGACGATCGAATCGCTCTTGCCCCAGCCGGGGCAGTCGACGAGGATCACGCGATAACCCGCGTTCGCGAATGCGTCCACGTTGCGATGGAAGTTCGCCCAGCCGGTCGCGCCCGGCCCCGAGCCGTGCAGCAGAACGAGCGCTTCGTTGCCGGTGCCCGTGTCGTTGTAGTGCACGCGCAGTTCCGTGCCGCCTTCCTCCACGTTCACGTACTTGCTGGTCGCGCTTTCGGTATGAGTCACAGTGTCAGTCATGTCGATGTCCTTCGTCAGATCGATTCGGTTCCAAGGGTGTGCGAGCCGTTGACCGACTCGCGCGGAGATTTCGCGACCGCAGTGAGCGCGCCGAGCGCCGCGATCACGATGAGCGGAATGCTCGAGATCACGAGCAGCGACGCGCTCTGGCCCAACGCCAGCAGCTGCCCGGCGATCAGCGGGCCGATCATCGAACCCATGCGGCCGACGGCCACCGCTGCGCCGACGCCCGTGCCCCGCACCCGCGTCGGATACGTCGCGCCGGCGAGCGCATACAGCACCGACTGCGTGCCGACGAGAAACAGGCCGGCCAGCAGGCCGCCCCATGCCATCGACACGCTCCCCGTCGCACCGGCGAGCGCCAGCAACGCAAGCGCGATGCCGGCATACATGCCGACCACGACCGGCCGCTTGCCGATGCGATCCGACAGCGCCGCGATCACGATCGCGCCGATGCCGCCGCCGATGTTGAACATCATCTGCACGATGCTCGCCTGGACCGGCGTGAGGCCGCGCGAGAGCACCATCGACGGCAGCCAGTTCATCAGGAAATACAGCACGATCAGCGTCCCCAGGTAGCTGATCCACAGGGCGATGGTCGTCCCCGCGCGTCCGTCGCTGAAGAGCGCGCGCACGATGCCGTCCTTCGACGCGCGGCTCGCACCCTGGCTCGCCGCGGCGAATTGCGTCGACTCCTTCAAGCACAGCGCCAGCAGCGGCAAGGTCAGCAGCGGCCCGATCCCGCCGACATAGAAGATCTGCCGCCAGCCCTCGGCGCCCGGGCTGACGATGCCGATCACGGCCGCGAGCGCCGCGCCGAAAGGCATGCCGCAGTACATTGCGCCGACCGCCGTGCTGCGCTGTCGGGGCGGCGCTGCCTCCGCGCACAACGCGATCAGGTTCGGCATCGCCGCGCCGAGGCCGAGGCCCGTGAGAAAGCGCGCGACGAGCAGGCTCTGCAGATCCCACACCTGGGTCGTTGCAATCGAAAATATCCCGAACAGCGCGACGGACATCATCAGCACGCGCTTGCGGCCGATGCGATCGGCGAGCCTGCCGCCAAGCGCCGCGCCCGGCAACAAGCCGAGCGCGCCGATACCGAATGCCCAGCCGAGTTGCGCCACCGCGAGATGAAACTCGCGTGCCATGCGCGGCGCAGCGATGCCCGTGGATTGCAGATCGAGCCCTTCGAGGAGCGCGACCGCGAGGCACAGGCCGATGGTGATGGCGCCGCCGACGCGCGGGGGGGAAGCCGTTGACGTGTTCATTGTTGTCTCCAGGTTGAACGATGCAGCGCTCTTCGTGGCGCCTGGCATATCGGATGGTTCAGGCGCGTGCTTCGCGCTTCTTCAGATCGAGCGCGACGTCGACGATCATGTCTTCCTGACCGCCCACCATGCGTCGCTTGCCCAGTTCGACGAGAATGTCGACGGCTTTCAGGCCGTATTTCTTCGCCGCGATTTCGGCATGCCGCAGAAAGCTCGAATACACCCCCGCATAGCCGAGCGCGAGCGTTTCGCGGTCGACCCGCACCGGCCGGTCCTGCAACGGGCGCACGATGTCGTCGGCCGCGTCGAGCAGCCGATAGAGATCGGTGCCGTGGTGCCAGCCAAGGCGCTCGGCCGCCGCGATGAACACTTCGAGCGGCGCGTTGCCCGCTCCCGCGCCCATGCCCGCCAGGCTCGCATCGATGCGATCGCAACCTTCCTCGACCGCGGCGATCGAGTTGGCGACGCCGAGGCTCAGGTTGTGATGGGCATGCATGCCCGTCTGGGTCTCCGGGCGAAGCGCTGCCTTGAGCGCCCGGAAGCGCGCGCGGATGTCGTGCATGTTCATCGCGCCGCCGGAATCCACCACGTACACGCAGGTTGCGCCATAGCTTTCCATTTTTTTCGCTTCGATCGCGAGATGGTCGGGCGTCGTCATGTGACTCATCATCAGGAAGCCGACGGTATCCATGCCGAGGCTGCGTGCGTATTCGATGTGCTGCTTCGAAATGTCCGCTTCCGTGCAGTGGGTTGCGACACGGACGACACGCGCACCCGCGTCGTACGCGGCCTTCAGGTCATGAATCGTGCCGATGCCGGGCAACAGCAGCGTCGCGATTTGCGCGTGCTTCACCACCTCGGCTACCGCCTCGATCCATTCCAGATCGCTGTGCGCGCCAAAGCCATAGTTGAAGCTCGAACCCTGCAGGCCATCGCCGTGTGCGACCTCGATGCTGTCGACCTTCGCCTCGTCGAGCGCGCGGGCGATGTCCTGCACGTTCTGAATCGAATACTGATGACGGATCGCGTGCATGCCGTCGCGCAGCGTCACATCGGAAATGTAGAGTTTCTTGTGCATGATCGAGTGCTCCTTGCGTCAGGCGTTCACGAGCGACGCGGCCATGCGCTCGGCCGTTGCCAGCGCGGCGGACGTCATGATGTCGAGATTGCCGGCGTAGGCCGGCAGATAATGCGCCGCGCCCTCCACTTCGACGAAGATCGAAGTCTTGAGTCCGCTGAAACGGCCGAGTCCGGGGATATGCAACGGCGCAGCGGCGGGGATGTCGTCGAACTGCACGGACTGTTTCAGCCGATAGCCGGGCACATAGGCCTGGACCGCAGCGGCCATCTCGCTGACCGACGCTTCGATCAGCGCGCGGTCCGCCGCTTCGGACAGCAGATACACCGTGTCGCGCATCATGAGCGGCGGCTCGGCCGGATTGAGCACGATGATCGCCTTGCCCTTGCCGGCACCGCCGACCGCTTCGAGCGCCTTCGACGTCGTCTCCGTGAACTCGTCGATGTTGGCGCGCGTGCCCGGCCCTGCCGACTTGCTGCTGATCGACGCGACGATCTCCGCGTAATGCACCTTTGCGACGCGCGACACCGCGGCGACCATCGGGATCGTCGCCTGCCCGCCGCACGTGACCATGTTCACGTTCGGCGCATCGAGATGCGCGTCGAGATTCACCACCGGCACGCAGTACGGGCCGATGGCAGCGGGCGTCAGGTCGATCATCCGAATGCCGGGCTTGAGCGCGCGCAGGAACGCGTCGTTCTTCACATGTGCGCCGGCCGACGTCGCATCGAACACGAAGTCGATCTCGTCGAACACGGGCAGGCGCGCGAGCCCTTCCACGCCTTCATGCGTCGTCGCCACGCCGAGCCTCGCGGCGCGCGCGAGGCCGTCCGAGGCCGGATCGATGCCGACCATCGCGGCGATTTCGAGGTGCTTGCCGCTGCGCATGATCTTGATCATGAGGTCGGTGCCGATGTTGCCGGAGCCGATGATCGCGGCCTTGCACCGGGTGTTGTCTGTTGCCATGGGAATGTCTCCGTCCGTCATTCGGTGAAAGTGGCGCGCACGCTGCCGAGCCCGTCGATGTGCGCCGCATAGGTGCCGGCCGCCTTCACTGCGACCATCGGGCCCAGCGCGCCCGTCAGCACGACGTCGCCCGCACGCAGCGGCGTGCCGAGTCGGACCATCCGGTCCGCGAGCCACGCGGCCGCATTCAGCGGATTGCCGAGGCACGCAGCGCCGTTGCCGCGCGACAGGACTTCGCCGTCCTGCGCGAGCGTCATCGCGCACGCGGTCAGATCGATGTCGCGCAGCAGGACCGGCCGGCTGCCGAGCACGAACAGC
The DNA here is from genome assembly GCF_000745665.1 of Burkholderia sp. WP42. Lineage (NCBI taxonomy): Bacteria > Pseudomonadati > Pseudomonadota > Betaproteobacteria > Burkholderiales > Burkholderiaceae > Burkholderia > Burkholderia sp. WP42. The sequence goes on along the minus strand of NZ_JQJT01000034.1, from coordinate 43,416 downwards.
GCGCTCGATGCGTTGTCCGCGACGGTGTCGAAAAAGCGGATGTCCCAGTCGCGGATGCGACTGTCGACGACCTCGATCGCGGCCACGGCATACGCGGTCGCGGAGATGAGGTCCGCGAACGTGTGTTTTTCTGCGGTCAGGTCGCGTTCGAGCACGAGCGCGATCTCCGCTTCGACCTTCGGCTGGATCAACGACGCAAGCGGCATCGGCTCGCCGTCGCCGTACGCCATCGACGCGAACAACGCACCGAAGTCCGGCTGATCGACGCCGAGCTGCTTCTGCACCGCAGGCGAAGTCAGGCCGATCTTCCTGCCGACGACACGCTCGCCGTTGGTCTTGCGCAAGTCGTTGTTGATCTGCTGGATCGCATAGGCGAGCGTCGCGTCGCCTCCCGGACAGGTATCGCGCAGCGGTGCGATCGTCCGGCCCGACGCCTGTGCTTCACGCAGGCGCGCGGCCATCGAAGCAATGCTGTTGTCATCCGACATGGTTCTATCTCCTGGAAAGGGTCCGCTCTCGCGCGTGCATCGCGCCGAAACCCGCGATCCATTCGGGAATCGCGCGGTAGTAATCGATCGACGCCGCGTACGGGCCGCTCGCCGCAAGTGCGCCGAATGCGGCGACCCACGTGCGGATCTCGTGCGCGGACTTGCCCGCATCGCGCGTGATCGCTTCGTTCGTGAGGCCATCGGCGGCGGTGAGGTCACCGCGTTCGAGCAATTCGAGGAACCTGCGATCCCATGCGGGATTGAGCGGATGCAGGCGGCTGTCGCCCGCTGCGAATGCCCTGGCCGCCGCGACGGTGCTGGATTGCCGCGCATCGCGCGACGCGGGCGACGGGTTGCGGCCCGCGATCAACCGTTCCGCGACGACGTCGTCCGCGCCGGCGATTTCCGGCACGGGCGGCTCATGCGAGATGCCGCCCGAGCCGATCAGCAACACGCGCCGGTTCATGCGCGCGACGACACGGCCGATCGCGTCGCCGAGCAGGCGCGCGCGGCGGCACGACGCCATCGGCGGCGCAACCGAGTTGATGAAGACGGGTACCACCGGGAAGCGGTCGATGCGGCCCGTGAGTACCTCGAGCGCCTGGGCGCAGCCGTGATCGACCTGCATCCGATACGACACGGCGACGTCGATATCGCTCGCGAGCGCCGCATCGGCGAGCGCGAGCGCCGCATCGCGCGCGACGGGCAACGGGCCGGCCGCGCTGCCGAAATCGCCGACGGCCGTCGCACTTGCGCCGATGCAGAACTGCGGCATCACGTCGTAAAAGAAGCCGTTGTAGTGATCCGGCGCGAACACGATCACCAGCTCCGGATCGAACGCGTCGACCCGCTCGCGCGCCGCGCGCTGCACGCGCTCGACTTCGGCAACGACTGCCGGCGCGGGATCGAAATAGCCGTGCAGCGGCGTGTGCGACATGCATTCGAGATGGATCGGCATCTCAGGCTCCCACCAGGCCGGCGGCCGGCGCGAACGTCGCGTCGTCGGCCTGCGCGCCCGTTGCCACGGAAAGCGACAGCCGTTGGGCGAGCTGCGACACGCATTCCGATACGCATTGCGGCGAGCACATGCCTGCCACGAAGCGGTCCGGCCGCAACAGCACGACCGACTCCGGCACCCGCGCGAACCAGTCGCGCAGGCGCGAGTCGACATCGCCGATCGCGATCACGTCTTCGGGTACGTCGTCGCGGAAGCCGAGCTGCGGGTCGGGCTTCGCGAGCACGAAGCATCCGCCGAGCGCGCTCCAGATGCGGCGCGCCTCGGGCGTCAGGCCGAAGGTCGGGTCCGTGCCCCAGCTCAGGATCGCGAAGCGGTTGCCGATCGCATCGTCGAGCCGGACGATGCTGCCATCCGCGACACGCACGCGCGGCTGGATGTACATGCGGCCCACGGGCGTCCCCGCCTGCGCATCGCGGCCGTGCACGATCCGTCCGAGCAACGATTCGCGCTTCTCGCTCATCAGACCGACCAGCCGCCCGAACGCGCCGTGTCCCCGGCTGGCGATCAGCCGCGCGAGCATGCCTTCGGACCGCGCGCGTCGTGCCAGCAGCACGACGCCGTCTTCATAGCGCGGCATCGGCTTGAAACGCATCTCGACGAAGTAGCGCTTCAGGGACGGCAGCACGTCGAAGCAGCGCACGAACGCGTCGCGCACGCGCGTTCCGACGAAGCTCGTCGGCGCGAAGATGTCGCCGGCCACTTCCGACAGGTGGATCATCGAGCGCGCGTGGGCGCGCCGCTCCATCGTGTAGGTATCGAGCAGCGCGTCGCGCGCCGTGCCCTTCACGACCATCGCGAGCTTCCAGCCGAGATTGCTCGCATCGCGAATCCCGCTGTTGTAACCCTGCCCCTGCCACACCGGCATGATGTGGGCGGCGTCCCCCGCGAGCAGGATGCGCTTCACGCGGAACGCGCTCGCGAGCCGCGCGTTGTGCGTATAGACCCGCTGGCGGATGTAGTCGACCTTGTCAGGATCGTCGACCACCCCGCGCACCAGCGCCGCCATGTTCTCCGGCTTCGACAGCTCCTCCTCCGTCTCGCCCGGCATCACCATGAATTCGAAGCGCCGGATGCCGTGCGGCAGCGCCGCCGACACGTAGGGCCGCCGCGCGTCGCAATGCAGATAGACATGCGGGGAGCCGATCGGATCGTTGCGCACGTCGATCACGATCCATTGATTCGGCTTCGTGCGCCCTTCGAACGGCACGTCGAGCGTGCGGCGCACGAAGCTGTTGCCGCCGTCCGCGCCGACCATGTATGCGGCGCGGATCGTCGTGCGCACGCCGTGCGCATCGGTCGCGTCGATGGTCACGCCGCTCTCGTCCTGCGCGAAGCGGTCGACGTTGTGGCCGAGCAGCGTCGACACATGGTCGAAACGCTCGAGACCGCGGTACAGGATCTGATCGGCGAGCGGCTGGATGAAGGCGTTGCGGCGCGGCCAGCCGAACTCGTCGGTGCGCGGCTCGATCGACGCGAAGCACTTCCCATTCAGCGTGAAACGCATCCAGTGATTCGGCGTGGTGTGCGGCAGCAGCGCCTCTGCGAGGCCGACCGACTGGAATACGCGCAGTGCTTCGTCGTCGAGCCCGATGGCGCGCGGATAGTCGATGATCTGCGTGAGCTTCTCGACAACGACGACGCGCACGCCCTGCAGGCCGAGGATGTTCGCGATCATCAGGCCGACCGGGCCAGCACCGATGATCGCGACATCGGCGTCGATCGAGCGAGGTGTCGTTTCGTGAGGATGAGCGCGGCCGAGGCCGGCCGCCGGTTCAAAAGCGGGGCGCATGCTTGTCTCCTGACTGGACTTGTTCGTTGTGCTGAATCGACGCAGCGCGTGGCTGTCGCTCGTTCAGCTTATGGACGCAGTTTAGGGATGGCGGAAAACCCTCTCAACAAAATCTCAGGAATGTGCATAGAATGCACATGATTGATTTAAATGGGGTTTTTGCCGTGACAACCTACACAAACGTGCGCGGCCTGGCGCGCGGCCTGCAGGTGCTGCGGGCGCTGAACGCGATGGAAGACGGCCATGCAACGAGTCAGCAACTCGCCGATCTGACCGGCCTGCATCGCACCACGGTGCGCCGTCTGCTCGAGACGTTGATGGAAGAAGGTTTCGTGCGCCGCAGCACATCGGACGACAGCTTCCGCCTGACGCTCGCGGTGCGTTCGTTGAGCGAAGGATTCACCGATACCGAGCGCATCGCGACCGTGGCGCCGCCGATCATGGGTCAGTTGCTGCAGCGCGTGGCATGGCCATCCGATCTGACCACGCCCGATGGCGACGCGATGATCATCCGCGAGACGACGCATCGCTTCAGCCGGCTGTCGTTTCATCGCGCGATGGTCGGGCGGCGCCTGCCGATGTTGCTGACGGCTGCGGGCCGCGCCTACTTCGCAATGTGCCCCGACGAGGAGCGCGAGGATATTCTGGAACTGCTGCGCTCCGGTGCGGGCGGTGACGAGCAACAGGCGTTCGCGAGAAACGATGCGCTCGTGCGCAAGCTGATCCGACGTGTGCGCGACGACGGTTTCGGATCGAACCACGGTGACTGGACCGCGCAGGCGAAGATCGGTGCGGTGGCGGTCGCGATCAGCGCGGACGAACGCGTGATCGCGAGTCTCAACGTCATCTTCCTGTCACGCGCGGTACGGCTCGAAGACGCCGTGCGCCGCTATGTGCCGGAGCTGCAAAAAGCAGCACTGGATATTGCCGAAGCATTGAAGCAGGAGTCGGAAGCGCGTCCCCGCGCATCGACGTAGGATCCCGCAACGGCCGAATGTCTATCTCACCGTCGCGTCGGCACGCGACGGGGCGAATCCGCACGCAACAGCGGACGTTCATCGATGCGGGCCATCGCGACGATGCAACTGCGCGAGAAGATTACTCGTCTTCTCAAGCATTCATGATCGGCGCGCGTATTCCCAACCGACGGCCGTGATTCTCGTCGTCGACGCACTCGGGTTCGCGCTCGACGGTACCGCGCGGCTAATCGCCAACGCGACGATCGATCGGGCCGCGATCGGCGGCCCACGAGCGGCTCAGTTCCACGCATGGCGTGCCGGACGCACGCCGTTCAGGTAGTAGTTGCCGACGAGGTGATATTTCCAGCGCACCGGATCGTGCAGCGTATGCGTGCGCGCGTTGCGCCAATGCCGGTCGAGATTGTGCTCGGCGAGCGTCGACTGCGTGCCGGCCAGCTCGAACAGCTTCTCTCCCGCGAGCAGCGCCACCTCGGTCGTCAGCACCTTCGCCTCGCCGACCGCGACCGATGCGCGCGCAACGTCGTCTTCGGTCACGTCGCCGCGCGCCGTGATCTCGTCGAGCGTGCGTGCCGCGCGTTCGAGCAATGCCTCGGCCGCATGCAGCTGGATGTGCAGATGGCCGATCTCGCGAATCGTCAGCGGATCGTCGACTGCACGATCGACGCCGCTGTCGACCCACGGGCGCGTGCGGGTCCGCACGAACGCCAGCGTATCGTCGATGGCCGCCTTCGCGATGCCCGCGTCGATCGCGGCCTGGATGATCTGCGACAGCGGGCCGTTGAGCGTCGGCACGTCCGACACGCGCTGCGCGGGCAGCACGTGCGACGCCGGAACGCGCACCGCATCGAGCACGACCGTGCCGCTCGCGGTCGTGCGTTGCCCGAATCCCGACCAGTCGTCGATCACGGCCAGCCCCGGCGTCGGTTGCGGCACGTACGCGAGCCATGCCTGGCGTGCGTCGTCGAGGCCGAGCACCGGTACGTAATGCGCGAACAGCGCACCGGTCGAGTAGAACTTCGTGCCGTCGACGACATAGTCGTCTCCGTCGCGGCGCACCCGCGTCTTCAGGTCGAGCACGTGCTTCGTGCCCTTCTCCGAGAACCCGTTGCCGAAGCGCTTGCCGCTCAGTATCTCCGCGAAGAAATGGCGCTTCTGCGCGTCGGTGCCGGTGAGCGCGATCACGTCGACCAGCCCGAAATGATTCTGCGGCAGCTGCCCGAGCGACGGATCGGCCGCCGCGACGATCTTGACGACCTCGGTCAGCGTGACATGCGACACGCCTGCGCCGCCGTATGCCTTCGGCACCGTGATCGCCCACAGCCCCGACTGCGAGAACCATTCGATTTCGTCGCGCGGCAGGCGGCGCGTGCGATCGCGCTCGGCGGCATCTTCCGCGAGCCGCTTCGCCAGCGCGTGCGCGGCTGCGATCGCCTGCGCATCGTCGGCGATCACGCGGGCCGCGGGTGGTTGCACATCGGCTGGCTGCTCCTGAATCGTCGCGCTCGTGTCTGACATCGGGTTCTCCTGTCGAATGGCGAAAGCACTCAATCTAGCAGCGCAGCGCGGGCCGGAAAAACGAGCGATTCTCGGAACGATATTCCTCCGGATAACAAACGACCCGATCGACGCCGGCGACACGCGCTTCGGCACCGCAATCGACGCGCCGGCACCGCAATCGACGCGCCGGCGCCGCAATCGACGCGCCGGCGTCGCCGCATCGCGGTGCGCCTGCGGTAATACCCAGCGACGATAACGATCTGCGAATCCGTTATTGGAACGCGCATGTCGCGCTTCCTATACTGGCCTCCCGGCGCAATCGGCCCGCTCTTCGAGGAACACCGCATGACTTCGTTGCACGCTGCCCCCGACCTATCCACCGGTACCGACTACGACGCACTCGCGAGCCGGTTCAGGCCGATCTTCGAGCGCATCGCCACGGGCACCGCCGAACGCGAACGCCGCCGCGAGTTGCCGCACGAGGCGATCGGCTGGTTGAAGGCCGCAGGCTTCGGCGCGGTGCGGCTGCCGGCCAGCGCCGGCGGCGCCGGCGCCTCGCTGCCGCAGCTGTTCCGGCTGCTGACCGAACTGGCCGCCGCCGATTCCAATCTGCCGCAGGCATTGCGCGGGCATTTCGCGTTCGTCGAGGACTGGCTGAACGCCCCGTCCGGGCCGCAGCGCACGACCTGGTTCGACCGCTTTGCCAGCGGCCAGCTGGTCGGCAATGCGTGGTCGGAGGCCGGCGACGTGCCGCTCGGGCAGACCGTCACGAAGGTGTCGGAGCGCAACGGCCGGCTCGTGCTGAACGGCCGGAAGTTCTACAGCACCGGCAGCCTGTTCGCCGACTGGATCGACGTGTTCGCGCAGCGCGCGCACGACGGCAGCGACGTGATCGTCGCGGTCGCGACCGCGCAGCCGAGCGTGATCCGCGAGGACGACTGGGACGGCTTCGGCCAGACCACGACCGGCAGCGGCACCACGCGCTTCGAGGATGCGACCGTCGATGCCGACCACGTGATCGACTTCGCGCGCCGCTTCAAGTACCAGACCGCGTTCTACCAGTTGTTCCACGTCGCGACGCTGGCCGGCATCGGCCACGCGATCGTACGCGACGCCGGCGAGCTCGTGCGCAACCGGACGCGCGTGTACAGCCACGGCAACGCACCGCGCGCGGGCGACGACGTGCAGCTGCAGCAGGTGATCGGCGAGATCGCGTCGTGGGCGTATGCGGCCGACGCGCTCGCGCTGCGCGCCGCGCAGCCGCTGCAACAGGCCTATGAAGCGCGCTTCGGCGACGACGAAGCGATCGAGCACGCGGCGAACGTCGCGGCCGAGATCGAATCCGCGCAGAGCCAGCTCGTCGTGTCCGAACTCGTGCTGCGCGCGGCGACGCGCCTGTTCGACGCGCTCGGCGCGTCCGCGACGCGCACCACGACCGCACTCGACCGCCACTGGCGCAACGCGCGCACGGTGTCGTCGCACAATCCGCTCGTCTACAAGGCGCGGATCGTCGGCGACTGGGTCGTCAACGGCCGCACGCCGCCGTTCGTCTGGCGCGTCGGCAACGGTGCGGGCACCGGCGTGGAAGCGGGAGGCGCACGATGAGCAAGACGATCCGTTTCAACGCGTTCGAGATGAACTGCGTCGGCCACCAGTCGCCGGGCCTGTGGGCGCATCCGCGCGACCGCTCGTGGCAGTACAAGGACCTCGACTACTGGACCGACCTCGCCCGCGTGCTCGAGCGCGGAATCTTCGACGCGATCTTCATCGCGGACGTGATCGGCTATTACGACGTCTACCAGGGCAGCAACTATCACGCGCTGCATCAGGCCGCGCAGATCCCGGTCAACGATCCGCTGCAGCTCGCCGCGCCGATCGCGATGGCGACCGAGCATCTCGGGATCGGCATTACCGCGTCGACGACGTTCGAGCACCCGTACACGTTCGCGCGCCGCCTGTCGACGGCCGACCATCACACGAAGGGCCGGCTCGCGTGGAACATCGTCACGTCGTACCTGGAGAGCGGCGCGAAGAACGTCGGCGACCAGGGCCTGCGCACGCACGACGACCGCTACGCGGTCGCGGCCGAATACGTCGAGGTGCTGTACAAGCTGTTCGAGGGCAGCTGGGAGGATGGCGCGGTGGTGCGCGATCGCGACGGCCGCGTGTTCACGCATCCCGAGAAAGTGCACGAGATCGGCCACAAGGGCCGCTTCTTCGACGTGCCCGGCTACCACCTGTGCGAACCGTCGCCGCAGCGCACGCCGGTGCTGTTCCAGGCCGGCGCGTCCGGCCCCGGCAAGGCGTTCGCCGCGCAGCACGCGGAATGCGTGTTCGTCGCCGCGCCCACCCGCGAGCAGCTCGCACGCTACGTGGCCGACGTGCGTGCGCAGGCCGCCGCGGCAGGCCGCGATCCCGCCAAGGTGCTGATTTACAACCTCGTCACGGTGATCGTCGACGAAACCGACGAAAAGGCGCAGGCCAAGTTCGACGAGTACCGCCGCTACGTGTCGTACGATGGCTCGCTGGTGTTCATGTCGGGCTGGACCGGCATCGACTTCGGCCAGTACGCGCCGACCGATCCCGTGCGGCGCGTCGAAACGAATGCCATCGTGTCGGCCGTCGAGCACCTGGCGGGCGGCGACACCGCGTGGACGATCGAGGCGCTGGCCACGTGGGGCGGTATCGGCGGAATGGGGCCGGTGTTCGTCGGCTCCGCCGCGACCGTCGCGGACATCCTGCAGGAATGGGTCGCGGCGACCGACGTCGACGGCTTCAATCTCGCGTATGCGGTTGCGCACGAAACCTTCGAGGACGTCGTGCACCATCTCGTGCCCGAGTTGCAGCGCCGCGGCGTGTATCCGAGCGCGTATGCGCCGGGCACGCTGCGCGAAAAGCTGTTCGGCGGCTCGGCGCGGCTGCCCGACGAGCATCCCGCCGCGCAGTTTCGCGATATCGAGCAGGTCAAGCGCGAAGCCGAGCGCGAGGCGGTCGGCGCGTAGCGGGATGTCGAGGCCGGTCTGCCCGCGTGCGGGCCGACCGGCTGCAATACCAACGGCTTCGTGCGGTTCGACGAAGCCGTTGGCGCTTTTCGGGGCGGTCGATGCCCCGCGCGTTCACGCGACGCTTTCGTCGTCGATGTCGTGCGCCGTCGGTTCGTACCGCACGATCAGCAGGAACGCGATCGGCGTGACCGCGCTGACCGCGACGACCCAGAACATGTCGGTGCCGAGACGCGCCTGCAGGATCGGCAGCACGAACAGCGCGAGCGCCTGGCCGATGCCGCACAGCGAGCGTCCGAAGCCGACGCCGGTGCCGCGGATCGCGGCCGGATACGACAGCGTCGGATAGATCATCATCTGCGCACCGGGGCCGAATCCTTCGGCGAACAGCCAGGTCCCGAGCATCAGCAGCACGACGCCCACCGCGATCGCGCCGTGCGGATGCCCGGCGAGCGCCAGCGCGACCAGCGCGATCGTCTGCAGCGCGAAGCCGGCGATCGCGACATGGCGCGACGGATAGCGATACGCGAGGCGCATGCCCAGCAAGCCGCCCGTGAACGCGAACAGCACGTTCAGCGCAAGCGACGCCGCGATCGTTTCGAACACGCCCGCGCCGAGAAACTGCGACAGGATCGACGGCAGGAAGAACGCGATCGCCGTGTACTCGAACGGAATGCACAGGTTCATCGCGCTGGCGACGATCGTGCGCCCGAGATACGGGCGCTGGAACAGCACGCGGATCCGCACGGGCGGCGGACTCGGCTCGCGCCGCGCATCGTCGGCCTCATGCGCGTGAATGCCGTACGACTCGCGCAGGATGCGCGCGGCATCGGCCAGGTCGCCCTGGTTCGCGGCCCACAGCGGCGATTCGTTCATGAACCGGTTGCGGAACAGGATGATGACGAGCGCCGGCACCGCCCCGAAGATCAGCGATGCGCGCCACAGCCATCCCGCGTGCTCGGCCGGCAACAGGAAATACAGGCCGAAGATCAGCAGGAAGCAGACCGACGACGCGACGTACCACATCGGGCACCACGCCGCGAGCCGCGACGCCTTGTTGCCGCGCCCGTTGAACTTCGAGAATTCCGCGAGAAACGCCATCGCGACGGGCAGGTCGATGCCGACGCCGAGCCCCATCACGAAGCGGGCCGCGATCAGCACCCAGACGTTCGGCGCGAGGCCGGCCGCGATCGCCGCGACCACGAAGAACAGCATGTCGGCCATGAACACCTGATAGCGGCCGATCCGGTCGGTCAGCCAGCCGCCGATCAGGCTGCCGAAGATCGTGCCGATCATGATCGCCGAACCGACGAGCCCGGTCAGCGCGGGCGTCAGCCCGAATTCGCGCGCGACGTCGTCGATGCCGTAGGACAGCGTCGTGAGGTCGTACGCGTCGAGAAACACGCCGCCGAGCGCCAGCAGCACGATCATCCGCGCATGGCTGACCGAACTGTCCACGGTATTGATCAGGCGCGCGACGTCGCTGGCCGAGCGGATGGGAGCGGAAACCGGTGTTGCAGGGCTTAGATCGATCGAACTCATCGCATTCCTTGGGGTTTGGCGGAATGCACGCCGAGGCCGGCGTGGAGCCGGAGCCCGGGCTGGTGCATTCGCGATCGGCGGGATTTAGACGGAACGCGGGCGCGTCGACAGGCTGACGTGATTGCATTCCGGCAGCGGGCATTCTGTTCCGCCGATCCCGGTATCCCAAGCGATATAAAGCGATAAATTAATCGGGCTGCGTCATAACGTTGGCCGGCTGGCGCGCTCGGCAGGAGCGCTTGTCGACGATCTTCGTCAGCGCGGCGTCGATGTCCTCACGGTCTAGCCGACCGACGCCCCACTCCGTCGGGAAACCTCGATCCCCTCTTCTATCGTTCAACGTGGAATTCCGGGGGAATGCGCAGGCATTTCAGGAAGAAGATCGTATGCGCTGGCCGAACTGCTTACGATGTCGTTCGCTTTCGCAATGACAGGAGCGTCCACCATTTTTCCATCGACGCTAATGGCCGAGCCGTCGCTTTCCTGAACGGCAGCAAGGACTCGTCGCGCCCACGCGAGCTCTTCCGGGCAAGGGCGCAGAGCCGCGTGTACATGCTCGATCTGTTTTGGGTGGATGCACAGCTTGCCCCTGAAACCGAGATTGCGGGCTCGAACCGTGTCGCTGCGGATCCGCTGAGCGTCATCGATTGCAGCAGTGACTCCGTCCACCGGGGCCGCGATGCCGGCAATCCGTGACGCGATGGTCAGTTGTGAGCGGAAATACACGAGTTCATCGCCGTCACCTTGAATACCGGTGTCGACCTGAAAGTCCAAGGTGCCAAACAAGAGGCGCGCGACTTTCGGCGCCTTCGCCAGCGAGCGGAGGTCGTCAAATGCAACCGCGGTCTCGATGAGCGGCAACAACACCGCTTCATCGGAGATCTCGTTCGCGAGGTTCGAGAGCAGGTCGGCTCGCTCGGCCTTGGGGACCACGATGCCCTGCAGGCTCGGGCAGGTCCGAAGGGCCGCTATATCGTCCTGGTACCACGCGGTACCGACCGCGTTCGCTCGGACGTACGCTCGCCCGCCTTTTCCAAGCCACGACACGACGGCGTCACGAGCCTGCGCTTTCGCGGTGGATGGCACGGCGTCTTCAAGGTCGAGGATGACTGCGTCTGCGCCCGCAGCACACGCTTTGTCGAATCGTTCCGGTCGATTGCCGGGAACGAACAAATAGGATCTCGGATACATAAGATTTGTCCTGGAGGTGAGCGGGCGTCCTGATGAGACGCGACCGCAGTAGCATCGCGACAAGCGATCGAGAGCGCCCGCTGCTTTCCTTAGCGAGCAGCCTCTACGAGACGCTCCGATACCGCCTTCGGTTCGACAGTCCGTTGCCGGCCGAGGAAGAACGCCGCGCAGGCGCTGATGAGAGACATGGCCGCGAGAAAAGCGGCAACGGCGTATGCGGAATGGAACGTCCGAAACAGCCAGAGCGAAATCATCGGCGCGGGGCCGCCGGCAATGATCGAGGCGCCCTGGTATCCGAGCGACGCACCGCTGTAGCGAATGCCGGGAGGAAACGACTCGGCGATGAAGGCGGCCTGCGACCCGTAGAGCGCCGCGTGAATGACCATGATGATGACCGTGCCCGCAATGACGGCGAGCGGAATCTTCGTATTGAGCAACGCGAAGTACGGGAAAGCGAACAGCATCATGCAGACGGCTGCCGACATGTAGGTCTTGCGACGGCCGATACGGTCCGCCAGATGCCCAAAGTACGGCAACGCGAAACACGCGACAACGGCGGCAATCAACACCGCGTTCAGGATGAACCCCTTGCCGAGGCCGAGGTTCTTCGAGCCGTACAGCATGGCGAACGACGTGAGCATGTAGAACGCGGCCTGTTCGCCGGGACGGACGAGTGCCGACAGCAATATCGCCTTCCACTCGGTTCTGATGGCTTCCCGAACAGGACTCCTGGTGCGGTCGACCGACTGGTTGGCCTCGACGAAATCCCTGGTCTCCGGCACGCCCATGCGAATCAGCAGGCCGAACACCAGAAGCACACCGCTTGCATAGAAGGGAACTCGCCAGCCGAAGTCCATCAGCGAGTCGCCGCTCAAGCGGCTGCAGACGCTCCAGACCAGCACCGAGATGACGAGGCCGAGCGGCACGCCGACATTCGGCAGCGACGCCATGAAGCCGCGACGCTTGCCTTGATGACTTTCCATCGAGAGGAGCACGGCGCCGCCCCACTCGCCGCCCACGCCGATGCCCTGGAGGAACCGAAGTCCGATGAGCAGCCAGCCGGCAGCGGGTCCGATCTGTTGCGTGGTGGGCAGCAAGCCCACGAGCAACGTCGCGACGCCCATCAAGGTCAGCGTGGCGACGAGCGTCGATTTACGGCCCACACGGTCGCCCATGTACCCGAAGATGGCGCCGCCCAAGGGGCGCGACAGAAAGCCCACGAAGATCGTGGCGAACGACTCCATGAGGCCTTCCGAGCTGCCGTGTGCAAAGAACAGCTTCGGGAAAATCAGGGCGGCTGCGGTGCCGTAGATGAAGAAGTCGTACCACTCGATCGTGGTGCCTATGACGCTTGCGATTGCGGCGCGGCGCTCAATGCGCTTCGAGTCCTTCGACTGGGTCGAGGCAACGGCCTGACCATGACGGGCGTTCGGGTGCATCTATGTCTCCAATCTTGAGAAATTTTGTCGAGGCAGGCGTGTGTGCGTTCAGAACGAGGCTTCGGCTCGCATGGACACTGCACCGCCGGGCAAGCTCACCCAGACGACGAGCTGGTCGCCGTCTGGCGCGGCGTTGAGCTCCAATTCGTTGCCCAGTAGCGACGGCTGAACGCCGCGATAACGGAACTGCTTCAGGCGACGTCCGCTCACTTCCTCGGCGAAGCTCGCAAGGAGCGTTGCGTTGAGGGGGCCGTGAATCACGAGATTCGGATAGCCTTCGACCGCTCGGCAGTAGTCCGCGTCGTAATGAATGCGATGGCCGTTGAACGTCAGCGCGGAGTAGCGGAACAGCATCGTCGAATCGGGTTTCACGCGACGCGTCCGCTGCGGTGGCGGCATGTTCGTTTGCGCAGGTGTAGCACCGACCTTCGACGCTTCCTTGTAGACAATGTCGTGGTGCTCGGTGACAAGCACCTCCCCTTCGCGCACGACTTCATGCAGGACGGTCACGAAGACGAGTTCGCCACTGCGTCCTTGTTTGTGTTCGACCGATGCGATGCTTGAACGCCTTTCCACTTCTGCGCCAAGCGGCAGGTCGCCATGAAATTCGAGCTTGCCGCCGGCCCACATGCGGTTCGGCAACGGCACGGGAGGCAGGAAGCCGCCTCGTGCGGGGTGTCCATCTCGGCCGAGCGCCGAAGGCGCCTCACCGCTCAGGAAATAGAGCCAATGCCAAAGCGGGGGCAAGCGTGCGCCGTCGACGAAGCCGGACTGCGGAATGCCGAGGGTCGCGGCCATCAGCCGCGCGTGACGCGACGACAGGACGTCACGGCTGCACTCGCTCTTGCCGATCCATTCGCGCAGGTGCGAAATATCGACGCCGCTCATGCGAATTCTCCCACTTGCTTCGTGGCGAACTCGGCCCGAATGCGCTCCGTGTGTTCACCCAATCGAGGCGCTGCATCAAAGTGCTGGCTGTCCCACGGCGCGCGAACCGCCGGCGCAATCATGCGCAATTCTTCTCCGTCGACCGTCATCGGCCACGTCCGCAGCGCAGGGTGTTCAGCCATCTGGGCAACCGAGCGAACCTGACCGTAGGCGGTGTTCGAGGTTGACAGGCGTTGCAGTGCTTCACTGGAGTCGAGCCTGGCGAATGCTTCGGCAATCACCCGATCGAGGGCTTCGCGGTTTTGCACGCGCTTCGTGTTGGACGAGAAGCGCGAGTCTTCTGCCGCGTCCGGTTGCTGCAGGAACGCCGAGCAGAACTGACGCCACTCGCGCTCGTTCTGAATGCTGATGACGATGTCGTCGCCGTCGTTGGTCTTGAAGGCGCCATACGGCGCAATGGAAGGATGCTTCAGCCCCTGACGCGTAGGCGCTCCGTTTCCGTAAACCTGGTGAACATAGGGAATCGTCATCCAGTCCGCCGCGCCGTCGAACAACGAAACCGAGACACCCGAGCCCTTGCCCGTGCTCGAGCGAAGCGCGAGCGCCGACAGCACTGCAATGGTCGCGTTCATCCCCGCGCCGATGTCGCAAATCGAAACGCCCACGCGCCCGCACGCATCCGGTGCGCCCGTGATACCCGCGAGACCGCTTTCGCACTGCACGAGAAGGTCGTACGCCTTGAGATTGCTAGCGGCGTTGTTCGTGCCGTAGCCGCTGATATCGCACGTGATCAGACGCGTGTGCATTTCGCGCAGTTTTTCACTGCCGAATCCAGCTCGATCCAATGCGCCGGGAGCCAGGTTCTGAACGAAGACGTCTGCGTGCGCAATCAACCGATGCAGGAGTGCGGCGTCATCGGCGTCCTTGAAGTCCAGCACGACCGATTCCTTGCCGCGATTCGTCCACACGAAATACGACGATTGGCCGTTCGCGGCCGCGTCGTAGCCGCGCGCGAAATCGCCTTCCGCGCGTTCGATCTTGATGACTCGCGCCCCCATTTCCGCCAAGCGACCGGTGCACAGAGGCGCCGCCAGGGCCTGTTCGATGGAGACGACGACTACGCCGGCGAGCGGCTTCGCCGACGGTGTTTCAGCAACAGATGCGGCCATCACTGCCTTCCTGAGTTGGGATGATGGCTATCAGTATCGGAAAACGCCGCGGTCGATTACAGCGAGATTTCACGAAGGAATCGTTCGTGATTCACGAAATCGTGCAATGCAGCAATCGCTCCCGTGCATGCCGGCCGGTACTGCTATGCTATAAAGCCGGCATCATCTTCGCGAAATTCGAACACGATGAGCTATGACTTGACTGACCTGAAGGTGTTCGTCGCCGTCGCCGAAGAGGGCAACGTCTCGCGCGGCGCTGAACGCTGCCACCTTGCGCCATCGTCCGCGAGCCTTCGCGTGAAGAATCTTGAAGGCTCGGTAGGCGTGACGTTGCTGAGCCGGCATCCGAGAGGCGTCGCGCTGACGGCGGCGGGCCAGGTGCTCGTGGAGCACGCACGGCGTTGTCTCGCTCAACTCGACCAGATGCGCTCGGATCTTTTGCCTTTCGCCGAAGGACTGACCGGGCACGTCACCGTATTCGCCAACAACAACGCGATCAGCTCCCATCTGCCGGACGATCTCGCTCGTTTCTTCGCGGCGTTCCCGAGCGTGCGCATCACACTGGAAGAGAGACTCAGCCACGACATCGTGGGCGCCGTGGTGGCCGGTCGAGCGGACGTGGGTGTGGTGGCATTGGAATCCGAGCATTCGGCGCTGCGATTCGTACCGTACAAGAAGGACCAGCTGGTCTTGCTCGCGCCCGTGACGCACGCGCTCGCGAGGCAAAGCGAAGTCAGCTTCGCGGCGTGCCTGGGTCAGCCGTTCATCAGTCTGCAATCAGGGGCTGCACTGCACACGTTTCTGGTGAATCATGCCGCCGCGCTCGACGGACGACTCGACATTCGCGTGCAGGTATCCGGTTATCGGGCTATCGCTCGGCTCGTATCGTCGGGAGCCGGAATCGGCATCGTTCCGCGGACGGCGATTGAATCATCCGACGAAGGCAAGGTCGCGGTCATCCCGCTAATCGAGCCCTGGTCTCAGCGCAATCTCCACGTCTGCGTACAGCGCAATCCGGCGGAGAAGAACCTGTACCGCGACAAGCTGATCAGCATGCTGTGCCATCCTTCGGAGTGATACGCCAAGGTGTGGCTTGGTCTAGCTATCGTCCTTCAGCATGATGAATCAGCTGACTGCCGCCTTGCGACTTCGCCCGATATAGCGCCTGATCTGCCGCTGCGAGCAAATCGGTGAGTGAAGGCACCTCGGAATTCGACGTCGCCAGGCCAATGCTGACGGTTGCGGAAATCCGATGATCGTCGGCGCTGTGGACCATCCTGGCAAACTGGCTCGCAATGCTTTCGCCGATCTCGTTCGCGCGATGGCTGTCGTGATCGGGCAGCAGAGCAGCGAATTCTTCACCACCGATGCGCGCCAGAATCGTGTTCGCGTCGGTACTGGCGCGAACCACGCCCGCGAACGATCTCAGCACCTCGTCGCCGGTTTTGTGCCCATAGCGATCGTTGATCTTCTTGAAGTGGTCGAGATCAAATGCAAGGAGCGTGACCGGGCGTCGACGTATCGCGCAATCGTTGATGATTCGCTCCCCCTCTTCGAAGAACAGCCTGCGATTTCCCAGGCGCGTCAGGTAATCCGTACGGGACTCTTGCAGGAGTTCGCCGTGAACCTCCTCGCGGGTGAGCCGAAGTAGCGTCATCGGCAAAACGACCGAATAGAGCACGCCTTCGTACATCGTGATCTTGCTCGAAATCGACAGTGCGCTCGTTCCAAAGACCGGGACCACCCAAGGCAGGACGAAGGCTCTGGCAGCGTAGAACAGTGCATGGATGCCCGTCACCGCCACAGCGACGCGTCGAGCTTGAACGGCCGGCATCCCGTCGCGTCGTGTCAGTTCGAGGGCCGTCATCGCGGAGACGAGCGCGATGGGCAGCGCGCTGGCATAGAGCCATACGGCGGCCTGCCCGCGCGCGCCGGCCGCCGCCCAGGTCAACCCCATCAAGATCAGCAGGCCGATCGAGCCTGCGAGATACCGCCGGCCGTTGAACATTGCCACAGCGCGCAGAACCAGTAGATAGCCGCTCAGAATCACGAGATTGCTTACAGCCGCGCCCGCGGCGCCCAGCAGTTCAAGCCGGAACGCGGCCACGGCGCAACCGATCCCGAGCGTCGCATATCCGGCCGCCAGCATTCGCAGTTCGTTGCTGCGCTTGGGATGCGATACGTGCTCCCAATATGTCATGGCGGAACTGGCCCACAAGGTGCCGATCACTAGAAGATAGAGGGTAGCCAGATCGACTTTCATCGCCGTCGTCAACGCGGTATCCCCGCCACGACGAGGAAAAGGTTAAGGGTCTATCGAGATTACGGCAAATGCGTCGGATTCTTGAAAAATCTCGTGGACGTGGCGGTCTGCAGCGGGATGCCACGGGACGCGGTGTCATGTAGCCCCGATTCCGAGGCGGGCGACGTCATGCATCGCTCGTAGACCAAAATAAAGCCGCCACCGTCGGGGATGCGGAGATGTCGCCTCGCCCGTCGCCGTTGACCAGACATCCGAAACCCTGCGGAAGTCGTGAGGCTGCACGCCGCGCAATAAGGTTGTCACTGAGCGCGGCATTGCAAAGACCCAGCTATTTGTATGAAGCCGCGGCAGACCACCATCGACTTCTATGACTGCCCGGCCAGTGGCATGGCAAAGAGGCGTTCATCCCACACCACGGGTCGAGGATCTGTCACGACGATTCGCGCCGCGTCGGGATGTGCCGGATTCACCAGCACGTCGAACGCTGCCCGGACGACGACGGAAGGGACGGCGCAGACTTCGGCAGGCCGTCGCGCACGAGCGCCTCCAATTCCGCCAGCGTGTGCGGGACCGGCTGCAACTCCATGACCGCAGCCACGGCTTCAGGGGTGACGAGCAACATGGCGGCTCCCTGGCAGGTATCAAATGATGCGCGATTATAGTCAATCTGATACCGGAGCCACGCGGATTCGCCGACGGCGGAATCGGGCGCAGCGGACGATCGGCCGGCACGAAGCCATCCAGTCTCGCCATCGTGAACATCGTCTCGGTGCAGCTGTCCGCTCCGCACATCGCTTCGGTCCCGGCGTGGTCGGCCTCCCTGTTTCGACGTTTACCGCTCCAGCCGGATGACCACGCCGGGCGCTAATCGGCCGACGCATCCGGCGCGCGCGGCGTCTCGCCGGCGTGCTGGATCCAGCCGCCGCCCAGCGCACGATACAGATCGACGAGGTTGGTCCAGCGCGCGAGGCGCGCGCTGATCAGCGACTGCTGCGCGGAATACAGATCCGTCTGCGCGGTCAGCACCGACAGATAGCTGTCGACACCGTTCTTGTAACGCAGGTCCGACAGATCGAAGCGACGCTGCTGCGCGTGCTCGTTGCGCTCGAGCGCGGCGATCTGCAAGTCGTACGTGCCGCGCGCGGCAAGACCGTCCGACACCTCGCGGAACGCCGACTGGATCGCCTTCTCGTAGTTCGCGATCTCGATGCGCTTCTGCACGTTCGCGAGGTTCAGGTTCGCGATGTTCTGCCCGCCTTCGAAGATCGGCATCGTCAGTTGCGGCGCGAATGACCACGCCGCCGTGCCGGCCTTGAACAGCCCGCCGAGCGTCGGGCTCGCGGTGCCGAACGCGGCCGTCAGCGAGATGCGCGGGAAGAACGCCGCGCGCGCCGCGCCGATGTTCGCGTTCGCGGCCAGCAGCGTCTGCTCGGCCTGCATCACGTCGGGACGACGCGTGAGCAGGTCCGACGGCAGGCCCGCCGGCACGTCGGTGAGCAGGTTCTGCGCGTCGAGCGACATGCCGGCCGGCAGATCGTCAGGCAGCGGCTCGCCGATCAGCAGCACCAGCGCATTCACCGCCTGCGCCCGCGCACGCGCCTGCGCCTGCTGGTTCGCGAGCGCCTGCTCGACGACCGTCTGCGCCTGACGCAGATCGAGCTCGGAGCCCGTACCGTTGTCGAACTGCAGCTTGGTCAGGTCGTACGACGCCTGCGCGGTCTTCAGCGTGTTCTCCGTGACCTTCAGCAGGTCCTCGGTCGACAGCAGCGTCAGATACTGGTCCGCGACCTGCGACACGAGCGAGATCTCGGTGGCCTGCCGTGCATACGAGGTCGACAGGTATTGCGCGAGCGCCTGATCCTTCAGGCTCTGCACGCGGCCGAACAGGTCGAGCTCCCACGACGCGGAAAGCCCGACGCTGTAGGTGCGCGTGATGAGCGGCTGGCGCGTCGTCGACACGCCGGCGGGATAGCGCTGGATGCTGCCGGAGCCGGTGCCGTCGAGGGTCGGGAACAGCCCTGCGCGCGTGATCTGGTACTGCGCGCGCGACGCCTCGATGTTCAGCACCGCGACGCGCAGGTCGCGGTTGTTGTTCAGCGCGATCTCGATCAGCCGCTGCAGGCGCGGATCGGCGAAGAATTCGCGCCAGCCGATGGCGCTCGCCGCCTGGCCGTTGGCGCTGCGCGTGCCGGCCGCAGCGGGCTGTGTCGCGTAGACGCCGCCGGCCGGGTACGCCTGCGCGACGGGCGCGTCGGGCCGCGTGTAATGCGGCGCCATCGTGCAGCCGGTGGCGAACAGCGCGAGCGCCGCGGCGGCCGCCATGCGAAATCCATTCATGTTGCCCTCGTTGCGTCCCATCGCGGCACGCGTTGCAGATTGCATCGTCATACGGTCTCCAGCACGCGGGCGCGCTCGCTGTTCGCGGCCTCGCGATGGCGCTTCGCGATCAGCGTGTACACGGTCGGCAGCACGAACAGCGTGAACAGCGTACCGACCAGCATGCCGGTCGAGACCGTGATCCCGATCGCGAAGCGGCTGGCCGCGCCCGCGCCGCGCGCGAAAATCAGCGGCACGAGCCCGGCGACCATCGCGGCCGTCGTCATGAGGATCGGCCGCAGCCGTACCGCGGCCGCGTGCTCGATCGCCGCGCGGCGGTCGAGGTGCTGCGTGCGTTGCAGTTCGTTCGCGAAGCTCACCATCAGGATCCCGTGCTTGGAAATCAGGCCGATCAGCGTCACGAGCCCGATCTGCGTATAGATGTTCAGCGTCGCGAAGCCGAGGTACAGAGGCACCAACGCGCCGCACACCGACAGCGGCACCGACACGAGGATCACCAGTGGATCGCGCAGGCTCTCGAACTGCGCGGCGAGCACCAGAAAGATCACGACGAGCGCGAACACGAACGTGACCGTCAGCCGGTTGCCTTCCTGCACGTACTGCCGCGATTCGCCGAGCCAGTCGATCTCGTAGCCGGCCGGCAGCGGCTGTTTCTGCAGAAACTCGACCGCTTGCCCCATCGTCACGCCCGGCGCGCCCACCGCCGACAGGGTCGCCGAGTTCATCTGATTGAACTGCGTGAGCGCGTTGGCCTGGCTGCCGTTCGACACGCGCACGACGGTCGACAGCGCCACCATCTTGCCGCCGCGCGTCTTCACGTAGTAGCGGTTCAGCATGTCCGACGACAGGCGCTCGGCGCGCGCGACCTGCGGAATCACGTCGTACGAGCGGCCGTCGTGATCGAAGCGGTTCACGTAGTTCTCGCCCACGAGCACCGCGAGCGTATCGGCGATGTCCTTCATCGTCACGCCGAGCGCATTCGCCTGGTTGCGGTCGATCGTTACGCCGACCGCACGGCTGTCGAACGTCAGATCGCTGTCGACCACCGCGAACAGCCCGCTCTTCGACGCGGCAGCCTTCAATTTGTCCATCGTCGCGAAGATGCCGTTGAAATCGGCCGGCGCGCGCAGCACCATCTGGATCGGCAGGCCGCCGCTCGACGCGGGCAGCGACGGCAGCAGGAACGTGAACACCTGGTCGCCGGCGATCGCGTTCGCGCCCGCCTGCACCCGCGCCTGCAGGTCGGCCGCACTGCGCGTGCGCTTCGACCAGTCGACGAGGTTCACGCCGGCGAAGCCGAGATTCGCGCCGCCGACACCGTTCAACACGAAGCTGGTATCCGCTTCCGGCAGCGAGCGGAACACCGTCTCGATCTGCGGCGCGTAGCGTTCGAGGTAGTCCAGATTCGCATACTGCGGCGCCTTCACCTGCAGCATGATCGAGCCCTGATCCTCCTGCGGCGCCAGTTCGCGCTTCACGCCGCTGAACAGCAGGCCGATGCCCAACAGGACGCCCGCGCCGAACACCAGCACCGCCGGCCGCGCGCCGAGGCTCGCATGCAGCAGGCGCCGGTACGCGTGCGTGACGCGCGACAGCGTGTGTTCGATCGCCCGCGCAACACGGCCCTCCGACATCCGGCTGTCGAGCAGCAGCGAGCTGAGCATCGGCGAGAGCGTCAACGCGATCACCGCGGACACGCACACCGCCCCCGCGAGCGTGAAAGCGAACTCGCGGAACAACGAGCCGGTCAGCCCGCCCATCAGCCCGATCGGCGCATACACCGCAACGAGCGTGATGGTCATCACGATCACCGGCGACGCGATCTCGCGCGCGCCGAGCAGCGCCGCGCGCGCGGGCGGCTCGCCGGATTCGATGTGCCGGTGAATGTTCTCGACGACGACGATCGCGTCGTCCACGACGAGCCCGATCGCCAGCACCATCGCGAGCAACGTGAGCAGGTTCAGCGAGAAGCCCGCGGCCAGCATCAGCGCGGCCGAGCCGACGAGCGCGAGCGGAATCGTCACGACCGGGATCACGACCGCACGGAACGAGCCGAGGAACAGGAAGATCACGACCACGACGATCGCGATCGCCTCGATGATGGTCTCGCGCACCTCGTCGATCGACGCGTTGACGAAGCGCGCGACGTCGAACACGTCGCCGATCCTGATGCTGGCCGGCTTGCTGCGCTCCATCGTCGGCAGCAACGCCTGCACGCCGCGCACGATGTCGAGCGGGTTGCCCGACGGCGTCGCGTTGATCGCGATGTTGACCGCGCGGCGCCCGTTCATCAGCGCGCTCGCGTTGTATTGCTGGCCGCCCAGCTCGATCGTCGCGACGTCGCGCAAGCGCACGAAACTGCCGTTCGCCTCCGATTTCACGACGAGGTTGCCGAACGCGCCGACGTCGGTCAGGTCGGTGTTCGCGGAAATGTCGGCGACGGTCAGCGCGCCCTTCAACTGGCCCGGCGCAGCCTGCACGTTGTTCGCCTTCAGCGCGGCCGCGACATCGCCGGCCGACAGCCCGTGCGCGGCGAGCCGCGACGCGTCGAGCCAGACGCGCATCGCGAGATTCTGGCCGCCGACGATTTCGGCGGAGGCGACGCCCGGCACCGTGGTGACCAGCGGCTGCGCCACGCGCACCACGTAGTCGGTGATCTCGGGGATCGACAACGTATCGCTCGAGAAGCCCAGATACATCACGGCCGTGGGCGCGTCGGTCAGCTTGGTGATCACCGAGTCGTACGCACCCTCGGGCATCTTGTACTTGACCTCCTGCACCTTCGCCATGATTTCGGTCATCGCGCGATCGGCGTTCGCATTCAGGCGCAGCCGCGCCTTCACGACGCTCTTGCCCTGCGTGGACGTGGAGGTCAAATACTCGATGCCGTCCGCGGTTGCGATCGACTGGGCGATCGGCGTCGTCACGAAGCCCTGCATCAACGCCTGCGACGCACCGGGATAGGCCGTCTCGACGCTGATCGTCGCGCTCTCCAGCATCGGATACTGGCGCACCGGCAGCGCACCGAGCGAGCGCAGGCCCACCAGCAAAATCAGCAGGCTGCAGACGATCGACAGCACCGGCCGCCGCACGAAGATGTCGGTGAAACGCGCGCCTTGCGTGGTCTGGCTCATCGCACCGTCTCCCGTCGTGTGCCCGCATCGGCGAGCGCCTGCACCTTCGCGCCCGGTGCGACGCGCAACTGCCCGGTCGTCACGACCACGTCGCCGGCGCGCAGCCCGTCCTCGATGACGATGCGGCCACGCTCGCGCGCGCCGGCACGCACCTGGCGCACGCGCGCAACGCCGACGCCGCGCCCGTCGCGCTGCTCGACCACCACCACGGTGTCGCCCGCCTGGGAGGTCTGCACGGCGGTATCCGGCACGCTGATCACCGCGTCGCGGCCGGGCAGCGCCAGATGCGCGTCGATATACATGCCGGGGCGCAGCAACTGGCCGGTATTGGTCACCGTGGCCTGCACGGTGATGTTGCGAGTCTCGTCGCCGACCTGCGGCTCGATCGCCGTCACGTGGCCTTCGAAGGTCCGGCCCGGATACGCATCCGTCGTCACACGCACCGTCTGGCCGAGCGACACGCGGCTCAACTCCTTCTGCGGCACCGTGAAGTTCGCGTACAACACGCCGAGATCCGTCAGCGTCGCGATCGGATCGCCCGGGTTCAGGTACTGCCCCAGGTTCACGCGGCGCAAGCCGATCACGCCGGGAAACGGCGCGCGAATCAGCTTTTGCGTGATGACCGCTCGAGTCTCGCGGATATCGGCGCGCGCGGCGTCGAGCTCGTAGCGGCGTGCGTCGAATGTCGCCTTCGGCTCGGCGCCGTTCGGCACGAGCTGCACGGCGCGGTCGAACTGCCGGCGCGTATAGTCGGCCTTCGCCTGCAAGCCGGCGAGCTTCGCCTGCTCGGGTGCATCGTACAGTTGCACGAGCGTTTGCCCGGCGCTCACGCGCGAGCCCGCGACGAACCGGATGTCGACGACGCGGCCGGCGACTTCCGGCGCGATGGTCACCTGCCGCACCGCTTCGAGCGAGCCGACCGCCTCGAGCGTCGGCGCATCGGCCTGCGGCTTCACGACGATGGTTTCGACCGGCAACGGCGCCGGTGGCGACGCAGGCCGATCGGCCGCCGATACACGTTCCGTGCGCCAAAGGAACAATGCGCCGGACAGGACGACCAACGCGCCTGCGGCAAGGAACACAGAGCGTCTCACCGATATCTCCCCAATGAATCAGTCATGACGTCAGTTTGGGTGGAGCCGCCGCGCCCGGACGTCAACTTTTCGAATCCCTGTTTAAATTTTTCGCATGCCTGACACGAAAAAAAGCCGCTTGCCGCGACGAACGTGGCAAGCGGCAAAGCAACGCCCGCTACGAGCTCAGATGGTCGTGGCAGGCGCTCGCGGCGCATGAAGGGTCCATGCGCGCGCATACGGGTGTGACATCGCCAACAGGACGGCGCCGAACAGCAGCAAGGGATTGGTGCCGACCGCCCCGCACATCAGGAACAGCACCGACATCGCCGCCGCGCCGGCGACACCCCACGCGATCGCGATGCCGAGCAGCATCGATAATCCTGCCGCCAGTTCCAGCCAAGGCACGATCAGGTTCACCGCGACGACGTGCGGAAGCGCGACGTGCACGATCGCGCCGGTCAGCGCGAGCCGCACGGCTTCGGGCGCCGCCGCGGATCGCGAGACGGCAGCCGTCAGAAAGGGGCCTGCATCGAAGTGTCCGACGATCTTCGTCAAGCCCGCCCAGCTCCAGAACGCGCCGAGTACGAGCCGCAGCGCGAGCGCGACGGCGGCCTTCATCGCGCCACCTGCGGATGGCGGCGATGCAGTTGCCGGAAGCCGATCATGGTCACGCCCAGCAGACACGCGAACATGATGGCAATCGTCGCGTTCGTCTCCATGGGCAATGCGCTGACGACCCCCGACACGATCGAACCGAGCGCCAGCATCAGGCACCCTTGCAGACTCGCCGCGGCGCCCGCGCGGCCCGGAAACAGGGCCATCGAGCGCGCCATCGCGTTGGAGAAGATGAAGCCCTGTGCAAACGCGATCAGCATGATCCCGCCGAGGGCGGTCACGAGGCTCAGCTCGACGCCGCTCGACGCCACGCAGGCCACCCCGAGCGCAAAGGTCGCGATGCCGACGCGCATCAGCTGCTCGCCGCTGTAGCGCCGGATCAGGCTCCGGTTCAGCGTCGTGCCGCCGAGGTAGCACAGGCCGACGCCGAGCGCAGTCGAACCGAAATAAGCCGCGGAATGCCCGAGGCGGATTTGCACGATGTACGGGCCGATCACGTTCCACATCAGGAACGCCGAGAAGCTCATCCCGAGCATCGCGACAGCCGACTGGAAGTGCGGATCAGACAGGATCTCGCGATAGCCCGCAATGGTTTGCCGCGGCGTGCGCCGCAACTCCGGCCGCAGCGTCTCGCGCAGGCCCGCGAACGCGAACGACAGCACGACGAGCCCGTAGCCGCAGTACACGACGAAGTTCCAGCGCCAGCCGGCCCACTCCTGCACGTGTCCGCCCACGTACGGCGCGATCACGGGGCCCAGCCCGAACGCCAGGCTGAGGTAGACGATCGCGACGCGGAAGCGGTCGCCCTTCAGCCGGTCGACCAGCACGGCGCGCGCGACGACCTGGCACGAGCCGATCGCGAAGCCCTGAATCGCGCGTCCCGCCATCAGCACCTCGAACGAAGGCGCGACGACCGCCAGCGCGCTGCCGGCGATGAACAGCACGAGGCCGAACAGTATCGACGGGCGTCTGCCCCACCAGTCGGCCAGGATGCCGAACCCGAGCTGGCCGATCGCATAGAACACGAGCGTGATCGTGATCGTGTTCTGCATCATGCTCGGCATGACGTCGAGTTCTCGACCGATGGCCGGGATGCTCGGCGCATAGAGGTCGATCGCGATCCCGCCGACGCTATTGATCAGCGGCGCCAGGAACACGAGGAAGTTTTCATATCTATTTGAGTTGGACATGGGGACGTTCCAGAAATGACGGGACAGGCCGACGCGAGTGCGTGCGGCCTGTCGGGATCAGTGACCGTTGGCGGTGCATTCGACCTGCCTCGGCGGCATTCGGGCCGAGGGCGGATCGCCGAGCGGGCTCCACATCGGCAAATCGTTGCGTCGGGCCATGTCGTCGATCCTTACCATGATGACGCGCGGCGCGTTGTCGTAGTACGTGCCCCAGTCGACATGCCGGTCACGCACCCGGCTCACGCACGCGCGGCCGAGATCGTCGTAGGCGATCTGCAACGACTGCACGATGTAACGCACGCGCTCGGTCGCCGTCATCAGCACGTACCGGTAGTGGTGCTGGGCCAGGGTGCGGAACACGCTCGCCATCAGGTAGCGCCCGGCGCCCTTCGGGCCGAACGACGAGAACTGCCCGAGCTCGATCAGCTCCGCACGCGACAGCCCATACAGGCTCGTCAGCGATTCGTCGAGGTAGTGCTCCGAGAACAGCCGCGCGCTATCGCCCCAGCTGAGCCCCAGGCATGCGTATCCGGGCAAGGTTCTCTCGCGGTCGGTCAGACACCAGAACTGGTCCGGGCGAGGCTCAGGACGCGCGCCGTGCGCCTGATAGTAGTGCTGCGAGACCGCGAGCTGAATCTCGCGATAGGCGTCCTGGCCCGGGTGAAAGGTCCGTACGATCTGCACGTTCGGCTCCCCGGTCAGTAAAGCGACGCCGCATGGTCACGCTCGATCAGCTGACGGCGCGGCCGCCCGGTGACCGTGTAGTAATCCGTGCGGAAGCGCTCGATGTCGGTCACGACCCGCACGCGCCGCACCCGCGCGAAATCCGCGAGCCGCGGTTCGAGCCGCGCCATCTCGTCGCGCACCGCCGCTTCGTCGTGCGTGGACAGCACGATCGCCGCCGGCTCTTCGCGCCCTTCGCCGAACACCACGATGTCGTCGATCAGCGCGCTTTCCTTGTAGACCGTCTCGACCCACTCCGGCGAGATGTTGCGCGCCGTCGACAGGATGATCACGTGCTTCTTGCGGCCGGTGATGTACAGGAAGCCATCGACGATCTCGGCGAGGTCGCCGGTATGCAGGTAGCCGTCGGTGAGCTCGCACGACGTATCGTCCGAGTTGTAGTAGCCCGCGCAGAGCGTCGGTGTGCGCACGCGCAGCTCGCCGTCGACGATCACCGGCTCGATGCCGTCGAGGAACGTCCCGGCGGAACCGATGCGGCGCTGCCCCGGATAGTTCAGCGAGATGATCGAGCTGTTCTCGCTGAGACCGTACGCTTCGTATATTTGCACGCCGCGCTTGTCCAACGATTCGAGCACGGTGGCCGGAATCTTCGCGCCGCCCGTGATGATGTGCGGATTGCGGCGGCCGAACAGTTGCGTCGTACCGGTCGACTCCAGCAAGGCATCGGCCTCCTCGAGCAGCTTCGGCGGCAGGTACAGGAAGTTCGGATCGACGCGGGCGATCAGGTCCAGGTATTCGCGCGCATTGCCGCTGCGTGCGCCGTACTCCGCGTAGTGCGCGGGCATCAGCGTCAGCGAGCCGCCGGACAGCACCGGCAGGAACACGCCGAGCACCTGTTCGATCAGCAGGCTCATCGGCACGATCGACAGGTAATCGAGCGGGCCGGCCGGCACGCGCTTCAGCACGTTCGTCACCAGCAGGCCGACCGCCTCGTCGCGGATCTTCACGCCCTTCGGCTTCGACGTCGTGCCGGACGTATGGATGATCCCGCAGATGCCCGGCTCGATCCGCTCCCCGGTGGGTGCGCCCGCTGCGGGCCATTCGTCGCGCTCGCTCGCGGCGTCGATGCACGAGATGCCGGGCAGGATCGAACCGATGCGCGCGGCCGTTTGCGCATCCTGCGCGAAGATCGCGGTGGCCTTGTGCAACAGGCTGCCGATCTGCTCGTCGGAAAACTCGATCGGCACCGGCAGAAGCACCGCCTTCACGCGCAGGATCGCGAGCATCGTCGCCACCCAAGTGTAGCTCGAGCGCGCGGCAATACCGAACACGAGACCGCTGCAATCGCCGTACACCTCCTCCAGCTTGCCGCCGATCCGCGCGACGTCGGCGCGCAGTTGATCGAGCGAGTATTCGCGGCCGTCCATCTCCCGCACGACGATGCGGTTCGGCGCTTCGGCGAAATGACGTTCGATGAGTGCGCTGATCATGCGATGGCTCCCTTGCGATAGCTTTGCGCACCGAAGATGCGGCGGCCCGTGTCCGCGAGACGGCGGCGGCCGTGCATCACGCGGCTGTTGTCGATCACGACGACGTCGCCCTTGTTCCAGAACAGGTCGTACGTATAGCGGGCGGTCACGTCCTTGATTTCGTCCCACACCTCGAAATCGATGTCGGTACCGTCGGCCCACGTGATCAGCGGCGGCTCGTAGTTCACGCTCGGCCCGAGCAGCGAGTTGCAGAACGCGCGACGGCCGGAGAAGCAGCTGACGGTGATCGCATCGGTCACACGCTCGGACGACACGAGAAACTGGTCGAGACGGCGATAGTGCTGGCCACGAACGCGCTGGTTGACGACCTCGAGGTGCGAGTCGTTCACCTCGTGCGCCGGCAGCTGGAGTTCGACGCTCAGGAAGCGCTGCACGTTCGGCCAGGGAATGCGGCGCGAATACTTGATCTGGCGTTGCTCGAACAGACGACGCACGGCCGGCGTCAGTTCCTGCAGCACGCGCTGCCCGTCGCAGATCGTCGTTTCGGAGCCGACGCGAGCCGGCTCGAGGCAGTAGAACCATTGCAGGTCGGGCGTGAACGGCAGGTTGCCGTTCTCACGGTGCAGGCCCATTTCCAGCTCGCCGGCATCGATTTCGGCGGTGTTCTCCGTCGAGGTCTTGCGCGCGGGATCGAACGTGACGCGCGCCGAATGCAGGCTGACGAAGCGGTTGAAATCGTCGAGCGTATCGGCGAAATTGCGAAAGATCACGACACCCGAATGGGCGAGTTGCTCGTACAACTGATCGGTATCGACCAGGTCGATCGCCTTCTGACCGGCCTCGAGGCTTTCGATCAACTCGAAGCCGAAACGCGGTAACGGTTTGTGCTGAACCCTCGCAGCGACTACATCAACAACATCCATCATGGTTGCCTCTCAGTGTGGTTAGTTTTGTGTTCGAAGCACGGCCTCGTCGAACACTGACTAATCTACCGACACGGCGGGGCGCACCGTTTTAAAAATTAAATGGTGGATGTGAATTTTGTTCAGGTTCCTGAAAGGAAGCCCGGCTTTGCTTCCCCACCGGCAATAAACCGCGCCGCTCGCCGGCCGGCGCGAACCGATTGCGGCTAGGCGCGAGGCAATTCCCCCGGCTCGAACGCGTTGGCGCTCGCGAGATCCTTGAAGAGACTGCGCATGGTGCGGATGTCGGGGTTCTTCTCCATCGGCGTCGACCAGATCACGTCCAGCGTGAAGGTCGGGAAGCCGAGCGGCACTTCGCAGATCTGTACGTTCGCCGGAATCGACAGGTGCTGGATCAGGCGCCGCGGCAGCGTCAGCGCGACCGGCAGCCGCGCGACGATGTTCAGGCAGGCCTGATACGTGTTGGCGCGCGCGACGATACTGCGCGAGCGGCCGAGCTTTTCGAGCCAGCCGTCGATCATGTTGCGCTCGGATACCCACGGCGTGGGGAACACGTGCTCCATGTCGCAGAATTCGTCGAGCGAGACGCGCGTCGACGGTGCGAGCTTGCGCGAAGCGGTCAGACACACGAAGGTGTCGGAGAGCACCGACTCCCATTGCAGGTCGGGATGCAGCCGATGATAGCCGGGGCCGAAGCCGATCGCGAAATCGAGTTCGCCGGCCAGCAGCCGTTCTACCGGCAGCTCGCGGCCGAGGCGATCGACGATCAGCGAGGTCTCGCGGCCGCGCTTCATGAACGACTCGAGCACCCCCGGCAAGAGCAGCAGCTCGAAATACTCCGGCGCGCATACGCGCATCACGCGGCGTGACGTGGCGGCCACCTGGTCGTCGTCCATGTCGGCGCAGTGGTTCACCGCATCGATCACGTTTCGCAGATACGGCTCGATCGCCTCGGCCTTGGCCGTCGCGACGAGGCTGCCGCGATCGACGTCGAACAGTACGTCGTGAAAGCAATTGCGCAAGCGTTTCAGGCAATAGCTGACCGTCGGCTGGCTGATGCTCAGGACCTCGGCAGTGCGGCGCGCGCTTTTATGTTCGTACAGACACAGAAATACCATCACGTCCTGAAGATCGAGTTGGCGCAATACGTTACTGTTAAGCACGATATTTCCTTATCGTTATTGTTGTCGCCGGCCTCATTTGTTGCGGTCTTTATCTTAAACCCATCGAGGTTCGGTATGTCACGCCTGCTCCCCTCGCGCCCACCCTGCGCCATCGGACGGGAGCGCTTCGCCCGGTAGCGCGAGAAGCGCACGCTTCAGGAGCGATGCAAGTGTCGTGCGGTCGTCCCGATCCAGCCCGCCGAGCAACAGATTCAGTGTGTCCACGTGTACATTCACCGCCCTGTCGATCAGTGCGAGCCCTTCGCGAGTCAATCGCACGGCCATTCCCCTGCCGTCCTGCGGATTCGGGATGCGCTCGACGAGGCCGGCCTGCTCGAGTCGCATCAGGCGGTTCGTGATCGCGCCCGACGAAATCATCAGCGAGCGGTACAGCTGCGTGGGCGACAGTTCGTACGGTGCGCCCGCCCGGCGAAGCGTGGCCAGAACGTCGAATTCGCCTTCCTTGAAGCCGAACGGCGACAACGCCTCGGTCCGCGCCTTCTCGCAATGCTTTGCCAGTCGCGCCAAACGCCCGAACACCTCCATCGACGCCACATCGAGTTCAGGCCGCTCGTCGCGCCATTGCGCGACGACGAGGTCAACGTGATCTTCGGTACCCGGAACCGTCATGAATATCCTCGCATTCGATGGGGGCTTGGTCGCTCAACTTGCAGCCAATATATCTCAATATTAAGATAGTTCAGAAGTACACGGGGGACAGCAGTGGAGCAGGCAGATGGCAAAACTATCATTCAGTGACCACGATCTTTATTATGCGGACGTCGGCAGCGGCCAACCGATCATATTGATTCACGATCTGGGTAGCTGCGGTCTCGCATGGACACGGCAAATTCCGTTTCTGCGTCAAGCGGGTTATCGCGTCATCGTGCCGGATCTGCCGGGGCACGGTGCGTCGTCGTACCCGGATCGCACGCTTGACGTGAGGGAACTTGCCGGCAGCCTGCAGTTTCTGCTGGATTACCTTGGCCTCGAAAGTGCCGCCCTCGTCGGCATCTCGCTTGGTAGCGCGATCGCCTTGACGATCGCGCTCGATGCGCCCGCACGCGTCGGCAAGCTGGTCGTCTGCAACGGCTTCTCGAACCTGGTCGACGACGATTTCGTCCGGCGCTTCGAGTTCTGGAAATGCGGTTTCGCGCGCGACGATAGCGCAAGCCGCTGGTTCGAGGAAATGTGGCCGCTGATGGTGAGCGCCGAATTCGCTCAATCGGAAGCTGGCGAGATCGCGTATCAGATCGGCCATGCGCGCGCGGCAACCACCGATTCCGCGCAGCTTGCCCGCCTTTGCATCGGGATCGCGAACTACGACGTCAGAAGGCGACTGAATCTCGTACGCAGCGAAACGCTCGTGTTGCAAAGCGAAGACGGCAGCATTTTTCCGGCGACCGAAGGGCAGCGGCTCGCTGCCATGATTCCGGGTGCCCGCTACGGAACGCTTCCCGGAGGCGGACATCATGCAAATCTCGACCGCGCCGGGGCGTTCAACTGGGCGGTATTGCGCTTTCTTGGCGGGTCAAATGCTGTGTAGGGTTTCGCACGAATCTCGTCTGGAGGCGTGAGGTGCGTGGGCCGTCATCAACGGCACCGCAGGCGACGAAGCCGGCTTCGCGCTCGGCTTCCTCGGCTACTGGCTGACCGCGTTTGTCTACGTCAAGCAATGGTGAGAACGTCGTTGTTGGCGGAAAGTGCGCAGCAACGCCCTCGCCCGGCCGGCTTCGGCTCCGAACGCAAACGGTCGTAATCGTTCGTGTTCGCCCGTAGCGCCATTCATCGTCGTAACACTCCGACCTAGAAGTCCGCCATCTCACGTCTGCACCAGGTCATCGCTCTACATCGGAAGACCCGCAGTTTGTATAACGCCGGGGCAGCCCACCATCGACTTTCATCGCCTCGGTGTAGCTCTCGTCCTTTGCTGACGACGCCACCACGAACGCACCCATCAGCAGTATCGGCGGACACTGTCAGCAGAAACTTCGAACGGCAACAATCGGCCTGGCCTTGTGGTCGCTGGGAAACGGCCGCGCCGTGTCACGCATGCTGCTGCGGCAGCCGATGATAAGCGCGCCCGTGATAGACGAGGCCCGAACACGCGGAGCCGAGATGTAGCGCCTGCACGGCGCAAAAAAAGACCGTATGTGTGCCGATGTCGACGCTCCGGTCCACCGTGCAGTCGAGACTCGCGGCCGCTGTGGCCAGCACCGGCGCACCCGTGACGAGACGGATCCACTCGCCGTACGTGAAGCGCTCGGTCATCTGGACATCGCCCTTGCCCGCGAAGATCGGTGCAAGCATCTCGTGCTCATGGGAAAGAACGTTGACGCAGATGATGCCCGCCTTGCTGAAGTGTCCATATTGACGGCTGGACCGGCCTATGCAAACGAGCACCGTAGCAGGATCGTCGGTGACGGAGCACACTGCGGACACCGTCATGCCGACATCGCCGGAAGGCGTCGTGGTGGTGATGATATTCACCGCTGCGCCGATACGGGACATGGCTTCGCGGAAGGTCGTGCGGTCGGGGGAAAGTGCTATCACGGCGGTACCTCTCTCGGTGGACGGAACGGCGGTGCGGCTTCGTGGCGGCGCGCCACGGGTCCTTGCATGAAGCATGCGTGGCGAAGTACCCGTGGCGTTGCACCGTTCATCGCCCGCGCCGCACCGTCGACGGGTTCTCGTGGCCAATTGCGCTGCCGGCGATTCCTATTGCCGGTGAACGGACGCTGCTGTCCCTGAACCGACGAGCTGCTCCTTGATCAACCGCTCTTCGGCGTCGTCGTAAAGGCCGGCAATAATGTGCGCGTAGCGTGCCATCAATGCCTTGCGGCGTTTCTTGCGCGTGGCGGTCATCACGCCGTTTTCCGGTGTAAGTTCCTCGGGGAATATCCTGAACGCCTTGATCTGCTCCGCGCGCGCCAACCTCGCATTCGCCTTTTCCACTTCCGCACGGATCAGGTCGATAACGGGCGGCGAACTGGCCAGATCGGCGTACTGCGTGACCGACGGGTCGTGCGTCCTGGCCCAGTCCATGGCGAGCGTGCCGTCGACTTCGATCAACGCCGTCAGATACTTGCGCCCTTCGCCGATCACGAGTGCCTCGGTAATGTACGGACTCTGGCGCAGTTCGTTTTCGATCTGCACCGGGCTGATCGATTTGCCGGCGGCCGTATTGATGAGCTCCTTCTTTCGATCGATCAGCTTGTACGAACCGTCCGCGCCGACGTCGACGATATCGCCGGTGTACAGCCAGCCGTCCCGCAGCGCGGCCTTCGTTTCGGCTTCCTTGTTCCAGTAGCCGATGAACAGCCCCGGCCCCCGAACGATCATTTCGCCGTCCGGCAACACGCGGGTTTCCCAGGCGGGGTCGTCGAGCGGGACCCCGGAGTTGCCGGGCCTCGACCAGTCGGTCACCTGCGCGAGGTTGCCGCCGACCATCTCCGTTTGCCCGTAATTCTCTTTCAGGTTGACGCCCCACAACTGAAACAGCGTGACGACCTCGGGCGGCACCGGAGCGGAGGCCGTGTACGGATAGCGCAAATCGTCGAAGCCGATTCTGGCCAGCAACGGCTTGAACACGCGCTCACGGCAGATGGCGTAGAGCTGTTCCTTGAACGGGTCGCCCGTGCCTGCGTCCTGGCGATCGGCCAGCACTTCCCGCGCGATGCCGAGCGCGAGCGTGTAGTTTCTCCGCTCGGCTTCGCTGCTGCCGTTCACGTGGTTGATGATCTGGGTCGCGAACTTCTGATAGAAGCGCGGCGGCGCCATATAGGACGTCGGTCTGACTTCCTGAATGCACTTCGCGAAATCGGCCGACACGTCGACGAAGTAAGATACCGTCTTCGCGATCAACGGCAGCGTCGTCGCCTGAATGCGCGCGACCGTGTGCGAAAGCGGCAGATGGATCACCATGCGCTGCGGTTCGGACAATATCGCCGGACAGAAGGTCGGCCACGTGAACGCTCCCGCGAGCATCGACACGTGCGTCAGCATCGCGCCTTTCGGCGCCCCCGTGGTTCCCGAGGTGTAACCCAGGCTCACCAGGTCCGTCGGCCGCGCAAGCTCGGACTGCTCACGCAGATAGGCGACTTCGTCGCCGTCAAAATGCGACGCGAACTCGGCGAGTGAAACGACATTCATGCCGGTTTCGTCAGGCGAGCGCTTCCAGTCCGGATCGAGCACCACGATCTTGAGGAGCCTGCTGGACGTATCGGCCGCTTTCATGACCCGAAGCTGCTCGGCACTTCCGGCAAAAGCGAGTGTCGCCCCTGAATCCTCCAGGTAGTAGCGGACCTCTTCGACCGACGCGGTGAAATAGACGCCTACCGTCACCGCGCCCGAGCAGATCGTCGCCATGTCGGCAATCAGCCACTCCCGCGATACGTCGCCCATGATGGTAATCCGATCGCCTCGTGCGACCCCGGCCGCGCCGAGCGCTGCGGATACGGAACAGACTGCGTTCGCATAGCCCTTCCAGGTTGTGGGCACCCACGCTCCGGCACGCCGTTGAAAGAACGCGTCTGCGTCAGCGCCGTTCTTCACGCGCTCGATCAGCAAGGCCGGAATGGTGGTGGTCGCGAATTGATTGCCGGAAGTCCACGGTGCCGCGCTCATTTCCAGTTGTCTCCAAAGCGCTTGCGCCTTTCGGTAAACGAAGCCACCGCTTCGCGCCGCTCGGGCGAATTGAACGTGATCGTCTCCAGAGCGATCGACGTGTCGAGAAGCAGATGGGCATTCTGCTTGACGAGCTTGTTGACGCAGTACTTCGTCCAGACGATCGCGTCGCGCGGGCCGCTCGCGAGCAACTCCGCGTAATCGAGCGCCGCCTCCAGCAGCTTGTCGCTTTCGACGATCTTGTTGATCATCCCCATCGTCAGCGCTTCCTCCGCGCTGACGAAGTCGCCCGTCATCAGATAGTGCCGCGCGCGGACCGGCCCGAGCAGAAGCGGCCAGATCACCGCACCGCCGTCGCCCGCGACGACACCGGCATTGACGTGCGTATCGGCGAACCGTGCGGTCGGGCTCGCATAAATCATGTCGCAGAACAGCGCGAGCGTCGCGCCCAGGCCCACGGCCACGCCATTGACCGCCGCCACGATCGGCACCTCGACCTCCAGCATGTTTCTTATGAGGTGACGGCCACCACGCGTCGCCGACGGGATATTGCCGTTGTCGATCGACTTCTGGTCGCCGCCCGAGCAGAACCCGCGGCCGGCGCCGGTCAACACGATCGCCTTGACCGATTTGTCGTGATCCAGCTCGACGAATACCCGTTCGAGTTCGTCGTGCATGTCCCAATTGATGGCGTTCAGGATTTCCGGGCGATTCATCGTGACGATCGCGACACCGGAGGACCGTTGTTCGACATTCAGATACTGATAGCGCGAAGACGTATTCATCGGTTCATCCTTGACTTTGCTTCGGGTTGGCGGCCTGCGGGCGCATGGCGCGAATCTTCTCGAGCAACTCGTCGGTCGGGCGGACGATGTTGTTGCGATCGTTGAAATGCGGAATCACGTAACGGCCCACCATGTCGATCGTCGACATGATCTGCTCGTGCGGTACCGAGTCGATATGCAGCAGCACCTCGTCGATTCCGAGCTTCTCGTATTGCTCCAACTGACGGATGACGGTGTCGGGGCTTCCGCACACCGTGGTGGCGGATTCGTTCAGCAGGTAGTCCCAATCTTCGGCGGCGCGCTGCATTGCGGGCACGCTTTCGGCCATGTACGCGTAGTTGTCCGCGAGTTTGGCGAGCCGCGGATACGCATCGGTCGAGATGCGCGCATAGTTCATGATCGCGCCGGCGTAAATGTCCTTCGCTTCCTGGTCGGTCTTGCCGATACCGATGAAGAGCGGCATGCCGGCGCGCGGCTTGTGCAACGGCCCGGTCTCATCGCGCTTCCAGCTGTTCCAGTAGGTGTCCAGCAGCCCCTTCTGTTTCTCCCATCCCTGATAAATCGCATGGCTCATCACCGCGAGGCCTTCCGAGCCGGCCCAAGCATGGCTGTTCGCGCTGGTGGCGGCAACGCCGAGGACGGGATACGGTTTTTGCAACGGCTTCGGCACGAGCGACCGGGGCGGCACCTGGTAGTACTTTCCCTCGAAGGTGAACACGTCCTCACGCATCGCTTTGCGCAACAGCGCCATGCCCTCTTCCATTTGCGGCAGGGTTTCCTCCGGCGATACGTTGAACGCTCGCATTGCGATCGTCGTGTTCGCGCGCCCGCAATACATCTCCATCCGGCCTTCGGAGAGGATGTCGGTGGCCGCCAGCCGTTCCGCGGTACGCAGCGCGTGATTGATGGCCTTCGGCATCAGCGCCACGGCAGGACGCAGCTTGATTCGCGAAGTGACGGCCGCGAGATAACCGAACACCACTTCAGGCGCCGAACTCGACACGCCGCCAAGCGCAAAGTGCTGCTCCGACAACGCAACAAAGTCGAAACCCATTTGCTCGGCGAAGCGCGCTTCGCGAACCAGCTCGCGAAGCCTGTTCGAGTAGCTATGCCCGACCTGCGTCTCCTGCTCGGACCAAAAACCGAATTTCAATGGCATTTCCTTTTCCTTGACAGTCGTAATTCGAAAATTCACGGCGCGCGCGAACTGCTGCCGAGGTTCGGGCAGTGTCACGCCGCCAACCAATTAACATCGTCGTTTAACCTGATTTAGAAACAGCGCATCCAGATTGGATGGCGACACTTATCCATCCGGATGCCTTCTCTGTCTTGATGTCTCTTTTGTTTTCGTGAACAAATATTGCCGCACATCCCGCAGCATTTTTTATTCTTTTCATGCCGCAACCTTGCCGATACCGGCAGATCATGCTGCCGGCTTTCCGTCTTTTTCTAGGTCGACGATTCGGCCGCAAATGCCGACGCGAGAAGCCTCGCCGTCGCACGCAAACAGGCCTCGCCAATCTCGCGTGACGATCCTCGCGCATCGCCCAGCACGCCGTTTCGGGAGATCGACGCCACGCCCTCCTTCCACATCCGGTTCAATTGCTCGGTCGTCATGGCGCCCACGTGGCCGGTCGTGAGTCGAGCGAGTCGCACACTGTCCGGATCAAGGTGGATCATGAGGGAGGTTTCTGCGATGTCTGCGTGTCCACCCACGGATTCCGGATCGCCGCCGGCTTCCTCGACGGCCAGTCGCCATTCGCGCAGCCACGCCTGATGATCCGTATAGGCAAGCACCTGGACGTCCGGCCCGACGACCTGTCGCAATTCCGGCAACATCGCATGAAGGGCATTGAAGTTACCGACATGCGCCGAGAACAGATAGATGCACTTGAATCCATGTGCCGCGAGGCTCACGCAGTAATCGTGGCAGAGCGCGGCATACGTGTGCTCCTGCAACGAGATCGTGCCCGGGAAGGCCATGTGGTGCTTCGAGCATCCCACTCGTATCGTCGGCGCAATCAGGGTTCGCCCCAGCAACGTGGCGATTTCCACGGCCAGCGCGTCCGCATGATCGGCATCCATGCTCAGCGGCAGATGGGGGCCGTGCTGCTCGATTGCGCCGCAAGGAATGATGACGCGATCGAACTGCGTGGCCAATGCGGCCGCCACGTCCTCATACGTCATGCGCGCAAGATGCAGCGTTTCCGGCAGTTTGAGATTGCTCACGATCAGGCCTTCTTGTTGCGGTTCAGAAATCTGGATCTTGCGTCCGCGGTCCGCGCGTTGCCGAGATATCCACGCAGGTCATCGAGCGTCATCTGCAGCAGAGCTTCATCGTTCATCCGTGGACTCTCGCGCAGCGTTCGCTTGATGGCGGCGAACAGCTGGCGATCTTTGGCGCAAAGCGCGCGGCATTTGGCCAGCGCGTCTCTCAGCGTTTCATCGTGCGCGGATATCGCGTCCACCGCGCCTATCGCCAACGCCTCTCCGGCCGTGATCAGTTCACCGGAAAAAAGCAGCGAACGCGCGGCCCGTCGACCCAGCAGGGCCGCTGCGTGGCGCATGCCTTTTGCCGCGGGCAACAGGCCGTGATTGATCTCGGGAAATCCCAGCCGGGATTCAGCGGACGCGACGACGTAGTCCGCATGCAGCGCCATTTCGAATCCGGCACCCACTGCATAGCCGTTGACCGCGCACACGAGCGGGCTCGGATACTGCTCGAGTTGCGCCAGGAACGCGTGGAACGCTTCCATGCGCGACAGGGCGAGCTCATGGTCCGCCACTTCATTGATATCGCCGCCGGCACAAAAGAACTTCTCTCCCGCCCCGGTGAGCACGATGCCGGGTGGCACGTCGTGTCGAGCGAAGTCGCGGAAGACGGACATCAATGCGGTGATGAGCGGTTCGTTCAGTGCGTTCGCCGGCGGCCGGTCGATCGTCAGTTGCACGACGTCCGCGTCGATCCGTGTGCAAATCAATTCGTCGGTTTTCATACCTGATGTCTCGTGAATTTTCATCGAGTCAGTGTAGGTCCGACGGGGCCAAATTTAATTTTGATTTGCCAGCGCCATCGTTGATTCGGCGGATTAAAATCGCGTCAGTCGGATGGCCCACCGTATGTTGCACCGAGGGCGGCGATACATGAATTCACCGAGGCCAGGCAGGCGCAGAAAGCGAGTGAACCGTGGAACCCAACAACCCTGAAATCGGCATGTCCGCTTCGCGAGCCATGACAGACCCGGTGAAGATCAACTATCAGCCGTTCGATCCGGACTCCGTCGATTTGCCGGTCATTTCCGTTCTCCTGGAGACGAGCGGAAAAGAGGATGAGCTGCCGATGCACGTTCATCGCAAGGGGCAACTGGTCGTCGCATTGAGCGGGTCGGTCATGTGCCGATCGCCGAGCGGATGGTGGATCGTTCCGCCCAACGGCGCGGTGTGGATTCCGGGCGGCATTCCGCACAGCAATCATGCTTCCGATTTCGCCAAGCTGTACGTCATCTTCATTCCGCCCGACGAGGCCGGCCTGCCCACCGACTGCCGCAGCTTTACGATCACGCCGCTCATCCGCGAGCTGATCCGTTCACTGGCCAGGTTCCCGCCCGACTATCCGAAGGACGGCCCGGTGGGGCGGCTCGCCAGAGTGTTGCTGGATCAGCTCGCGCTGCTGGCGCCCGACGACGTCTTTCTCCCGATCTCCGACAATCCCCGGCTGCAACAGATCGCTTCGGCGTTGCTCGACAACCCCGCCGACCGCAGCACGATCGCGGAATGGGGGCGCCGATATGCGATGAGCGAACGTACGCTCGCGCGGCTGGTACGCAGCGAAACCGGCATGACTTTCGGGCGCTGGCGCGAGCGTCTGCATATCATCATTGCGCTTCAGCGATTGTCGGCAGGCGCGTCGGTTCACGCAGTGGCGCTCGAGCTCGGCTATGAAGGTCCGAACTCGTTCATCACCATGTTCAAGAAGACCATGGGACAAAGTCCCGGCAAGTTTCGCGTGGACCAGAAGGAGGCGTCCTCGCGCTGATCGAAACGCGGCGCCTGACGCTACGCCGCCGCCTCTTTCACAGCTGGCGCGCCCGCTCCCTCAAGTGGAACTTCTGGATCTTGCCGGTCGCTGTCTTCGGCAGCGGCGAGAATACGATGGTCTTGGGCACCTTGAAATGTGCCAGCCGCTCGCGGCAAAACGCGATGATGTCCGCTTCGGTCACCGCCGAATCGGCTTTGAGCGCGATGAAAGCACAAGGTGTCTCGCCCCACTTGTCGTCGGGACGCGCGACGATTGCCGCCTCCAGAACGGCGGGATGGGAATACAGTATGTCCTCGATCTCGATCGACGAAATGTTTTCGCCTCCCGAGATGATGATGTCCTTCGAGCGGTCCTTGATTTCCAGGTAGCCATCGGGGTGCCATACCGCGAGATCGCCCGTGTGAAACCACCCGCCAGAAAATGCCTCCACGGTGGCGTCCGGATTCTTCAGGTAGCCCTTCATCACGTTGTTGCCACGCAGAAATACCTCGCCGAGCGTTTGCCCGTCTTTTGGAACGGGCTCCAGCGTATCGGGGCTGGCTACCATCACTGCCTCGAGAGCGGGGCCGCGCACTCCCTGGCGGGCCTTGAGCCGCGCTTTCGCATCGAGATCGAGTGCATTCCACGAGTCGCGCCACACGCATTGCACGACCGGCCCATAGGACTCGGTCAACCCGTAGGCGTGCGTCACGTCCCAGCCCATGCGCTCCATGCCGGCGATCACCGAAGCGGGCGGCGGTGCACCGCCGGTCATGACCTTGACTCCATGACTGATGCCGGCTTTCAGCTCCGGCGCGGCGTTATTGATCATGTTCAACACTACGGACGCCGCACAAAAATGCGTGACCGCCTCGGTGCGGATGGCGGCGAGAATTCGCTCGGCCCGCGTATGGCGCAGAAAGACACTGGTGCCGGCCACCAACGCCATGGTCCACGGAAAGCACCAGCCATTGCAGTGAAACATCGGCAAGGTCCACAAATAGGTCGTGTCCTCGTCCAGATGCCACGATAGTGCGTTCGATACGGCGTTCAGATATGCGCCGCGATGGTGATACACGACGCCCTTGGGATTGCCCGTCGTGCCCGATGTGTAGTTCAGCGATATGGCCTGCCATTCGTCTTCCGGCATCGCGACAGAAAATTCCGTGTGCGCGGCCTCCTGCAGCAACGCCTCGTAGTCTTTTTCGCCGAGCAGATCGCCTTCTCCGAACTGTGGATCGTCGATGTCGATGACCTGAATGGCACGGCCGAGCCGTGCCAGAGCCTTCTTCACCGTCGAGGAGAATTCGCGGTCGGTGATCAGCAGCTTCGCGTCGCCGTGGCCGAGAATGAACGCGATCGTGTCGGCATCGAGCCGTGTGTTGATGGTGTTCAGGACGGCGCCGCAAAGCGGTACACCGAAATGCGCCTCGAACAGTTCCGGTGTATTGGCCGCGATCATCGCCACCGTATCGTCGTTGCCGATGCCGCGCCCGCGCAACGCGCCGGCGAGCAGCCGGCAACGCCGGTAGGTTTCGGCCCAGTCGCGGCGTATCGTGCCGTGCACGATGGCCGTGCGCTCCGGCCAGACGGATGCGGCGCGTTCGAGAAACGTCAGCGGCGACAAGGCAATGAAGTTCGCCGGGTCGCGCTCGAGTCCGGTCGTATAGGGATGGTCTGCCGTCGTTTTCATGCGGGCCGCCCCGCGGCCACGGCGCTCGCGCGCGCCGACGATGTCGGGGTTTTCTGCGTGTCTCATCTCTCCTCCAGTTGCTTTTATGGTCACGGAACGCCCTGCGATGAGCGTCACGACTTCATCCGGAACAACGCCGCCGCGATCAGAACGGGACGACCCGATTTCTGCATCGGCACGGCAGCGCGACCGGATGGCGTCAAACTTCCTGATAGTCGTGAATCCGCTCTATTTTTCTCTGCTCGACCATGTTCAAACCGTAGCCCTCCAGGCCCACGATCGTTCTTTCATGATTGGAGAGCAGGATCATGTTCTTCACGCCGAGTTCGGTGAGAATTTGCGCGCCTATTCCGTAATCGCGCAGCTCCGGCTCGGCAGGCTTGGGATGCATCATGGCACGCACACGCTCGGACACGGCCGTGAGGCGGGATTCGCGGATCACCACGATGACGCCGCGATTCTCGTTCTCCAGCAAACGCGCGGCGCCGCGCAGGGACGCGAGGTGGTGACCGC
Source organism: Burkholderia sp. WP42 (assembly GCF_000745665.1). NCBI lineage: Bacteria > Pseudomonadati > Pseudomonadota > Betaproteobacteria > Burkholderiales > Burkholderiaceae > Burkholderia > Burkholderia sp. WP42. The sequence continues at coordinate 1,903 of NZ_JQJT01000034.1, read as the reverse complement.
CGATGACGTCGTTCATGGTATCCATTGCATGCATGCGCACGAGAACGGGGTCGGCGCCCCGTAGATCGCCCATGACGAAGGCGATATGCTCGACCTGATCGATCCGGTTCCGGTAGACCACGATCCGCCAATGCCGTCCATTCGGCTCGGTGAAGCTCCCGTGTTCAACGGCCTCCACGAGCCGTTCCGTTCGTCGGCGATATGCGATGAGATCGGCGATCGTGCCCAGCTTCAGCTGATGCCGCCGTGAAAAGGCGATGAGGTCCGGCAGCCTCGCCATGGTGCCGTCGTCGTTCATGATTTCGCAGATCGCACCGGCCGGTGCGAGCCCGGCCAGCCGGGCGATATCTACCGCCGCCTCGGTGTGGCCCGCGCGCACGAGCGTGCCGCCGTCGCGCGCCATGAGTGGAAAGACGTGTCCGGGAGAAACGAGCTCGTCTCGCCCCGTTTCCGGATTGATCGCCAGCGAAATCGTGCGGGAGCGGTCGGCCGCCGAGATGCCGGTGCTCACACCGTCACGCGCCTCGATCGACACCGTGAAGGCCGTCTCGTGCCGCGAACCGTTGATTCGGCTCATCAAATGCAAACCCAGCGATTCGCAGCGCGAGCGCGTCATCGCGAGACAGATCAAGCCGCGCGCATGCGTCGCCATGAAGTTGACGGCGTCGGGCGTGGCGAATTGCGCGGGAATGACGAGGTCGCCTTCGTTCTCACGGTCCTCGTCGTCGACCAGAATGAACATCCGCCCGGCGCGCGCTTCTTCGATAATCTCCAACGCCGTTGCGATGTCGGCGCGCGAATCTGCCGGCCGGCCGGCGGACATTGCGTTACTCATGAGAGCACCTTGCGCGATGTGATCACGACGCCTGCGCCAGTCCATGAATCTGGATGGGCCGCGTCTTGTCGATGGGAAGCGTCGTCTTGTTGGCAAGCCGTTTCAGGACGACGTTCGAGCGAACGCTGGCCACACCGGGAAGCGACGTCAGCTTGTGCGTGATGATGTGTTCGAGTTCGACGAGATCTCTCGCCACCACCCGCAGCAGATAGTCGGTTTGCCCGGTCATCATGAAGCAGTCCATGACTTCGGTGATGCCTCTGACCGTGTCGGCGAAACTCTCCCGCGCCTGCATGCCCTGCCGCTCCAGACTGATCTCGACGATGGCCATGATGCCCAGGCCGAGCAGGGACGCATTGAGCACGGCGACGCGTCGGCTGATTACACCGAGACGCTCCAGATTTCTGACCCTGACGAGACAGGGAGAGGGCGACAGGTTGACTCGAGCCGCCAGTTCGAGATTCGTCAAACTTGAGTCCTCCTGAAGTTCACTCAGGATGCTAAGGTCTATCCTGTCCAGCGCAACGTTCATAGCCCGCGTCTCCTCTTTGCACAAGGCTCCGGTGCCCTGAAGCTCGAACGCTCGCTAGCGCGGCAGAACATCGATTTCCGCTCCAGCAGGCATTCGAACAACATCACCTGATGAACAAGTTTATGCCTGGCAGCTCCGCGGAAAATTCTGATAAAAAGTCGAGTTATCACCAAAAACGGTCATTGTCGCCGCACGCTCGGGAAAACCCGCAACTCGTCATACTTGCGACACGCAAGCCGAGATGGCGATCAGGCCTTTCTGGGCGGCGGCAAGTCCGTGCAGACGCCTTCGTACAATTCGGCGGCCATGCCGACCGATTCGCCGAGCGTCGGGTGCGGGTGAATCGTCTTGCCGATGTCTTCCGCGTCCGCGCCCATTTCGACTGCGAGACACACTTCGCTAATCAGGTCGCCCGCGTTCAGGCCGACGATGCCGCCGCCGATCACGCGATGGGTTGCCTCGTCGAAGATCAGCTTCGTGAAGCCTTCGTCGCGGCCGTTCGCGATCGCGCGGCCCGATGCGGCCCACGGGAACAC
>NZ_JQJT01000033.1:0-90567 GCF_000745665.1 Burkholderia sp. WP42 | reverse complement strand
ATGGCGCGCGCCGTGTCGGCGTCGAGCGTCTTGCCGACCACGCCGCGAATGTCATATGCCTTGAAGATGGATTGGGAGATCATCAGTTCTCTCTCTGTTGCCTGCATGGAAAATTGTCTGGCCGCCTGTCGCGTGCGCCCGGCATCATACTGCGGGCCCCTCGGCGCAACGGACGGGACGGCTGGAGCGGCCCCGATCCCACTTATAATCGCGGGTTTTGATGACGCGCATCGTAGCCATTTTAATGCCTAGCCGTTCCGCCGCCGCCCACCTGCCGCCTCCGGGCGCTTTCCCGGCCGCCGCCAGCGCGTGCGGCCGCCGCGCATGCTGAAGCGATTCGGCAACCCGGACGTCGCGAAGGCCGTCGCGAACCTCGTCTGGCTCGGGCTCGAACGGCTTACGCAGATCGGCGTCGCGATCGCGATCAGCGGCCTTCTGGCCCGGTATTTCGGGCCGGACGTGTTCGGCAAATGGCAGTATGCGAATACGCTCCTCCTCGTACTGGCGCCGCTCACCTGGGTGTGCGGCGCCGAAATCCTGGTTCCGACCATCGTCCAGCGCGCCGGCGCGCAACCCGGCGCGGTGCTCGGCAGCGCGTTCGTGCTGCGCATCGGCGTGTCGGCCGCCGCGCTCGCCGCGACCTGGATCGCGATCGGCGCCGGCGCGTTCGATCCGCTCGTCGGCGCGATGCTCGCGGGCCTCGCCGTCACGATGGTGTTCCGCGAGCCGTTCGTCGGCGTGATCAATGCGTGGCTGCAGAGCATGACGTACAGCAAGCCGCAGCTCGTCACCAGCATGGTGACGGCGCTGGTCAAGGCGCTGCTCGTCTGGCTGCTCGTGCGCGCGGCCGCCGGCCCGGCCCGCTTCGCGTGGCTATGGGCGCTCGAGGCCGCGGCGATCGGCTTCGCGCTGCTGCTCTACTACCGCCACCGTAACGGCGGCGCGCTCGGCTGGACGTTCGACAAGCCGCTGTTCAAGCACTTCGCGACGGCCGGCACCGTGTTCTGGCTCGGCCTGATCTGCATGTACCTGTTCCTGAAGCTCGACCGCCTGATGCTCGAGCGTCACGTGTCGTTCGCCGACCTCGGCCGCTATGCGGCCGCCCAGCAGCTCAACGAGAACTGGATCACGCTCGCGCTGATGCTCGCGCAGACCATCGCGCCCGCGTTCGTGTACCGCGTGCAGGACGTCGCGCGGCTGCGCCGCAACGTCGTCCGGCTGATCGCGATGACCGCCGCGCTGATGACGGCCGGCGCGCTGGTGCTGGACGCCGCCGCGCCGCTCGTCGTGGGCAAGGTGTTCGGCCGCGGCTACGAGGCGTCGGTCGACATCTTCCGCTGGGCCGTCTGGCTGTCCGTGCCGGCCGGCATCGAGGCGATAGGCAATCTTATCGTTCTCAAATATCAAGCAAAATTCGTGTTGCTGGCGAAATGGGTGCTCGCGCTCGCGATCGCCGCGCTCGTCAACGTGCTCGCGATCCCGCGGCTCGGCCTGTACGGCGCGCTCGTCGGACTGGCCGCGGGCTACGTCGCGGCCGCCGCCGTCAACTTTTATTACATCCGTATCAAGCTGCGCCCATGACGCCTTCCGATTGCCCGCCCCTGCTCGACGACGTAGCCGTGCTGATGCCCGCCTACAACGGGCACGACGACGTCGTGCGCACCCTCGCGTCGTTTCGCGAGGATGCGCGCGTGCACGTGCTGATCGTCGACGACGGCAGCACGCCGCCGATCGTCGCGCCTGCGCTGCCGGGCCTCGCGATCGAGGTGCTGCGCATGCCGCGCAACGGCGGCATCGAGCGCGCGCTCGAGGCCGGCATCGACGCGCTCGCCGCGCGCGGCTTCCGCTATGCGGCGCGCATCGACGCCGGCGACCTCGCCGCGCCGCAGCGGCTCGCGAAGCAGCGTGCGTATCTCGATGCGCATCCGCGCGTGGCCTGTGTCGGCATGTGGACGCAGGTCGTGTCGCGCGCCGGCGAAGTGCGTTTCATGCTGACGCCGCCGGCCGACCCGCGCACGCTGCGCCGCACGCGCTTTCTGCGCTCGCCGCTCGTGCATCCGTCGGTGATGCTGCGCATCGACGCCGTGCGCGAAGTCGGCAACTATCGCGCGAAGTACCGCGCGGCCGAGGATCTCGATCTTTATTTACGGTTAATGCAACGTTACGATTGCGCGAACCTGCCCGAGCTCGGCCTCTATTACGAGCTCAACGAGGGCGGGATCAGCGCGACCAAGCGCCGCCGCCAGCTGATCTCGACGCTGTCGCTGCTGCTGCGTCACTTCAACGTGCTGAACCCGTACGACTGGGCCGGCCTCGCCAAGAACCTGCTGCATTTCGTGACGCCGTATCGCACGCTGCAGCGGATCAAGCAGACGCTGTTCGCCGCGCGGCCGTCCGCGTAGTTCGCACCGGCTTTTTCGACGCTTTATTTTTTCTTTTTTTCATGTCCGCCACCTCCCCGCTGCGCATCGCGCTCGTCTGCAACACGGCCTGGGCGATCTACACGTACCGACACGGGCTGATCCGTGCGCTCGTCGCGCGCGGCGCCGAGGTCGTCGTGATCGCGCCGCACGACCGCACGGTGCCGCTGCTCGAACAGATGGGCTGCCGCTACGTCGCGCTCGCCGTCGCATCGAAAGGCACCAGCCCGCGCGAGGATCTCGGCACGCTGGCCGCGCTGGTGCGTCACTACCGCGCGCTAAAGCCCGATCTCGTGTTTCATTACACGATCAAGCCGAACATCTACGGGTCGATCGCCGCGTGGCTCGCGCGCGTGCCGTCGATCGCCGTCACCACGGGCCTCGGCTACGTGTTCATCCAGAAGAGCCGCGCGGCCAGCGTCGCGAAGCACCTGTACCGCTTCGCGTTCCGCTTCCCGCGTGAAGTCTGGTTCCTGAACCGCGACGATCTCGCGACCTTCACCGACGAGCAGTTGCTCGCCCATCCCGAGCGCGCGCGGCTGCTGCACGGCGAAGGCGTCGATCTCGAGCAGTTCGCGCCGGCGCCGTTGCCGGCCGGCCGCGGCCCCGTGTTCATCCTGATCGGCCGGCTGCTGTGGGACAAGGGCGTGCGCGAATACGTCGAGGCCGCGCGCGCGGTGCGTGCGCGCTATCCGGACGCGCGCTTCCAGCTGCTCGGCCCGCTCGGCGTCGACAACCCGAGCGCGATCGGCCGCGCGGACGTCGACGCGTGGGTCGCGGAAGGCGTCGTCGAGTACCTCGGCGAGGCGCACGACGTGCGGCCGCACATCGCGGCGGCCGACTGCGTCGTGCTGCCGTCGTATCGCGAGGGCGTGCCGCGCACGCTGATGGAAGCGTCCGCGATGGGCCGCCCGATCGTCGCGACCGACGTGCCGGGCTGCCGCGACGTCGTCGCCGACGGCGACACGGGTTTCCTGTGCCGCGTGCGCGACGGCGCGAGTCTGGCCGAACAGATGATCCGCATGATCGAGCTCGGCGCGCCAGGACGTGAAGCGATGGGCGCGCGCGGGCGCCGCAAGGTGGCCGCGGAATTCGACGAGCAGCAGGTCGTCGAACGCTACCGGCAGACCATTCATACATTGACCGGCATCACACTCTGAAGGAGCTCATCAGCATGACCGCTAAAGGCACCATCCTCGTGACCGGCGGTGCGGGCTACATCGGCTCGCACACCGCCGTCGAGCTGCTCGACAACGGCTACGATGTCGTGATCGTCGACAACCTCGTCAACAGCAAGGTCGAAGCCGTGCGCCGGATCGAGCGCATCACCGGCAAGACGCCGGCGTTTCACCAGGTCGACGTGTGCGACGAAGCCGCGCTCGCCAAGGTGTTCGACGCACACCCGATCACCGGCACGATCCACTTCGCGGCGCTCAAAGCGGTCGGCGAATCGGTCGCGAAGCCGCTCGAGTACTACCAGAACAACCTCGGCGGGCTGCTCGCCGTGCTGAAGGTGATGCGCGAGCGCAATGTGCGGCAGTTCGTGTTCAGCTCGTCGGCGACCGTATACGGCGTGCCCGAGCGCTCGCCGATCGACGAGTCGTTCCCGTTGTCCGCGACCAATCCGTACGGCCAGTCGAAGCTGATCGCCGAGCAGATCCTGCGCGACCTCGAGGTGTCCGACCCGTCGTGGCGCATCGCGACGCTGCGCTACTTCAATCCGGTCGGGGCGCATGCGAGCGGGCTGATCGGCGAGGATCCGGCCGGCATTCCGAACAACCTGATGCCGTATGTCGCGCAGGTCGCGGTGGGCAAGCTCGAGAAGCTGCGCGTGTTCGGCTCCGACTATCCGACGCCGGACGGCACCGGCGTACGCGACTACATCCACGTCGTCGATCTCGCGAAGGGGCACATCGCCGCGCTCGATGCGCTCGCGACGCGCGACGCGAGCTTCGTCGTGAACCTCGGCACCGGCCAGGGCTACAGCGTGCTCGAAGTCGTGCGCGCGTTCGAGAAGGCGTCGGGCCGGCCGGTGCCGTACGAACTCGTCGCGCGCCGCCCGGGCGACATCGCAGAGTGCTACGCGAACCCGCAGGCGGCCGCCGACATCATCGGCTGGCGCGCGACGCTCGGCATCGAAGAGATGTGCGCCGACCACTGGAAATGGCAGGAGGGGAACCCGCGCGGTTTTGTATAATCCGCTGTCCATTTTTCGAGCGATCACATGCTCAGCTTCGCGTCCGGCTTCATCGCCTCCCTGCTCGTCACGTTGTTCATCGTCCGCTACGCGCATCTGCACGAGAAATTCTCGGTCGACAGCGATCTGGCCGGCGTGCAGAAATTCCACGTGCGGCCGGTGCCGCGGGTGGGCGGCATCGGGATCTTGGCCGGGGTCGTCATCGCCGCGCTGATCCTGTCGCGGCGCTATCCGACGATCGCCGGCAGCATCCTCGGGATCGCCGCATGCGGGATGCCGGCGTTCCTGTCGGGGCTCGTCGAGGATCTGACCAAGCGCGTGTCGCCGCGCGCGCGGCTGCTGTGCACGATGGGCGCGGCCGCGCTCGCGTTCTGGCTGCTGGGTATCGCGGTCAAGCGCATCAGCGTGCCGCCGCTCGACTTTCTGCTGGGCTACGTGGCCATCTCGGCGTTCATCACGGTGCTCGCGGTCGCGGCGCTCGCGAACGCGATCAACATCATCGACGGGTTCAACGGGCTTGCTTCGATGGTGAGCTTCATGATGTTCGCGTCGCTCGCGTATGTCGCGTTCCACGTCAACGACCCGGTCGTGATGTCGGCGTCGATCATCATGATGGGCGCCGTGCTCGGGTTCTTTCTGTGGAATTTCCCGGCCGGGTTGATCTTTCTCGGCGACGGCGGCGCTTATTTCATCGGGTTCATGCTGGCGGAGCTCGCGATCATGCTCGTGATGCGCAATCGCGAGGTGTCGGCGTGGTATCCGGTGCTGCTGTTCATGTATCCGATCTTCGAGACGTGCTTCTCGATCTACCGGAAGAAGTTCATCCGCGGGATGTCGCCGGGGATTCCGGACGGCGTGCATCTGCACATGCTCGTGTACAAGCGGCTGATGCGGTGGGCGGTGGGGACCAAGCATGCGCATGATCTGACGCGGCGCAATTCGCTTACCTCACCTTATCTGTGGCTGCTGTGCCTCGTCGCGGTGATTCCGGCGACGCTGTTCTGGCGGCATACGGTGCATCTGTTCGTGTTTGTCGTGCTGTTTGCGCTCACTTACGTTTGGCTTTATCTCAGCATCGTCAGGTTCAGGGCGCCGAAGTGGATGGTGGTGAGGAAGGAGAGGCGGGGGCATTAAGTCACGCTGCCAAAACGAAAAAGCGTCCCGCGGGACGCTTTTTTCATGGTCGGCACTAACGCAGCCGAAGCGGCAGCCGAAGCGCGTGCGCGCTCATTCGTTCGATACCGCTCGCACCAAAGGCACACTCTGCAGCACCGGCGCGACGGACGGCTGATACTCCGGCACCCATCGCCGCAAGTCGCGCCGCACCTCGTCGTCGTTGAGCACGCGGTGCTGCATCAGCCACGGCAGCAACTCGTCGAGCAGGTGGTCCGGCACTTCCCGCGCACGGGCGATCCGCAGCTTCGGATGCGGCGTGCGCGTGGTCGTTTCGTCGTCGGCGAGCAGTTCCTCGTACAGCTTCTCGCCCGGACGCAGCCCCGTGAATTCGATCCGGATCTGCCCTTCCGAGAAACCGTAGAGACGAATCAGGTCGCGCGCGAGGTCGACGATCTTGACCGGCTCGCCCATGTCCAGAATGAAGATCTCGCCGCCATGGCCCATGCTCGATGCCTGCAGCACGAGCTGCGACGCCTCGGGAATCGTCATGAAGAAACGCGTGATCTCGGGATGCGTGACCGTCACCGGGCCGCCCTTCGCGATCTGCTGCTGGAACTTCGGGATCACGCTGCCGGCACTGCCGAGCACGTTGCCGAAGCGCACCGTCTCGAACTGCGTGCCCTCGCTCGTCTGTTGAAGCGCCTGGCACGCCATTTCGGCGAGCCGCTTGCTCGCGCCCATCACGTTGGTCGGGTTGACGGCCTTGTCGGTCGAGATCAGCACGAAATGGCGCACGTCGTGACGGATCGCCGAGCGTGCGACGCGGTACGTACCGAGCACATTGTTGCGCAGCGCCTGCCACGCGTTGAGCTCTTCCATCAGCGGCACGTGCTTGTAAGCGGCCGCGTGGAAGACGATATGCGGCGCATAGCGCGACATCACCTGATCGAGCAGCAGCGAATCCTTCGCATCGCCGATGATGGGCACCACGTGCTGGTCGGGGAAGCGCTCGCGCAACTCCTCGGTGAGCCGATACATCGCATATTCGGACAGGTCGAACGCGACCAATTGCGCCGGCTTGAAGCGGAGAATCTGCCGGCACAGCTCGGAGCCGATCGACCCGCCCGCGCCGGTCACCATCACCACGCGGCCGCGCAGCAGCGCTTCGACGTGCGGTGTATCGATCGTCACCGCGTCGCGACCGAGCAAATCCTCGAGGTCGATGTTGCGCACCTGCGACAGGAAGCCCTGCCCCGGCATCAGGGCGGTCAGCGACGGCAGCACCATCGCCTTGATGCCGGCGCGCACGCACAGCGTCGCGACGCGGCGCTGTGTTTCGACCGACGCCGACGGAATCGCGATGATCGCGTATTCCACTTTCAGCGCGTCGGTCCAGTGCTTCAGGTCGTTGAATGAACCGAGCACTTTATAGCCATAGATTTCGCGCCCGCGCTTGGTCGGATCGTCGTCGAGCAGGCCGACCAGACGCCATTCACCCGATCGCGACAGTTCGCGGGCGAGGCTCGCGCCGGCCGTGCCGGCACCGAGCACGAGTATCGGCTTGCCTTGCCCGACCAGCCCACCATACAGGTAGAACTCCTTCGTCGCGCGGTACAGCGCGCGGGCGCCGCCCATCGCCAGGAACAACATCAGCGGCGACACGAGCAGCACGGAGCGCGGGATGATGGGGGACGGCTGGAACATCACCGCGCCGATCATCACGATCACTCCGCCGCCGACGACCGCCTTCGAGATCCGGACCAGATCGGGGAGGCTTGCGAACACCCACAGGCCGCGATACAGGCCGAACACGTGAAACATCAGCGCGTAGACGGGCAGCACCCAGACGAGCGCCGTCAGCGCGCCGCTCATGAAGTCGGACGGCACGCTGCCGTTGAAACGGACGAGATAGGCGAACAACCACGCGGTGGTGACCGCCGTCAGGTCAAACAGGAAAGCGCTCAGCGAAAGCCATGATGCCTTGGTTCGCAACATCGGCAGGAAACCTCAAGAGTTATTTTCGGCAGCCGACTGAAACCGGCGCCAACGCATGTCGATCAAGAGTCCGAGACATGCCAGGACGCCGTACCATCCGAAGAACGCCAGCCACTGCTGCGGTTCCGGGCGGCCCTTCGCCCACAGAGCAACGATTATGCCTGCGAGCATGATGAGGTACCAATAAAGAGCGGTCCGGCTATGACCTACGCCCGCGCGGACCATCCTCTGATAATAGTGCTCCCGATGGGCCTGCCAGAACTTTTCTCCGCGTAACAATCGTCTCGAAAGTGTTACAGATGCATCCGCAATAAAGGGAGCGAAGACGAGCGCGGGAAACCAGATCGGCCACACGTTCCCTCGCCAGCCCCAATAGCCGACGGCACCGGCGAGGAATCCGAGCGGAATCGAGCCCGCATCGCCGAGAAACAGCCGGGCCGGATGGAAATTCAGCAGAAGAAAGCCGAGCGCGGCGCCCGAGATGGCGGCGCCGGCGACGACCAGATCCGGCGACGGTCCTGGGCCGCCGAGGGCCGCGATCGCATATGCGCCGAAGCCGAACAGCGCCATGCCGCCCGCGAGGCCGTCCGCGCCATCCATGAAGTTGTACAGGTTCGTCAACCAGACCATCACGAAGCCGATGCCGGCCAGCAACCACCACGGTGCGTCGGCCGGATACACCGCGAGCAGCGCGACGACCGCTGCGAGGTGCGCCGAGAACCGCACGCGTGCCGGCAGCCCGCGCCGGTCGTCGATCTGCGACATCGCAGCCAGGCCAGCGGCGGCGGCCGCGGTCAGCCACAGGCGCGGCGCCAGCGCGAGCAACGCAACGACGCAGACCGGGACGATGCCCCACCCGCCGACGCGCGGCGTCGGCAGCGTATGGAGCGAACGGTCGTTCGGAATGTCGGTGGCGAGGCGCCACGCAAGGCCGGTGGCGAGCAGGATGCGCAGGATGGCCGTCGACGCGATGGCAGCGGCCAGCGCCACCGCGGCCGCCTGCGGCCACGTGGAGAGGGTGAAATGCATGTCGGCTATTGTTGTGTATCGCGCAAACGATACCATGCAGCCGTCGCTTCGAGGCCCTGTCGTGTCGTGTAGGGCGGATGCCAACCGAGCACACGGGTGATTCGGCCCGTGTCGAGCTGGAGACTGCCCGTCAGGCGGTCGATTGCCGCCCGGCGGCCGGTCAGCGCGCCAACGACATGCAGCACGGCAGACGGGACCGGAATCAGGCGGGCCGGCTTGCCCAGCGCTTCACCGACCAGCCGCAGCAGGCCGGTGACCGACGGTGCGTCGTCGTCGGCCACGTGGAAGCATTCGCCCGCCGCACGCGGATCGATTGCGCATCGCAGTAGCGCGTCGGCGAAGTTGTCGACGTAGACGATGCTGCGGCGGGCTGGGATTGAGCCGAGCGGTAGCGGCATCCCGCGCGCGACGGCGTCCATCATCTTCAGGAAGTTCGCTCGGACGGCAGGACCGTAGACGAGCGGCGGACGAACGATCACGACGTCGAGCCCGTTCGACGCACCGAACTGCGCGAGCTCCCGCTCCGCGCGCAGCTTCGAGCGACCGTAGGCATCCTGAGGAGCGGGGGGCACCGCTTCCGACAATGGCGCGCCGCCATCGCTCTCGCCGACCGCCTTGATGCTGCTGGCGTACACGATGCGGCGCACGCCGTGCCGGCGCGCGGCTTGGGCGAGCCGCATGGTGCCGGCGACGTTGGTCGCGTCGAACGCGGCGTCGGGATCCGGCGACTCGTCGCGCATCACGTGTACGCGAGCGGCCAGATGTATCACGCAGTCGGCGGCCAGATCGGCGGGCCATCCTTGGTCGACACCGTCGAAATCGGCGGCGTCGTGCACCCATTCGCGCACGCCGGCGACAGACCCGCCCTGGCGCCTGACCAAGGCGGTGACGGTGTGCCCGGCCTCCAGCGCGCGCCGGCAGACCGCGCGCCCGACAAAGCCGTTTGCGCCGGTGACGATGAGGTGGCTCACCACAGCCTCCAGCCGAAACGGTTGTAGAACTTGAAGGCCGACGCGGCGAACATGCGGATATGCGCGAAGCCCTTGCGCGACGCGCCGCCGCCATGGTGGATCACACGCACCGACGGGACATAGGCGACGCGCGCGACGTCGTGCGTGCGCAGGCTGAGGTCGTAGTCCTCGAAGTAGAGGAAATAGCGCGGATCGAAGCCGCCGAGTTTCTTCAGCACTTCGGTGCGGAACAGCATGAAGCAGCCGCTGACGATGGGCGGGTCCCAGACGATGTCGTGGTCGTTGATGACGTCGCGCATTTCGTAGTGGGCGAGGCGGCGATGGAACCGCTTGCGCCACCCTGCCGGCAGGAATCCACGCACGGCAAGATCCATCACGGTGGGAAAGCGCCGGCAAAGGTGCTGCAATGTTCCATCCTCGTTACTGATACGCGGCGCAAGCAGTCCCACCTGATCGTTCTCGTCGAGAAAGGCTATCGCCTCAACTAGTGCAGATGGGTCGATGTCGACATCTGGATTCAGGACGAGGTGGTATCGGCTACCCAGGCTCTGCAAAACACTGTTATGGCCGCGACCGTATCCGATATTGCCATGCCCTGCGGCAATCACGACGTCTGCGCAGACTGCATGTAGCGACTGGATAGGACTCGCCAGGTCCGGTAGCCCGCCGTTGTCGATCAGGTAGATCGACGTCCTGCTCGGTACCCTTCCCTCGCCAAGAATTGATATCGCGCCCCGTAGCGTGTCGAGAGTCCTCACCAAGGCCGGGACATCCGGCCGGAACACAACCACCGAAACTGAAAGTTGCGTGCCCTCGCTCCGCGTGCTTGCGGTCACCGCGCACACCATCGAATTTGGTTCCTGACCATCCCGTACCGTTCCCTAAAAGCCGTAAGTTTGGGCATAAGACGCCCCCTTGGCAAGCGACGCCCGTGACCACGGTTACCGATACTTACATGAGCATTCGCTCCACTTGCTAGACTTCCGCAGTGACTGGAGCAGGCGTCGGAACCGGTGTTGTGCGTTAACATTGCCTGCTCGCACAAGAACACCTATGGAGCACGTCTCTTCAATCTCAGCATGCGCCAGTCCCGGACGCCGCCGCGCCACCATGGAGCGGCCACAGTTGCTACCGGAAGCGTAAGCGAGTACTCGGGGCGGCCGCGACAAAGACTGCTCCCCGTGGCGTCCTCATGACCTTGAGCATTTCCCCGTCGGCAAAGAAGATCTATGACTCACCCAAAATTCCGCGTATTGCTGCTTGACACGAAATATCGCAACCCGAACCACTACATTTGCCTCGCGATTTTTCATGCCTTGCAGCGACACCCGGACGTCGCATTCGTCGCGAAAGTAGATCCCATCGATGCCGCTCCCACGGCGATGCATCAGAATTGCAATCTGTTCATCGCCTTCGATGGCGAGGAACTCCGCAAGGATCTGTGCGCGACACTTGCAGCGATTTGTGGCCGCTCCGTGCTTTGGGTGACCGAAGATCCCTACGAGCTTCCAATTAATCAGAAAAATGCCGAACTGTTCGACGTCGTGTTCACGAACGATTCGTCCAGTGTTTCAGCATACGGAAATCGGGGTAGACATTTGCCGCTCGCAGGCGCAGTGGAGTTCCATTCACTTCCGGTCCTGCCACCGGAGCAAGAACTGCGTTATCACATGTTTTTCGCCGGCACCGCCTGGCCGAACCGCAGCGAGTTCTTGCGCTCGGTTCTCAAGCAATTACCCGAGAATTGGAAATACAAGCTAGCGCTTCCGACCAATCCGTTCCTCCCTCCGCACGGAATCGATCTGCCGACTAGCGCCCTCTCCTGGCGCACATCGCCGTCTGACTTCGCACGTTTTGCAAATCGAAGTGCCATGACCCTGATGCTGCCCCGCGTTTTCACCGCGTCTGGAGGCCGCGAATTCGCGGAGACGCCTCCCCCTCGATTGTTCGAGGCCGCGCTCTCGGGGTCCGTTCAGATCGTTCACGAGTCGCTGACAGAGGTTAAGGACTTCTTTGTACCGGATAGGGAGCTTGTCCTCTTCTCGGACGAACGTGATTTCATCCAGAAAGCGACACGGATAATCGACGATCGCGCCTATCGTAACGAGATTGCAGAGGCAGCTCGTACGAAGGCAACTCAGTTACATACGTACGATCGACGCGTCGATACCATCCTGGCCGCCGCGTCGAATATTCCATCCCCCGCAGCGCAACCGGTGACCTCGGATCGGCGAACAATCATATTCGTGACACACAATGTCATAGGCAGCGCTAATTTCGGCGGAGTCGAGGTATATCTCGACCTTCTACGTCCCGAATTGCGAAATAATTTCAACGTACTGTTCTATGTTCCCGACAATGGAACCGGGCGGTCCGCTCGCCTTTTGTCAGAGACTTACGAAACGCTCGAAACCTTTCAGTTCGCACGTCGATACGAAACAGATATGCTTCGATGCGAAGAAAGGGAAAATACATTCCGAAATATCCTGAGCAAATATAAGGTCGATCTCGTCCATTTCCATCACACCATCGGCCACCCGCCGTCGCTCATCTTCGCGCCACCACTGCTTGGAATTTCGAGCGCATTCACCGCACATGATTTTTACGGTGTCTGTCACGAGTTTAATTTGCTGTCGTTCAAGGACACATACTGCGGCGCACCAGATATTCCACTGTCCCAATGCGATGTATGTTTATGGCAGAAGCACCATATTGCGCCGGGATCGCAGGCAATAAGACGGAGTTTTTGGAACGACGTGCTGAGCCGCGTCGATATGCTCGTCTTCAATACGAAACAGAGCAAACGCATCTACGAGCGGATCTATCCGTCAGTGAGGAGTCACGCCAACGTACAGGTGATTCCGGTACCTATCCCTGACCGTACGGCCGCGACGACATGCCACACCAAACCCACACCACTCAAAGTGGCGTGGCTCGGCAATGTCACTCATCAGAAAGGGGGCGATATTCTTGCGCGCGCCCTTCCCCTACTCGCACACGCACCGGTCGAATTCCATCTATTTGGCCGAATCGACCCGCAGTACGCCGATTTTTCGAATCGCGCCCGCTATCCTAACGTCGTCACCCACGGAAGTTACCGGTACGATGACATGCCGGCCGCGTTGAAGGATTGTGACGTCTCCCTCCATTTATCGATTTGGCCCGAGACTTACTGCTTAACCCTGTCTGAAGCGCTTCAGATGGGCCTCGTGCCCATCGTTACAGATATCGGTGCCCTTGGAGAACGCATCCAGCATGGTGTCAACGGGCTGAAAATCGCCCCCGGCAGTGAGGGAGATCTGATTGACGCCGTCCATGCACTTATCGACTCGCCATCAGCACTGGCGAAGTATCGATCAAATATCTCTCCGGCGCTCTACTCGCGCACTTCCGATCACGTGACCGCTCTGAGATCTGCGTATTCGCGGTTGCTGCCCCGTCTGTCTCGAAGCAGTGCACCATCTGTGGGTGAATTGAATCTCGCAGACACAGGAATCGCGCCCCTTCCATCGAGTTGGCACCATGGAACGCAGCACTTGCCACTCGGCGGACAAGTGTTTTCGGGCGCAGTACGGAAGGCGCACAAGCTGGCAGCATTCTACAAGATCCACGGTTTTCGTCCGACGCTGCGCATCATTGCAAACCGAATTCGCGTCTCGAGGTAAAGCATGAAAGTTTTAATCGCGGGTGCGTCGCCCGACGCAATCAACAACAATGCAGTACTTCGGGGATATGTGGCAAATGGTTTTCGTGGCCTCGATAAAGTAGCGGACGTGACCGTTTGTTCACTCGAGAGCGCCACGATGATCGCAAAAGCCGCAGTGCCGGATCTGATTCTGGTGTTTGGATCCTGCATGCCCTTGGAGGCACACTATCTTCCTTTAAAGCAAGTTGCCATGGACCTTGGCGCCACGATGGCCTTTTGGCTTCATGACGACCCATATGAATTTGATCACGCAGCGAAGATCGTACCGCTTGCGGACATAATTTTTTCAAATGACAAGTGGACCTCCACGCATTACCCACATCCACATGTCGTTCATCTTCCGCTCGCAGCAGATCCAAACGCACATTTCCGGAATTTCAAAACAGAAAAAGCACGCGACCTGTTCTTCTGTGGAGTCGGATTCAATAATCGCGTTCAACTTCTACGGGATTGTGCCGCTCATCTGCGCGACATCAATGTTGAGGTACTTGGTGACGGTTGGCCGGAAGATCTGGGTTTTGCGGCGAATCGACGGATCCGTAACGACGCGCTTCCGGATATGTACGCTTCATCGCTAATTACGTTGAACGTTGGGAGACGGCACAACCTGGCGAACGAGCGATTCAATCTCGATGCATCGACACCGGGGCCACGAACATTTGAAGCGGCCGCAGCCGGCACCGTGCAGTGCATGTTCGTCGAAGGCCTCGAGATCAGTGACTATTACGATGAATCGAGCGGAGAAATCTTGTTATTCGATTCACCCGCGGAGTTACGACAGCATTGTGAAATGCTGAAAGACGATCCCGCAATGGCAAAAAGAATCGCACTCGCCGCTCAGGCCCGCACTCTGCGAGATCACACATACCAAAATCGCGCAGAAAAAATCCTTCATTCGGTACAGCGACTTCGCTCTATATAAGCCCCTTTTTGCCAAATACCTATTTGGCAAAAAGGGCAGAATCTCCTCGGATCAAAGAGGCGACACAACGAATGCAGGCATCCGTGCCTGCGTCCCACGCGCTTTCAAGAAAGAGTCGGCAACGTCGAGCGCTTCGGCAATAGTAACGTCCATGTCGAGGTAGCGATATGTGCCCAGTCTCCCCACGAACGTGACGTTTCGCTGAGCTTCGGCCAAATCGACGTAGTCCCGAAGCATTGCCTTATCTTCGACCAAGCGAATCGGATAGTAAGGCGTATCACCTGGCCGGCATTGGCTACTAAACTCCTTGAACACGATGGTTTCCTCGTGCTCTTCCCAAGGAGTAAAGTGTTTATGCTCGGTAATTCGCGTATACGGAACGTCTTCATCCGGGTAGCTCATCACAGCACAACCTTGAAAATCTCCTTTGTCGTAGAAAGGCTCAAACGTTAGCGTTCGATATGCGAGGCGTCCCAATTTGTGCTCGAACCAGCTATCCAACGGCCCACTAAAAAACACGTGATCGTATTTCGACACCGATGTCGAGTCGAATTCTGTTCTCAAGTGAACGTCAATATTTTCGTGATCGAGCATACGCTGCACCATGACGGTGTAACCTTCGACTGGCATCCCTTGAAAACGATGACTGAAGTAGTTGTCATCGTAGTTAAATCGAATTGGCAACCTCTTCAAGACGGAAGCCGGCAGCTCACTTGGTGGCAGGCCCCATTGCTTGATCGGATAACCGCGAAAAAAAGCATGGTACAGATCTTTCCCGAGAAAACGCAATGCCTGATCCTCAAAGCTTCGAACCTCGGAAATCGATTTTTCTGCTAGTTGCTCGATAAATTCTTTCGCTTGCTTTGGATTAAACGTTTTTCCAAAAAACTGATTGATCGTATGCAAATTTATCGGAAGCCCGTACACGTTACCGCCGGTTGTCGCCTTCACCCGACAAATATACGGAGCAAACTGCGCGAAACTGTTTACATACTTCCAGACACGCTCGTTGTCCGTATGGAAAATATGCGGACCATGCACGTGAACCATCACGCCAGTTCTTGTGTCCCGCTCCGTGTGGCAGTTACCGGCTACGTGATCTCGCGACTCCACCACTGTGACCTTGACTCCTTGCTCGGCCAGTTCACGCGCGATGACCGCACCAGACAAGCCCGCGCCAACAACGAGTATCTTTTCCATATCAATCCTTCCACCGTTGATCCAATGCCGTGGCTAGAGGAAAAATCGCGCGCCTAAGGAATCCCGGCAGTCGTCGCCACACTGCCGATGCAATCCGTCGTTTCGTGGTATTGCGCCGCAACGACAACGGAGTGGACGATGGATTCAGTCTCAGAAGGCGATCTTCGTACCAAAGCGTCATTCTCAGATAAAACCAATAATATTGAGCAAACTCAGAACTCGGATCGTTCCATGGCTTGACCGCGCCTGCGTAATGCAACATCGAGGGATTCTTTCGTGATTCGAGGTAGGCATTGTATATATCAACCGGCAATGCGCTGCCGTGCCCGGGCGGCAAACTGACACTATTCCAAGTCAAATCAAGAAACTTGACGTCACCGACAAGATACTTGTTCAAAATATCTTGATCGAGGAACCAATATCGATTGCGCTTCAAATCAGAAATCATTTTCTGACACAAGCGATTTTCCCGAAGCCGCTCAAGATTGAATAAAATCAGCCCCGCTTGAAAATAGTCGCGATATTGATCCTTCATCCCGACCACATCGGATAAGTATTTCGCGGTCGGATAACCACCTGTCTCGGCCATTGAGCGAACTCCCATGGCAACGAAGGACGCCATGATCACATCCTTCACGGCCGCTGCCGACTTTCCATCCAGCTCCGTATCGAATATCTTGGCGACGTCGTCGATCACAACCGCGTCGGTATCGAGAAATAAGATCTTACTTCGGTTGTAAACAATTTCCGGTAACGCGAGGCGATAGAACGTGGCGCGCGTGAAGTACATGTGCGCATCGATGTCGAGAAACTGCATCGACATATCGATGAATGAAATCTTTGCATGTGGATGCAACCGTTCCAGCGCCTGGAGACCGCGCCGTTCGAGTTCGGTCATTCCGCCATCAAGAACCAGAAAATCAATGAATCGATCCTGAGCGGCGTTCGAAAAAACCGACGCGATAAGCGCCGCCATGTGAGCAACGTAATGCGAGTCCGTGGCGGCGACAACTGATACGGGCCTGAGATCGGTTACTGGCAACGGCGGGCATTGCGCAGTGGGGGAAGTATCCTTTACGAATACGCGGCGCAGGTATTTGACACGTAAGTTTTTGTCGTCCGCCAATTTTTTTGAGACAAATACTCCAACCATGCGCTCTGCGATATATCCGATGACACGGCGCTCCGCAGGGCCATAATCCGAAACATCAATGCGCTTCTCCAGTTCGGCGAGCAACGGGAAAAGCCAAGCCGAGTATTCTTCGAATATCTCGCGCTTAAAGACAAACATGTTCGTGAACAAACCCGCTTCCGAGTCCATCACTTTTTTGAAATGTCCATAGTACTCCGGACATGTTTCATAGATTATTTCACCGGCCAGATCCAAATCTTTTATGTGATGAAATGTAGCGTCACGGTATTGACTGTAAATCGTTGTGGCCCCGCAGCCGGCGACGTTCCACGGCTCAGGCAAAATCATGTCCGCATCGACGACACAGCGTTCGATATCGTGATCCGTCAGGCCATACTTAGCCAGCACTTCTGCAGACAGCCGATCTTCAATGACGAGGCCACTCGAATCAACAACGCGATCGCCTCTCTCGGGAAAAAAGTCAAAGAAGCGGCGATAGTGAACAAAACCGACATAATCCGAATCTTTGTCGTTTTTCCAAACCCAATATTGCCCCGTCAGCTCACAGTACGAGGCATTTTTCCCGGAAATATTGTCCCCGACGTTGTCTTTGAGAGTCGGTAAATCGTGCTTCGATAATGCACACCCCGTCTGAATCGGCTTCATCACCCCACTTTTCACCATGTACGCGGGGTTAAAATAGTTAATATAGAGAGATATTTTCATTGGAATAACTTTCGACTCAGCGTGGCCGGTAGCTTTCGAGATTTCCGCGCGCGACATTAGGCCTCATTGGCCGCGGGCCCATGTCAAGGTGGCCTCGATACCACTCTTGACGTCAACCTCGGGTCGCCAGTTTAGTTTGGCAAGTGCCTTCGTGATGTCTAGAATGTTGACAGGGACATCCACATTTCTTGATGCCTGATATTTCACCTCGAATGGCAACTGGAAATCGTCTCGGAGAATTTTTACTATTTGATTCAACGAAAGCCCCACGCCGGAGCCAATATTGAAGATTTCGTTTTCAGCATCGCTCTCCGCTGCCGCGACGATCGCCCGCACCACATCGTCTATATAAATATAATCTCGAATTACAGACCCATCCCCCCAGATCTCGAGTGGGACGTTGTTAATAATTTTTCCGATAAAATTGGCAATCGCACCTTGATTGTAATTCAGTCGCTGGCCGACCCCGTACGGGTTGGCGAGGCGAATCACGTTGTAGCGCATCCCATAAATTTTGCTGTACAGGTGCAAATAATACTCGACCGCCTTTTTTACGATACCGTACGAACACGTAGGGAAACCATGTTGGTCTTCCGAAATCGGTACACTTGGCACTGTTCCATAAACAGTGCCTCCCGACGAAATATAGACAAATCGCCGAATTTGCTTTGGAGAGAGCGCATCAAGCAACGATACCGTTCCGATCAAGTTGGTTTCGATATCGAATACGATCTTCTCGTTCGACAGTGCGGGGCCCACGCTCGATGCAAGGTGAAAGCACACGTCGATCTCTCCGCTGCATTGCGCAATGACCTCCGGCGCGTAGTAGGGCCCGTTGATGACGGTCAATTTTTCCATCGGCAACGCTACGCACGGCGCAGCCCCCTCCAGATCGACAACGGTAACGCCCCAACCCTTGTCAAGAAGGTGGCGAGTCAAATGGGAACCGATGAAACCGAATCCCCCAGTGATTAATGCTCTCATCTCTCTAAATCCGCCAGATCTTTGATATTGCGTTGCATCGCCGCATGGCCATGAGCGAAGCCGTGTACTACTTACTTTTCGGACGAACCAAACACGGAGTCGATCAGCGCGTAATCTTGCGCAAACCTTGTACGGACACGCTCAACGAGATCCAAATCTCGGAACTGTGACGATGCCGGGAACTGTCCGCAGATTTCCTTGAATCCAAGGAACGCTTCACCGCTTACGTCAAGTACGTTGATGCCAACGTTGAGGTCTGACTTAGTCGCGTGCGGCGCATATGTCTTGAGTTCAATTTCCCTCAACAACGGGTGACTGATCCACTGATCCCGCAGTGCTTCCATGCGGAGGAAGATTGTCGGTTTCTCGGTCAGGAACGCCGACTGGCTGCGCCAATGAGGATCGAGCTGCTCATCAGGAAAGGCGCACAGATGTGTTATGAACTCCCGGAACGTAATTGACGACGTAGATGACGGACGGGGTTTCCCTCTTTGAGCTCGCCACACGTACTCGACAAGCTCGTGCACGAATAGCTCGTCGGGCAGAATTTCCGTGAACTTGTTCAGGTATGCAGATACAACCCGCTCGAAGGGATCTCGCAGTACCACGAGGCATGGCCAGTCGACGGCGTCCGCCGGAGCATCAGCGAACGGTTCCCCAACGTGATGCGGATTTCGTCCTTGGATTCTTGAGAAACCCAGGGTATTGATAACCGTCGAGCACGCATTCTTCGGGATACGAATGAACCGAAGCTTGTGGTCATTGAAGTACATCATCGTCATAGTTGCGGTACCGACTGAACTCCTGCTGGTTCTTTGAGAGAGACGTGTCGCGTTCGACGGCTCCCTTCCACGATGGACGACACCGATACGAAGTGACTCACACCTGGGCCTCGTATTCCTGGAGCACCTCTTCGACGTCGCCAAATCGATGGACGCGGCCTCTTTCCATCCATAACACCTTATTGCACACCCGACGAATTTCGGGGTTGGAGTGCATGGCGAGGACGACAATCTCGGCGCGACCGTGCAAGTCCTGCAGTCGCGTCTTAGCCTTTTGCATGAAGGACGCATCGCCCACCCCCATGACTTCGTCCAGCAACAGGATCTCCGCGTCCACAGCTGTCGACACTGCGAATGCAAGACGGACCCTCATGCCACTTGAGTACGTCCGAATCGGTAAATCTAGGTAGTCGCCAAGCTCACAAAATTCGGCAATTTCTTCTTGCTTTGCCCTGATTTCTGTATCGGACATACCGAGCAACAGGCCCCGCAGGCGAATGTTCTGCAGGCCTGTAGAATTCTCGTCCATTCCGAGGCTGATATCCAGCAGTGGCACGACCTTTCCGCTTCGCTGCACTTCTCCGGACGTTGGCGTATAGATCCCAGCCATCGTTCGGAGCAAAGTCGATTTCCCTGCACCGTTGTGCCCGATCAGCCCCACTCGATCGCCGCTCTGGAATCGCATCGAGACACTATCAAGGGCGCGAACAACAATTACTCCATCGTTGTCCTCAGCGATGGTATTTCGCCGCCCCATTCGCATCACCTTTTTCTTCAGGGATCGCCCCTGAAGGTCGTAGATGGGCAAATCTAGTGTCGCGTTTTTGAGTTCTATGTAAGCCACTTTCGGTCCCTCAAATCCAGTACGGGATACGCTTGAGATAGCGCCCGGTCAACATCAATGCGACGGGCCAGCCGACCAGAGCCATTCCCCCAACAACGATCCACGTAGTAGCGCCCGGGATCTCGCCGATCAACGGAGCACGAACGATATCGATCATGTAGGCCAGGGGATTCCACTCAACGATGAATGAGAATCGATTTAATGAATTCGGCTTGAAGATGATCGGCGTCACGTAGAACGCAACTTGGAGAAACGCCCCGATGATCTGAGGGAGGTCCCGAAACCGGGCCGACAAGAGGCCGGCCAACATCGCGATCCACACGGCGTTCAGGACGTAGAGGCAGAATGCCGGCACGAAGAAGACCAACGATATCCAGTCCTTTACGCCGAAGACGACGAGCAGTATGAGGATGATGGCAAAATTGTGGCTCAACACCACCAGATTCCGCCACACGACCTGCAAAACGAAGAGAATTTTTGCGGTTGGTGTCTGGCGGATGTAGGAGCCACTATTGATGTATGACAGGCTGCCCTCTTGGACCACCTGGGAAAAGAAGCCCCACATGACGATGCTCGTCGCAAGGAAGGGCAGATAATCGCTCATTTTCTGACCGAAGAGCGTGCCATAAACGACGCCCAATGAGCCAACCATCACGCCCATGCTGATGGTGAGCCAGAACGGCCCTACCCGCGAGCGAGCATATCGTTGGCGGATTTCGAGCCACCCCAGCAACGTCCAGAGCCGCCAAGATGCCAAACTCTGCCGCAGGTCAATTAGTGCACTATTGAACATAAGAACCATCAATCGATATCAGAATCTCTGTGTCAAACTTCATTGCAGATCCAGCCTTCCACTACGCCCGCTCAGCCCGTGCCACAACCCCAGCAGAGACAGGCGAATGTGCTGCATCCTCGGAGTCATGAACGCGCCATAGATGGCAAGCCTGAACGGGAACTTGATCAGCTCGGTACTCTTCCAACTCAGCGGAACATAGTCCCGCTTGATTAGAAGTACAGCATTTCGAAACAAGTAGTAATGCCGTAGCGCGCTGTGGCTCGGATAGAGCCGACCAAACACTCTGACCGGCTCACCTCCCAATTCGTGTACTAGCGTGATGTCCGGTATACCGAGAATAAGACAACCACGCGCACGAGCGCGAACGCACCACTCGAGGTCGACGAAATCGATAAATAGCGAATCGTCCATCGGACCAATTTCATGCCATAACGACAAATTGAGGCACGATCCCGATGTGATCAGAAAATCTACCGACACCGGCTCAGTCGATGTTGGTCGAATGCGTTTGAGTGAAAAATGGCGGAATTGAATGAACGGCGCAACGCCCCCCAACCTCGCATCTGCATACGCTGGACCGGCAAGCGCAACACGGGGATTGCGTCTGACTGCGACATCGATCCGCTTTGGCAAACCGGTCAGGAGCTCAGATGTCGGCTGGCTGTCTTGATCAAATAGCAAAGCCCAGCGACAACCGCGCTCCAGCAAACGCTCGACACCCTGATTCAATGCTGTTGCAATCCCCAGATTTCGTCCGTTCGCGATGTACTCGATCTCCGGATCAAGTCCGAGAAGGCCCGCATTGTGGTTGCCCTCCGTATTGTCCACAACGATGCAATCGCCAAAACCAACGAGGCGATTCGCATTACGTATGCAATCAGCATTGGGACGATAAAAGACGACGACAATGCCGGTCTTTTGGGAGGAAACGGAACACTCGGTCATTCGATCAATCACCGAGACAGAGGCCCAGCGCCTCGTCCCATGCAGGCATGTGCAGACCAAATACCGTGGATATCTTCGCCGCGCTCATTCTGGAATTAGATGGTCGCGCAGCGGGTGTCGGGTATTCGCGCGAGGAGATCGGCACCACCACCGTATCGGCATGATTGCCATCACGCTGAAGAATTGCCTTCGCAAAGCCACACCACGACGTCTCACCTGCTGCAGTAAGGTGGTAAACACCCGAGCGCTCCCACCACCATTGGGAGCTGTTTGCAGCGATGCCTTGCGAAATAATCTGCCCAGTTGCCTCTGCAATTGTCCGAGACCAGGTCGGCGCACCGATCTGATCATCCACCACCTTCAACTCTGGACGTTCAGCGGCAAGTCGCTGCATCGTCAGCAGGAAGTTCTTACCCCGCCGCCCGTAAACCCAGCTCGTACGCAAGATCAGGTGAGCACAAGCTGCCGCGGCAATACCGAGCTCGCCGGCGAGTTTGCTCTTCCCGTAGACATTTTGTGGGTTCGGCTGATCGTCTTCGACATAGGGTCCGGCTTTCTGCCCGTCGAAAACATAGTCGGTCGAATAATGGACAAGCACCGCACCCAGCGACGCCGCCTCTTGAGCAAGGGTCGCAGGTAGCTCCGCATTGATGCGCATTGCCATCACTTCATCAGTCTCGGCCCGATCCACTGCGGTATAGGCAGCTGGATTGACGATGATTGAGGGCGCGGTTCTCCGGATGAATTCACGCACGCGCGCGAGGTCGGACAGGTCGAGAGTAGCGCGATCGCAAGGCACAACATGCCCTAGGCACTGAAGAGTGCGCTGGAGTTCGAAGCCAACCTGTCCGCTCACGCCCGTGACAACAATTGTCGGCTTATTCACAATACCTCTCACGCGAAAACGTCCGCTTCGCTCAAAGGCCGGCCCGCCAGATCTTTCGCTGCCAGCTTGGGCTGAAAGTCGATTGGCCACTCGATACCAATTTCCGGGTCATTCCACGCTATGCTGCGCTCATGCTCCGGGTACCAGTAATCGGTGGTCTTGTACTGGAAATCCGCCGTTTCCGATAACACAACGAATCCATGCGCGAAGCCCGGCGGAATCCAAAGCTGGTGAAAATTCGACGCGCTGAGGACAGCGCCGACCCATTTCCCGAAGGTAGGCGAACTTTTCCTAATGTCTACAGCGACATCAAATACCTCGCCATCCACCACGCGGACGAGCTTGCCCTGCGAATGCTCAATTTGATAGTGCAGACCGCGAAGCACACCTTTCGTCGAGCGCGAATGATTGTCCTGAACGAACGGCGCATCGATGCCGAGCTTCTCGGAAAATTCGCGCGCATTAAAGCTCTCGAGAAAAAAGCCGCGCGCGTCCCCGAACACACGGGGAACGATCAATTTGACGTCTGGAATCGCTGTCGCTTTTACTTCGATGCCCATGCAACCTGATCCGTAAGAATGTTCTTGAGGTACTGACCGTAGCCATTCTTGGCGAGCGGCTGCGCGAGTCTGGACAGTTGCTCCCCGTCGATCCAGTGCTTCCGGAATGCAATTTCCTCCGGACATGCCACGACCAAACCTTGTCGCTTCTGCAGCGTCGCAATAAAGCTCGCGGCCTCGATCAACGAGTCGTGAGTTCCCGTATCTAGCCACGCGTAACCGCGCCCCATGATCTCGACGTTGAGCACCCCATCCAGCAGATAGCGTGAATTGACATCGGTGATCTCCAGTTCGCCGCGCGCGGATGGTTTGATCTCCGCCGCGATGTCGCAGACCCGATTGTCGTAGAAGTACAATCCCGTCACTGCGTAGTTTGAGCGGGGCTGCGGCGGCTTCTCTTCGATAGAAATCGCACGGAACGACTTGTCGAACTCAACGACACCATATCGCTCCGGGTCGTGGACATGGTAGGCGAATACAGTCGCCCCGGACTCACGTGCATCCGCCCGCTCGAGCTGTCCCGCGAGATCGTGCCCGTAGAAAATGTTGTCGCCGAGAATGAGCGCCGACGGATCGTTTCCGACAAATTCCTTGCCGATGATGAACGCCTGCGCCAGCCCGTCAGGCGACGGCTGCACCGCGTACTGGATGTTCATCCCCCACTGGCTGCCGTCGCCGAGCATCGCCTCGAAGCGCGGTGTGTCCTGCGGCGTCGAGATGATCAGTACGTCGCGAATGCCGGCGACCATCAGCGTCGACAGCGGGTAGTAAATCATCGGCTTGTCGTACACCGGCAGCAGCTGCTTCGACACGACGTGCGTGATCGGATACAGCCGCGTGCCGGAACCGCCCGCGAGGATGATGCCTTTACGTGCCATCGCGTGTCTCCTCAGCTGCGTTGCGCGTAGTTGGTCTCGACCCATTTGCGGTATTCGCCCGACGCCACTTCGTCGGCCCACGCCTGATTGTCGAGATACCAGTCGACCGTCTTGGCGAGGCCGGTTTCGAATGTTTCCGCTGGCTTCCAGCCGAGTTCGCGCTCGAGCTTGCGCGCATCGATCGCGTAGCGGCGATCATGTCCCGGACGGTCCGTCACGTAGGTGATCTGGTCGCGATACGACCCGGCAGCCTTCGGCCGCGCCTTGTCGAGCAGGTCGCACAGCGTGTGCACGACTTCCAGGTTCTTCTTCTCGTTCCAGCCGCCGACGTTGTACGTCTCACCCGGCACGCCGCGCGCCAGCACCTCGCGGATCGCGCTGCAGTGGTCGCCCACATACAGCCAGTCGCGCACGTTCTGGCCGTCGCCGTACACGGGCAACGGCTTGCCGGCGAGCGCGTTTGCAATCATCAGCGGAATCAGCTTTTCGGGGAACTGGTACGGACCGTAGTTGTTCGAACAGTTCGTGGTCAGCGTCGGGAGGCCGTACGTATGGTGGTATGCACGCACGAGGTGGTCCGAACCGGCCTTCGTCGCCGAATAGGGGCTATTCGGTGCATACGGCGTCGTTTCGGAGAACTGCGGGTCCGTCGCCGACAGCGAGCCGAACACTTCGTCGGTCGACACGTGCAGGAAACGGAACGCCGCCTTGTCGGCATCGTTCAGGCCATTCCAGTATTGGCGGGCGGCTTCCAGCAGCGTGAACGTGCCGACGACGTTGGTCTGAACAAAGTCGGCCGGGCCGTGGATCGAGCGGTCGACGTGGCTTTCGGCGGCGAAGTGCAGCACGGCGCGCGGCTTGTGCTCGGCGAACAGCGCGTCGAGCGCGGTACGATCGCAGATGTCGACGCGTGCGAACACGTGCTTCGGATTGCCGTCGAGGGACTGCAGCGTACGGAGATTGCCCGCATACGTGAGCTTGTCGACATTGAGCACGGCTTCGGCAGATTCGCGCAGCCAGTCGAGAACAAAGTTGGCACCAATAAAACCCGCGCCGCCCGTAACCAGGATCATGAGGCTCCCTCTAGTAAAGCGCGGCAAGCACCAATCGGCGCTTGCCGCTGAGAATGGCAGGTGACAATGACAGTCACATCAGGCCGAGGATTTTACCCGGTCGCCCCGGCCGTCAAAGTCACGAAGTGCTAATTTTGTTGGGAAAAGAAGCAATTATAGGGACCCGCGCCGCGCAAAAGCCATGCCGCTAACAACTTGAAACAGCGCTCCGCCCCTTGCCTATCGGATAAATTTTCATTCCCATTGTCCGCTTCAGGAGAACAAAATTTGCGTATCCGGCACATTTTGGTGATCATGTTTCGCGAACGTCACAAATTGTAACAGTCACCTGTCATGACTCACACCCCCATCGCCATCGGCGACATCCAAGGCTGTCATTCAGCTTTCAATGCGCTGCTGCAAAAGCTGTCGCCGCCCTCCGACACCCCCCTCTGGATCGCCGGCGACCTCGTCAACCGCGGCCCCGGCTCACTCGCCGCTCTCCGCGCCGTGGTCGACCTCGGCCCCCGCGCGACCGTCGTCCTCGGCAACCACGACCTCCACCTGCTCGCAGTTTCAGCCGGCATCCGCACCGAGCGGCCCGGCGACACCATCGGCGAGATCCTCGCCGCCCCCGACGCCGCCGCCCTGCTCGACTGGGTGCGCCACCGCCCGTTCGCGCACTTCGACGACGGCAAGCTCCTCGTCCACGCGGGCGTGCTGCCTCAATGGGACGTCACGCTCGCGCTCGAACTCGCCGACGAACTCCAGCGCGCGCTGCGCGCCCCCGACTGGCGAGAAACGCTGCAGGCGCTATACGGCAACGAGCCGAACCAATGGAACCCGAACCTGAAAAAACGCGACCGGATGCGCGTCGCGTTCAACGCGTTCACGCGTCTGCGCTTCTGCACGCCCGACGGCGCGATGGAGTTCAAGGCGAACGGCGGCCCCGACAGCGCGCCGCCCGGCTACCTGCCGTGGTTCGACGCGCCGGCACGCCGCACTGAAAACGTGACGGTCGTATTCGGCCACTGGGCCGCGCTCGGGTTGATGCTGCGCGACAACCTCGTCGCGCTCGATTCGGGATGTGTATGGGGAAACCAGTTGTCGGCCGTCCGGCTCACGGCCGACCCGGCGCAGCGCACGGTCACGCAGGTGCAATGCGACGCGTGCCGCACGCCCGGCGGCGAATGACCCGCACGCACAGCGCGCGGGCCGAATGAAGCATCAGCCTTCGCGCCCCGGCACCGGCTCCTCGGCCGTCGCATCGCCGGCCGCCGCGGCGCCGACTTCGCTCACCGGATATGCGTGCCGCTCGAGCTCCGCCAGCGCTTCGGGCGACGGCTTGCCGACCTGCGCCTGCATCGCTTCGAGCGCGGCCGCGATCGCGTCGCGCGCCGCCGCCGACGTCGCGCGGCGATCGCCGCCCGGCGCGATCGGCTCGCACACGTACAGATGCGCGACGAGCGGGCCGCCGCGCAACACCATGTCGAGCGACTTGCCGAGCGCCAGCTCGCCCGTATAGGCCGGCGTGACCGACTGCCGCCCCTGCGCATCCTCGTACATTAGGCAGATCGGCTGCACCGCACAGCCCGCCGACACCGCAGCCTGGAACAGGTTCGCGTGAAACGGCAGCAACCCCTGCCCGTCCGACGTGGTGCCCTCCGGGAACACGCACATCACGCCGCCGTTGCGCAGCCGCTCGGCCATTTCGTGCATGACGCGCATCGCCTCGGTGCGCTTCTCGCGCTGCAGGAACACGGTATCGAGCTTCTCGGCGAGCCAGCCGACCACCGGCCACTGCCGCACCTCGGCCTTCGACACGAACGGCGTCGGCCGCCATGCGTTGACCGTATAGATATCGAGCCACGACACGTGATTGCCGACGACGAGCGCTCCCGCATCGACGCGCGCGCCGTCGTTGTGGACGACGACGCGCATCCCGCAGATCCGCAGCATCTTGATCGACCAGCGGCGCGTCATCTCAGCACGGCGCGCGGGCGATACGTGCGAAAAGCGCAGCGCGACGATCGCCATCCCGCGCAACAGATGAAAAACGAGACGCAGCTTGCGAAGTGCGATCATGACGAAGATCCGGCGTGGTTCAGTGGCGCTCGAACGCGATGTGCCCGCCCACGAGCGTCGCGCGCACGCAAGCCGGCAATTCGTAGCCGAGGAACGGCGAGTTGTGGCCCTGGCTCTTGAGCGCACGCGGCTCGACGCGCCAGTGCGCACGCGGATCGAACACGCACAGATCGGCGGCGCCGCCTTCGGTGAGGCGCCCCGCCGGCAGCTGCAGCACATCGGCCGGCGCGGCGGTGATGCGGCGCAGCGCCTGCGCGAGCGGCGTGCCGGTTTCGTCGGCCCATTTCACCGTCAGCGACAGCAGCAGCTCGAGCCCCGTCGCGCCCGGCGTGGCTTCGGCGAACGGCAGCAGCTTCTCGTCGTCGTCGACCGGCGTGTGGTCGGAGCAGATCGCATCGATCGTGCCGGCCGTGAGCGCCGCGCGGATCGCTTCGCGATCGCGCTCGCCGCGCAGCGGCGGATCGAGCCGGAACTGCGAATCGAAGTAGCCGATGTCGACGTCGATCAAGTGCAGATGATTCACGCCCACATCGCAGGTGACGGGCAGCCCCTCGGCCTTCGCCTCGCGCACGAGCGCCAGGCCGGCGGCCGACGACAGGCGCGCAAGGTGCACGCGCGCGCCGGTCACGCGCATCAGTTCGAAGATCGTGTGCAGCGCGATGGTCTCCGCGGCCACCGGCACGCCGGACAAGCCGAGCCGCGACGCGAGCGCACCGCTCGCCGCCACGCCGCCGCGGCCGATGAACGCGTCCTGCGGGCGCAGCCACGTCGTATAGCCATAGGTGCTCGCGTATTGCAGCGCGCGCAGCAGCACCTGCGTGTCGCGCACCGGCACGTTCGCATGCGTGAAGCCGACGCAGCCCGATTCGGTCAGCGCGACCATCTCGGTGATCACTTCGCCCTTCAGGCCGACGGTGAGTGCGCCGAGCGGATGCACGTTCGCCTGCCGCAGATTGCGCGCGCGGAACTTGAGCATCTCGACGAGGCCCGGCTCGTCGAGCACGGGGTCGGTGTCGGGCGGGCACACGAGCGTCGTGACGCCCCCGGCGACCGCCGCGGCCATCTCGGAGGCGAGCGTCGCCTTGTGCTCGTAGCCGGGCTCGCGCAGCCGCGCGCACAGGTCGACGAGGCCGGGCGCGACGATCAGGCCGGTCGCGTCGATGGTCCGGTCTGCGTTGAAACCGGCCGGAGCCGTGCCGAGCGCGGCGATCTTGCCGTCCGCGACGAATACGTCGGCCTGCCGTTCGGTGCCGGCGACCGGATCGATCAGCGTGCCGCCTTGGATATGAATCTTCATGCGCTGTCTGTGAATGCGTTGATTGCTTGAATGGGGCGCGCGAACGCGGGCTCAGTCGTTGTTGCCGGCGACGATGCCCATCACCGCCATCCGCACGGCGATGCCGAACGTGACCTGGTTGAGAATGACCGACTGCGGGCCGTCCGCGACCTGCGAGTCGATCTCGACGCCGCGGTTCATCGGCCCCGGATGCATGACGATCGCGTCGGGCGCGGCGAGCGCGAGGCGCTCGGGCGTCAGGCCCCAGGTCTTGAAGTATTCCTGCGCGGACGGCAGCAGCGCGCCGCTCATCCGCTCGTTCTGCAGGCGCAGCATGATGATCACGTCGACGCCCTTCAGCCCTTCGTCGAGGTTGTGGAACACCTTCACGCCCATCTGCTCGAGACCGCCCGGCAGCAGCGTGCGCGGGCCGATCGCGCGCACTTCGGGCACGCCGAGCGTGGTCAGCGCGTGGATGTCCGAGCGCGCGACGCGCGAGTGCAGGATGTCGCCGACGATCGCCACGCGCAGCTTCGTGAAGTCGCGCTTGTAATGGCGGATCGTGTACATGTCGAGCAGGCCCTGCGTCGGGTGCGCATGACGGCCGTCGCCGGCGTTGATCACGTGCACGTGCGGCGCGCAGTGCTCGGCAATCAGGTACGGCGCGCCGCTCGACGCGTGGCGCACGACGAACAGGTCGGCATGCATCGCCGACAGGTTGTTGATGGTGTCGAGCAGCGACTCGCCCTTGCTCGTCGACGACGCATTGATGTTCAGGTTCAGCACGTCGGCCGACAGGCGCGTCGCGGCGATTTCGAAGGTGGTGCGCGTGCGCGTCGAGTTCTCGAAGAACAGGTTGAACACCGACTTGCCGCGCAACAGCGGCACCTTCTTCACCTCGCGGTCCGTCACGCTGACGAACTGCTCGGCCGTATCGAGGATGTGGTTCACGATCGAGCGCGGCAGGCCCTCAATCGACAGCAGATGTTTCAGCTCGCCGTTCTTCGTGAGCTGCGGATTGCCCTTCAGGAAGCCGTAGCGGAACCGCTCGGGGCTCGCGGCCGCGGCGGGCTTGCCGGTGCGGCCAGTGGTGTCGGTGGTCATGGTGTGCGTGATTCCAACTATGCAAACGGGCCGCGGTACGAACCGGCGGCCCGGGATACGGTTGCGCGGTTCGATCAGGCGCCGCGCGCCTCGACGCGCAGCGTGAACTGCGCGGCGTCGTCCCGCGCCAGCACGAGCGTCGCGTCGGCCGGCACGTCGAGCGAGCCGCCCGAGAAGCGCGCGGCGACGGGCAGCTCGCGGCCGCCGCGATCGGCGAGCACCGCGAGCTCGACCGCAGCCGGACGGCCGTAGTCGAACAGCTCGTTGAGCGCGGCCCGCACGGTGCGGCCGGTGTACAGCACGTCGTCGACCAGCACGATGCGCGCGCCGTCGACGTCGAACGGCAGCGACGTCGGGCTCGCCTGGCTGTGCAGCCCCTTCTTCGCGTAGTCGTCGCGATGCAGCGCGACGTTCACGACGCCGAAGGCCGGCGCGCCGAGATCGCGCGCGAGACGCTCGGCGAGCCATGCGCCGCCGCTGTGAATGCCGGCGAGCCGCGGGCCGCCCGGCTCGGCGAACGCGGTGCCGTACGCGCCGCGGATCTGGTCGAGCAGGACGCGATAGAGCGCGTCGGCGTCAATGGTGCTCATGGTCGGACAATTCATCGAAATACTGTTGAAGGATCACGCGCGCGGCCTCGGCGTCCAGCATGTCGGTGCGCGCGCGGCCGCGGACGTTGCGCTCGCGCAGCCCGGCTTCGGCCTCGACCGACGAATAGCGTTCGTCGACCCACGTGACGGGCAGCCCGAAGCGGCCGTTCAGCTGATTGCCGAAGCGCTTCGCCTGCTGCGTCATGTCGTGCGGCGTGCCGTCGGGATGCATCGGCAGGCCGACCACCAGCGCGTCGGGCCGCCATTCGGCCAGCAGCTCGCCGACCGCCTTGAAGCGGTGCTCGCGGTTCAGGTTGGGAATCACGACGAGCGCGCGGGCCGAGCGCGTCAGCGCATTGCCGAGCGCGACGCCGATCCGCTTCTCGCCGTAATCGAACGCC
Organism: Burkholderia sp. WP42; assembly: GCF_000745665.1. Lineage (NCBI taxonomy): Bacteria > Pseudomonadati > Pseudomonadota > Betaproteobacteria > Burkholderiales > Burkholderiaceae > Burkholderia > Burkholderia sp. WP42. Next base: position 59,970 of record NZ_JQJT01000033.1, on the reverse strand, counting down.
AGGAACGTCGCATCGCGCGCGCTCGCGCCGCTCATGCGTGCCCTGCTTCGCCGGACAGCATCGACGAGCTGACGCCAAGCAGGCCGAGCGCGGCTTCGAAGCGCTCCTCGGCCGGCGTGTCGAACACGATGCGCGGGTCGGCCGGCACGGTCAGCCAGCCGTTGCGGGAAATTTCTTCCTCGAGCTGGCCGGCGCCCCAGCCGGCGTGGCCGAGCGTCAACAGGAAGCGCTTCGGGCCGGTACCCGTCGCGACCGCTTCGAGCACGTCCTTCGACGTCGTCATCTCCAGCCCGCCCTCGATCGACATCGACGAGTTGTAGTTCGCGCCTTCGACCGGCTCGTGCAGCACGAAGCCGCGCTCGGTCTGCACCGGGCCGCCGAAGTACACGGGAATGTGCAGCAGCGGCTCGATGTCGAGCTTCAGGTCGATGCGATTGAACAGCGATTCGAGATCGATGTCGGTGGGACGGTTGATGACGAGGCCGAGCGCGCCGCGCTCGCTGTGATCGCAAAGATAGACCACCGTTCCCGAAAACGTCGGATCCGCCATGTTCGGCATGGCGATCAGGAACTGGTTGGTGAGATTGATGCGATCGGAAGGCTTTGACATGGTTTGAATTTTAGCAAAGACGCCGCGGCCTGACCGGGCCGCGATCAACAAGCAACGCCGCGCCACGCTGGCAACGGCGCGCGCGGATCACACGGCACTCTAACATGCGCGCGCGTGCTGTCGGCAGCGTGTTGCCGCCCCGCCAACGACGGCTGCCGCCCGTCCTGCGGCCGGTCTCGCTTCATGCCCGCGCAAGCGCCGCGCCGAGCGCCTCGGACGCCGCCGTCAGGTCGGGCGGCGCCACGCCGGCCGCGATCTTCAGCAGCGCGGCGCGCAGCATGTCGGATGCGCGAGCGTGCGCGGCGCGGGCGCCGTCGGCGAGCGGCACGCCGTGCGCGGCACGACGCCACGCGAGCCCCAGCGTGTCGGCCAGCAGCGCTGTGTGGCCAAGCCCAAGCGCACACGCGGCCGTGCCGACACGATAGGCAGCCGCCGACGCGCGCCATGCGTCCCCCGCATCGGCCGCGGCCGGATCGACGGCCAGATCGGCCATGGACGCGTCGGCCGTCTGCAGGAAATCCTCATAAGCGTGCGCGTTGACGGTCACGACGCCGAGCAGGCGCGTGGGCGCCGCCGCGATCGCGTCGTGCTCGGCACGTGCGGCGCCGGCCTCCCACAGCGCTTCGGACGCGGGCGTGCCGGCGACGTGCCAGTCGACCGTCAGACCGTAGTCGTGCAGCACGTCGACGAGTGCGACGTCCTCGGCCGCCGCGCCGTACAACGCTAAATCGCGCCATAGCAACGCAACGGTCTCGCGCACGAGTTCGGGCGGCGCTTCGCGACGGCCCTGCGCCTGTTCGCGCAGCAGCAGATTGGTCCGGGCGAGAAACCGCTTCAGCTCCGGCGACGCGCTCGCACGCAGCGCGCGCAGGCATGCGGCACCGAGCCGCCAGAAGTCGTAGGGCGACCCGTCGGCGAGCGCAGTGAGCGTCGTGTCGAGTTCGTCGAGCGCCGTGTCCGGCGTGCCGGCCGTCGCGCGCAGCACGCCGAGCAAAGCCTGCTCGTAACGAGCCCGCGCGCGGCTTGCGAACGCATCGGGCAGCGCGCGCAGCGTCGCCCGCGGCAGCGCGCGTCCGACGAGCGCCAGCACGTCGTGCGGCACGCTCGCGTGCAGGTCCGCGGCGCTTTGCGCGCGCAGCGTCCGGAAATGATCGAAGAGGAGCGGCGAGCAGGCCAGCTCGCGCAGATTGTGCCGCCCGACCGCCGCGCGGAAATCGGCGAGCGCCGCGCGCCACGCCGCGGAAGTCGGTTCCGTCGCCACCAGCGGCGCGGCGGCGGCCAGTTGCCCGGCAAAGCGCGCGGCCGGCAGCCAGCCGGCTTCCGCCAGCACGGCGGCGGCGGCCGACAGCGGCCCGGCGGCATCGTCGTGGCCGACGGCCGCGTCGGCGGCGGCCGCGAGCCACGCATCGGCCGCCCGCACGGCGCCGCCGCGCGGGTTGGGCAATGCGTCAGGGAGGGGAATGTTCGCCGGATCGGACGTCATGGACACGCGCGCCTGTCATCGTCGAGTCGCTCGCGACGGCCGGCCCGTGCAAGCGCCGGGAAGCCGCGAGGCCGGAGCGGCGTGTCCGTGGGCCGGGGTCCCGATCAGATCTGGACCATCTCGAAGTCTTCCTTGCGGGCGCCGCATTCCGGGCACGTCCAGTTGATCGGGACGTCTTCCCAGCGCGTGCCCGGTGCGATGCCCTCTTCGGGCAGCCCGGCTTCTTCGTCATAAATCCAGCCACAAATCAGGCACATCCAGCTCTTGTATTCCATCTTAAGCCGCGTCGGGAAAGTCGGTAAATTCGGGAGCCATGATGGTACCGTGTCGGGGCCGGGCTGCCTAGCAATCGCGGTCGAGTAGCGCGACTATGTCGCGCCGCGCTAAAAAATCCATCGTGCGGGCCGGTTTCCGCCGCATAATGGCTGCAACGTGCGGCCTGCCGGGCAACACAGGGCCCCAAACGGCCCATCTCGCCTCGCGGTCCGCATCTCAGTCGCTTTCCCGTTTTTTTCTTGCCCCATTTCTACATGCCCAGCAACGCCCCTCCGATCGTCCTTACCTTCGGCCTGTCCGATCCCACCGGCGGCTCCGGCCTCCAAGCCGATCTGATGACCCTGGCGAGCATGGGCTGTCACGGCGTGTCCGTCCTGACCGGCTATACCGTGCGCGACTCGGCCGCCTGCGAAGAAGTGACCGGCCTCGACCCAGACGTCGTCGCCGCCCAGGCGCGCATGCTGCTCGAGGACATGCCGGTCGCCGCGTTCAAGATCGGCGCGGCGACGCGCGCGGAAGTCGTCAGCGCGATCGCGGAAGTGGTCGCCGACTACGACGGCGTCCCGCTCGTGCTCGCGCCGGACTTCACGCTCGACGACGAACACGTGCTCGCCGCGGACGATCTGCGCGAGTCGATCGCCGATCTGCTCGCGCCGCAGACGACGCTGCTGGTCGCCGATCACGCGACGCTGATCGCGCTCGCGCAGCCCGACGGCGACGCCGAGGCGCCGAATCTCGACGCGGCCGTGTCGCACCTGCTATCGCAGGGCTGCGAATACATCCTGTCGTCGGAGACGGGCTCGCACCGGCTCGTCAACACGCTGTATGGCGAGGAAGGCCAGCTGCGCGAGGACATGTGGGATCGTTCGCCGCATCGGCTGATGGGCATCACCGACACGCTCGGCGCGGCGATCGCCGCGCTGCTCGCCAATGGCCAGGAACCGCCCGAAGCGGTGCGCGAAGCGCAGGAATACCTGTACCAGTCGGTACGGGATGCATTCCGGCCCGGCATGGGCGCGTATCTGCCCGACCGGTTCTTCTGGGCGCGCAGCAACGAGGAAACCGACACGCCGCGCGCGACGAAGGTCGAGCCGGTGCCGAGGACGTCGCATCGGCATTGACGGACGCTTTCGCGGCAACCCGCTGCCGCGAAGATGCGAAGGCGCGAAGGCCTGACGCAAATAAAAAAAGACCCGCATCGCTGCGGGTCTTTTCTTTTGGCTGGAACGCGCATCGCTGCGCGTTCCGGACACCATCGACCGAAGTCGATTACATGTCCATGCCCATGCCGCCCATGCCGCCCGGCATGCCGCCCGGCATCGGAGCGTCTTCCTTCGGCAGTTCTGCGACAGCTGCGTCCGTCGTCAGCAGCAGGCCTGCAACCGAAGCTGCGTTCTGCAGTGCGGTGCGCGTGACCTTGGTCGGGTCGACGACGCCGGCTTCAACCATGTCGACGTACTCGCCCGTCGCTGCGTTGTAGCCGTAGTTGCCCTTGCCTGCAGCAACTGCCGCCACCACGACGCTCGCTTCTTCGCCACCGTTCGTGACGATCTGGCGCAGCGGCTCTTCCATTGCGCGCAGCACGATCTTGATGCCGGCGTTCTGGTCGGCGTTCGCGCCGGTCAGGCCTGCGATCGCGGTGCGAGCGCGGATCAGCGCAACGCCGCCGCCTGCCACGATGCCTTCTTCGACAGCTGCGCGCGTTGCGTGCAGTGCGTCTTCGACACGTGCCTTCTTTTCCTTCATTTCGACTTCGGTCGCAGCACCGACCTTGATCACTGCCACACCGCCGGCCAGCTTGGCCACGCGCTCTTGCAGCTTTTCACGGTCGTAGTCCGACGTCGCTTCTTCGATTTGCGTGCGAACTTGCTTCACGCGCGCTTCGATGCTTGCAGCTTCGCCTGCGCCGTCGATGATCGTCGTGTTTTCCTTGCCCACTTCGATGCGCTTCGCCTGGCCCAGTTCTGCCAGCGTTGCCTTCTCGAGCGTCAGGCCGGTTTCTTCCGCGATGACTTGACCGCCGGTCAGGATCGCGATGTCTTCCAGCATGGCCTTGCGGCGATCGCCGAAGCCCGGCGCCTTGACCGCAACGGTCTTCAGGATGCCGCGGATGTTGTTGACGACCAGCGTTGCGAGCGCTTCGCCTTCGACGTCTTCAGCGATGATCAGCAGCGGACGGCCAGCCTTCGCGACTTGCTCGAGCACCGGCAGCAGATCACGGATGTTCGACACCTTCTTGTCGTGCAGCAGCACGAACGGGTTGTCGAGGACGGCGACTTGCTTGTCCGGATTGTTGATGAAGTACGGCGACAGGTAGCCGCGGTCGAATTGCATGCCTTCGACGACGTCCAGCTCGTCGGCCAGCGACTTGCCGTCTTCGACGGTGATCACGCCTTCCTTGCCGACCTTGTCCATCGCTTCAGCGATGCGATCGCCGATCGACGAGTCGCTGTTTGCCGAGATCGAGCCGACCTGTGCGATTTCCTTGTTCGTCGTGCACGGCTTGCTGATCTTCTTCAGCTCTTCGACAGCCGCTGCGACTGCCTTGTCGATGCCGCGCTTCAGGTCCATCGGGTTCATGCCCGATGCGACGTACTTCATGCCTTCGCGAACGATCGATTGCGCGAGGACGGTTGCCGTCGTCGTGCCGTCGCCTGCGTTGTCGCTGGTCTTGGAAGCCACTTCCTTGACCATTTGCGCGCCCATGTTCTGGAGCTTGTCCTTCAGCTCGATTTCCTTCGCGACCGACACACCGTCCTTGGTGACCGTCGGGCCGCCGAAGCTGCGCTCGAGCACGACGTTGCGGCCCTTCGGACCCAGCGTGACCTTGACCGCGTTGGCCAGAATGTTCACGCCTTCGACCATCTTCGAACGGGCGGAATCGCCGAATACGACGTCTTTAGCTGCCATCTTCTAACTCCTTGAATTCTTGGGAATATGTACCGTCAGTGGACGCTTACTTAGCGTTGACCACGGCCATGATGTCTTCTTCGCGCATGACGAGCAGCTCCTGGCCGTCGACCTTGACGGTCTGGCCAGCGTACTTGCCGAACAGCACGCGGTCGCCGACCTTCACGTCGAGCGCGATCGGCGCGCCCTTGTCGTCGCGCTTGCCCGGGCCGATGGCCAGGACTTCACCTTGATCCGGCTTTTCGGCCGCTGCGTCGGGAATCACGATACCCGAGGCGGTCTTGGTTTCCTGATCCAGGCGCTTGACGATCACGCGATCGTGCAACGGACGAAGGTTCATATTCACTCCTCTCTTGAATGAGATTGAAGAACGCTTAGGGAATCTGCCCGGCTGGTCGCCCGGCAGAGAATTGTTAGCACTCTCGTGCAGCGAGTGCTAATTATATGGACGGGTTTTGACAAATTCAAGAAGGGGAGCAGGAGGATTTTTCAGCGGCACGAATGCGGTGGAATTGCGCTCGAAGAAGGCATCAAATCGTTTAAAAACAATGAGATAGGTGTCGATTCGCGGCATCGAAGCGCCGCTGCCCTACGGGATTTCCCGATCGTTGCCCCAATTTGACCCGTGGCCGGCAGCAAGTTCCGCGAACATCGCACGGCGCCGAAAAACCGGCCGGCACGCCTGGCGGCGACCGGGCGACCGGTGCGGCACCGTTACATATCCGGACAGCCGGCGACCGGCCGGAACGTCCGGCCGTCGGTCTCGACGGTGGTGCCGAGCAGCCGCGCGAGCCCGCGCGCGCCTTCGCGCATCACGACGTCGTGATTCCACGTGAACAGCGGACGCGCGACCGGCGCGAGCCAGTTCATCCAGGGTTCGCGCGTGCGGATGTGCCAGTCGTAGCGCACGACGGTGCGCGCGCCGTCGCCGCGGAACGACCAGCGGCCGTCGCCTTCGATCGCGCCGCTCGCGCGGCCTGCGAGCACGCGCGGCCGCTCGACGCGCAGCACGCGCATGTCGAAGGTCAGACGGTACGGCAACGCGCCCTTCCACGTATAGCGCTGCAGCGCGCCGACGCCGCGCGCGTCGCCCGGCTCGAGCTCGACGGTCCGCACCGCGCCCTTCCACCATTCGGGCCAGCGATCGACCTGGTAGATCGCGTCCCAGACGGCCGCGAGCGGCGCGTCCACGCGCCAGGTCGTCGAAAACCGGTATTCCGCCATGCAGCCTCCGGCACGAAGCGGAATCAGGGCGCGAAAAAGCGGGCGGGAAACGCGACGTCGATCTCGACGTCGTCGAGCGTCACCGTCTCGAGCGGCTCGCCGTCGCCGTCCGCGAAGCTGACGACCTTCAGCGGAAAACCGTCGTCGGCGTCGAGCCACAACCGGTAGCGATGCACGCCGTCCACCGCATGCGCGGGCGCGCCGGTCACCGTCACACGCAGCGCGGCCCGGCCGCCGATCGTTTCCTCGCCTTCGGTCACCGTCGCGCCGCCCTGCTGCAGCGCCTGCACGTTGCGCAGCAACTCGCCGACGTCCGACCGGTCGACCCGGTGGCCGCTGTGGTCGCGTACCAGCGGATTGGCCGGCGACAGCGTCAGCGCCGGCGGCACATGCTCGCCGAACGGACGCAGCCGGACCTTGCCGTCGCCCGGATCGTATGCGAGCACGGCGCCGTGATGCGGCGACACGAAGTCCATCCGGACGAAACCGGGTTTGAGGTACGCGTAATGGATTTCGGCATGCTCGCCGCTGCGCGCCGACGAGCGGATCGTCGCCCGATACGAGTGAACCTGCTCGAAATGGGCGTGCGCGACGGTTACGGGATCGGCTGTCATGCTTGCTCCTATCAGGCTCGCGGCCAGCAGCGCGGCGATCACGGCGCCGCCTCGACGACCAGCACGCCCGCCATGCCGCGCTCGCGATGGCTGCGCAGGAACAGCAGCCGGTGCGTGCAATAGTAGGCGAAGCGACCGGGCTGCGTCGGCGTGAAGCGCAGCGTGCGCGGCGTCGTGGCCAATTCGGTGTGCACCGCGATGCCGGCCTGCGGCGCGTCGATTTCGAAACTGTGCGGCACGACGCCCGGCTCGGCCGATACGGTCAGCTCGACCGGTACGTCGGCGCGCACGATCACCAGCGCCGGGCGGAAGAAGTAACTGCCGCCGACGATGGTCACGCGCTGCACGCCGTCCGCGTCGACCGGCACGCGCGTCGGCACCGTTGCATCAGCGAGAGCAAGCGCGGTGCCTGCCGCGAGCGCGCCAGCCGTCAACAGCTTCAGGATCTTCGGATTCATCGTCTGCTCCATGCCGCCGCACGGTGGGCGGTCATCCCTTCCACGCGTCGGTCGGGCCGCCGAGTGCGCCGCACGCATCGATCGCGAGCTCGCGCAGCCGGCGTTCGTCGCCATCGCCGGACAGCGCATAACCGATGCCGCGATCCGACCAGAAATACGTATGGCGACCTTGCGACGACAGCGCGCGCGGCGCGAGACGTCGCGCGTCGTACGCGGTCATGTAAAGCGTCACGCGTGCGCCGTCGGCACGCTGATACATCAGCTGCGCGGCCGGGCCGGCGTCGCCCGGCAGCAGCCGGCCGCCGAGCAGCGCATAGCCGTATTCGTCGAGCGCCGGCGCGCGCACCGGCCGCCCGAGCCGCGCGGACAGCCAGCCGGTCAGGCGCGCCGCAGCGCCGGCATCGTGCGCGCCGACTTCGACCGGATGGTCGCGGTCGAGCGCGTACACCGCGTATGCGGCGTCCGCGCGCGCGGCGAACGCGGGAGCTGCGCCGAACGCCGTCCAGCCGGCATGCAGCGCGACGCTGAGGAGCAGCCCGGCCGCAAGCCCGGCGAATGCGTACGCGGCCGCGTGCCGGCGCGACGCGCGACGCTGCACGAACAGCGCCGGCGCGGCGGGCGGCAGCGGAAACAGCGCGTGCAATGCGTCGCGCTGTGCGCCGTAATGCGCGAACCGGTCGGCCGACTGCGGATCGGACCGCAGCCGCTCGAGCACCTCGCGGCGCTCCGGCCCGGACAGCTCGCCGTCGAGCAATGCCGACAGCAGCTGGGCCGATGCGGTGTCGTCCGCATCGTGCGAAGGTGTACGCGGTTCGTCGTCCATCATGTCTTCCCGATCACCCGTAGTGCGGCCGTGCCGTGCGTCGGCGGCTCGCCGGACAGCAGCGCGCGCATCTGTTCGCGCGCCCGCGACAGCCGCGACATCACCGTCCCGACCGGCACGCCCAGCACCTGAGCGGCATCGCGGTAGCTCAGTTCCTCGAGCGCCACCAGCAGCAGCACCTCGCGTTGCTCCACCGGCAGCCGGTACAGCGCGCGCTGCACGTCGCGCAACACCAGCCCGCCGATCTCGCCGCCCGGCGCGGCCATCGTCTGCCAGGGCGCGGTCGCATCGTCCACCGCGATCTCGTGCCGCGCGCGCAACTGGTCGATGAAACGGTGCCGCAGCAACGTCAGCAGCCACGCGCGCAGATTCGCGGTGTCGCGCGGCGGCCGGTTCAGCGCGCGCTCGAGCGTGTCCTGCACGAGATCGTCGGCCCACGCGCGCTCGCCCGTCAGCGCGCGCGCATACCGCGTCAGATGCGGCAGCCATACCAGCAGATCCGATTCGTAGCTCATCCGGATGCCTCGCGCATCGCGCGTCGCGCGCCGTCAGGCCGTCGCTCGCTCAGGGACGCGCGACGTGCCACATGCCGCCGACCCCGTCGCCGCTCGCGTCGCCGGCCTTGCGGTCCATCTTCCAGCGATACAGCGGACGGCCGCGATATGCCCATTGCTTGCTGCCGTCGTCGCGCGCGACGAGGGTGAGCGGGCCTGCTGCGTGGTCGTAGCCGTCGGCGAGCGCGGGCGGCCAGTTCGCCACGCAGGCGCCCGTGCACGTGCTCTTGCCGGGCGCGTCGTGGTCGAACACGTACAGCGTCATCCGGTGTTCGTCGACCAGTTTTCCGTCGCCGACCTGCGGCGGCTCGGCGGCGGCCGGGCGTGCAACCGCGGCGGTCAGCGCGAGCGCAACCATCATCGTCTTCATTGCCGTTCTCCTTTGCGTGGCATCGCGGCACGGTGCCGCCCGACAGGACGTTCGGCATGGTGCCGATCATTATCCTGCCGTGCGTGTGCGCTGCGACTCGGTATGTAAACGAATGAGCGTGGGTGGTTATTCCGGGCGGCCGCTGCGCCGGGGCGGGCGCACGTCGGCTATTGGTGGGGTGGGGACGAGCGCGATGCAAAATAAAACGCGGCATGACGTTGAAGTCATGCCGCGTCGTGTGACGCATTGCGCGCGGCGAGCGATGCGCCGCCGCCGCGCGCTGTGCGGTGGTTACCTCGGCAAGGCGGCCGTTACTGCCTGGAGGAGCGTCGACACCGGCGCGAGCGGGTTGTTCGCCGAACCGTTGCCCGAGTGCGGCGTGACCGACAGGCCCGGCGTGGAGCCCAGCGCGGTGCCCACCGTCGTGCCGGCCGCGTTGACGACCGTCGCCGTCGCATTGCCCGTGGTCGACACCAGCGAGCCGACCGCGCCTGCCGTGCTGCCCCCCGCGCTGGCGCCCGAGCCGAGCAGGCTGCCGCCGGCCGCGGCGGCAGAACCGGCCGCACCGGTCAACGCACCCGCGGCCTGCCCGAGTGCCGCCGGGCCGTTCGCGAGCGCGCCCGTCACCGAGCCGAGTGCGCCGGTCAGCGCGCCGGCCGGGTTGTTGCCGCCGGTCAGACCGCCGACGAGGTTCGTGATCGGCGCGATCGGGTTGCTGCCGCCAACGCCGGACAACGAGCCGACGACCTGATTGACGACGCCCTGCACCGGCGCCAGCGGGCTCGTGCTGCCGAGGTTGCCGAGCGCGCCGGCCACCGAGTTCACCGCATTCGTCAGCGCTTCGGCCGGATTGCCGTTGCCGAGCGTGCCCGCCACCTGCGTGACGGCGCCCTGCACCGGCGCGAGCGGGTTCGAGGCGCCACCCAGGTTGCCCAGCGCACCCGTGATCGTGTTGACGCCGTTGCCCAGCGCGCCGGCCGGATTGCCGCTGCCGAGCGTGCCGGTGACCTGATCGATGACGTTCTGGACAGGGGCAAGGGGATTCGCGCCGCCGACGTTGCCGAGTGCGCCGGTCAATGCACTGGCCGGGTTACCGCCGCCAACGTTATCCAATGCACCGGTTACCGTGCCGAGCGCTCCGGTCAATGCACTGGCCGGGTTACCGCCGCCAGCGTTAGCCAACGCGCCGGTCACCGTGCCGAGTGCACCGGTCAACGCGCCGGCCGGGTTACCGCCGCCAGCGTTACCCAGCGCACCGGTCACCGTGCCAAGTGCTCCCGTCAACGCACCCGTCACTTGACCGACCGCGCCCTGCACCGCCGCCAACGGATTCGCGCCGCCCCCGACACTCCCCAACGCGCCCGTCACCTGATTCACCACGCCCTGCGCCGGCGCGAGCGGCGTCACCGTGCCGCCGCTGCCCCCCAGCGCGCCCGGCAACCCATTCACCACCCCCGACAACGCCTGCGCCGGATTGCCGAGCGACGTCTGAAGCGCGCCGGCCCCGCCCGTCGTCACGGTCACCGAGCCCAGCGGCGACGTGCCGGTCGCGGCCAGCCCGACCGACACGTTGTTCGTCGGCGGGTTCACGATCACTTGCGGGATCGGCAGCGCATCGAGCGCCGCCGCCATCGCCGAACCGGAAGTCAGCACCCCGAACACCGTCGCGACCGACAGCGCCACACCCGTCAAATTAATGTTTTGTCCCATCTTTATTTACCCCATCTCGGTTGGCACTACGTTGATAAAGCATGGGGACGGATCGCACGAAGCATGCCACCCTAATAAAATGGTCCGACTCGGCTATTTATTGCGACGCAATAACGGATTTATATGGATCTACAGGGAAAAGGACGGCGCATTTCCACCGACTCGTCAGACGAAAGAGCATCGTGGACTACGGATGTAACGTAACGTTTTCGAGGCCGCAGGTAACGTGTTCCGGTACATTCGCGCACATTGCAGCCATTCGTCGCCACGCCCTCGACGCCCGTATGGACCGCCCATCCCTTTTGCATTTCATTTCGATGAAATGCATTTAAAAATCGGCGGGATTTCTTATTTTCTTATCGGCGATTTCTTTCCGATCAATTACGCAGACCATTGCGATCGACATAGTTTTCGCCACTACGTATAGTCGAATGAAAAACTGTGAAAACCGCCCGCACAGCGGCCGTCACATCGTGCCCGGCCGCAGTCAACCGAAGCCCACAGGCCGATACGAATGCGGGTCGATATACGTCGGCGCGCCGGTCATCATCTCGGCGAGCCACCGGCCGCTCTCGCGCGAACAGCCGCGCGGATGAGCCGCCCGTCTGCGCAGGCTAGATACAATGGCGCAACCGCCGCGGCGCCGGTGCCAGCGCGCGCGAACGCGCCGCCCGCCCCCCGCTCACCCGAGATCGCGATCCCGATGCGCAAGAAGCCGTCCCCCGTCAAAGACCTGCTGCTCTCCCGTTACGCACCGATCGCCGACGGCATCGCGGCGCTGTTCTTCCCCTATGCTGAAGTCGTGATCCACGACCTGCACGACCAGACCGTCCTGTACCTGGCCAACAACCTGTCGAAGCGCGAGGTCGGCGACGATTCTGCGCTCGAAGAAATCGATCACTCGGCGCGCGAACGCGTGATCGGCCCGTACGAAAAGCTGAACTGGGACGGGCGGCGCATGCGTTGCGTGAGCAACGTGCTGTTCGACGACGAAGGCCGCCCGGCCGGGATGATGTGCATCAACTTCAACATCGCGGTGTTCGACGACGTGCGCGCGACGCTCGACGTGTTCATCAAGGGCGCGGGGATCGTCGCGCAACCGGACGAGCTGTTCCGCGACGACTGGCAGGAGCGCATCAACACGTTCCTGCACGGCTGGCTGCGCGAGCGGCAGGTCGGCCTGAACGGTCTCACGCGCGAGCACCGGCGCGAGCTGGTCGAAGCGCTGTACGCGGAAGGCGCGTTCCGCGGCAAGAGCGCGGCCAACTACGTCGCGAACGTGCTCGGGATGGGCCGCGCGACCGTCTACAAACACCTCAAGCATCTGAAGGAAACGCAAGGCGACGCGTAAGCGCGACTGCACCCCGCCGGCCCGCCGCGCGTGCGCCGGCGAGGCAAGCCGGCATGCACGATGCGTCTGCGAGCGCAGCCGCCCGACGAAACGCCGGCGCATCAAATGCTATAGTCGCAGTTACATTTTTTCCCGCCGAACAGCCGATGACGCCCCTGCCCGCCCCGCCTGCCCGCCCGATGCTCACCGTCGAGATCTGGTCCGACCTGATCTGCCCGTGGTGCTGGATCGGCAAGCGCCGCTTCGACGACGCGCTCGCCGCATTCCCGCATGCGCAGCACGTCGACGTCGTGCTGCGCGCGTTCCGGCTCATGCCGGGCCAGCCGGTCGAACCGGTCGAGGCGATGCTCGCGGGCAAATACCGGATGTCGGCGGCGCAGGTCGACCAGATGCTGCGCCAGGTGACCGACGCGGCCGCGAGCGTCGGGCTGCGCTACGACCTGCCCGGCACGCTCGTCGGCGACACGCTCGACGCACACCGCGTCGTGAAGCTCGGGCAGGCGACCGGTCATGCGCACGCGCTGACCGAGCGACTCTACCGCGCGTATTTCTGCGAGCACGGCGCGTTGTTCGACCACGCGGCGCTGACCGACTTCGCGGTCGAAGCGGGACTCGAACGCGCGGCCGTCGAAGCGACGCTGCGCAGCGATGCGTACCGCGACGAGGTCGAAGCCGACGTCGCGCGCGCCGCGCAGATCGGCGGACGCGGCGTGCCGCTGTTCGTGTTCGGCGGCCGTTACGCGGTGTCCGGCGCACAGCCGGTCGACGTGTTCGCGCAGGCGCTCGAGCGCGCGTGGCACGACGGCGCGAGCGTCGCATTCCACGACGACGCGGCCGCGTGCGGCCCCGACGGCTGCGAACTGCCGCCGCGCGCATGACGCACGGGCCGCGCGACTACGCGCCGCTCCTGCCACAAACCGACAGGAACACGGCGCGAACGGCGTCTACAATTCAGCCTTTCAAATAACTATCAGAGCGAGGCTGCAGACGATGACCCATGGAATCCACGGCCAGCAGCGCTGGTATGCGCTGATCGTCCTGTGCCTCGGCGTGCTGATGATCGTGCTCGACAGCACGATCGTGAACGTCGCGCTGCCGTCGATCGGCGCCGACCTCCATTTCACCGGGACGGCGCTCGTCTGGGTCGTCAACGCGTACCTCTTGACGTTCGGCGGCTTTCTGCTGCTCGGCGGCCGGCTCGGCGACCTGTACGGCCAGCGCCGCATGTTCCTCGCGGGCCTCGTGGTGTTCACGCTCGCGTCGCTCGCATGCGGCGTCGCGCCCTCGCAGACGCTGCTGATCGCCGCGCGCGCGGTGCAGGGCTTCGGCGGCGCGGTGGTGTCGGCCGTGTCGCTGTCGCTGATCATGAACCTGTTCACCGAGCCCGGCGAACGGGCGCGCGCGATGGGCGTCTACGGCTTCGTCTGCGCGGGCGGCGGCAGCCTCGGCGTGCTGCTCGGCGGGCTGCTGACCAGCACGCTGTCGTGGCACTGGATCTTCCTCGTCAACCTGCCGATCGGCATCGCCGTCTATGCGATGTGCGTCGCGCTGCTGCCGCGCGTGCGCGTGCCGGCCGACGCCGCGCGGCTCGACGTCGCGGGCGCGCTCACCGTGACGGCGTCGCTGATGCTGGCCGTCTACGGGATCGTCGGCGGCAACGAGGCCGGCTGGCTGTCGCCGCAGACCGTCGGGCTGATCGGCGCGGCGCTCGCGCTGCTCGCGGCGTTCATCGCGATCGAGGCGCGCGTCGCGCATCCGCTGATGCCGCTGACGCTGTTCGCCGCGCGCAACGTCGCGCTCGCCAACGTCATCGGCGTGCTGTGGGCGGCGGCGATGTTCGCCTGGTTCTTCCTGTCCGCGCTGTACATGCAGCGCGTGCTCGGCTACGGGCCGCTGCAGGTCGGCCTCGCGTTCCTGCCGGCCAATCTGATCATGGCCGCGTTCTCGCTCGGGCTGTCGGCGCGCATCGTGATGCGCTGCGGGATCCGCGGCCCGATCGCGGCCGGCCTGCTGATCGCCGCCTGCGGGCTGGCGCTGTTCTCGCGCGCGCCCGTGGACGGCGGCTTCGTGTGGCACGTGCTGCCCGGCATGACGCTGCTCGGCATCGGCGCGGGCGTCGCATTCAATCCGGTGCTGCTCGCCGCGATGAGCGACGTCGAGCCGGCCGATTCCGGGCTCGCATCGGGCATCGTCAACACCGCCTTCATGATGGGCGGCGCACTCGGCCTCGCGGTGCTCGCGAGCCTCGCCGCGGCCCGCACCGAGACGCTCGCGGCCGCACGAGCCGCACCGCTCGACGCGCTGAACGGCGGCTACCACGCCGCGTTCGCGGTCGGCGCGGCGTTCGCGGCCGCCGCCGGGCTGCTCGGCCTCGCGCTGCGCATTCGCCGGCAGGATGCTATGCCGGGCGTCGGTCCCGCGGTCCACTGACTGCCCTGAGGCGCGGCGGCCGGCCGCGCCGGCCTTCGTTGCGGCGCCGTGTTCCGCCACGGTCCCAAAGGCATGCGCATGCACCGCGGGGCCCCCGCAGCCGGGCCGCGGCGCCCCCGGCCACGAGATCCGTTCAAATGGCCGTTTCACGTTCCGACATCGGCCGCCCGGCCGACTTTGCGCATCGATTTTTAACGTAGCCGTACACCGGCTCGCCACATTTGCGACAATGGCGGACTTTGACCTGCGCGCCGCCGCCGAACGCCGCATAACCGCCTGCTTCCGATGTCGCTTCCCCATATCGATCCGCTGTACTCCCTGTCCGGCCTGTTCGTCGGCATCCTCGTCGGTCTGACGGGCGTCGGCGGCGGTTCGCTGATGACGCCGATCCTGGTGCTGCTGTTCGGCGTCCACCCCGCGACGGCGGTCGGCACCGACCTGCTGTACGCGGCCGCGACCAAGGCCACCGGCACGCTCGTGCACGGGCTGAAAGGATCGGTCGACTGGCGCATCACCGGCCGGCTCGCGGCCGGCAGCGTGCCGGCCGCCGCCGTCACGCTGTGGGTGCTCCACACGCACGGGATGAATTCGCCCAGCACCGCACGCACGATCCAGCTGGTGCTCGGCGTCGCGCTGCTGCTCACGTCGCTCGCGCTGATCTTCCGCCCGCAGCTCACCGCGCTCGCCGCGCGCAATCCGCTCGCGCCGAGCCCCGCGCGCACGCTGTGGTCGACCGTGCTGACCGGCGCCGTGCTCGGCGTGCTGGTGTCGATGACGTCGGTCGGCGCCGGCGCGATCGGCGTCACCGTGCTGCTGTTGCTGTATCCGGCGCTCGCGACCAGCCGCATCGTCGGCTCCGACATCGCGCACGCGGTGCCGCTCACGCTCGTCGCCGGCATGGGCCACTGGCTGCTCGGCTCGGTCGACTGGTCGATGCTGCTGTCGCTGCTGCTCGGCTCGCTGCCGGGCATCGTGATCGGCAGCCTGCTGTCGGCGCGCGCGCCCGAGCGGCTGCTGCGCAACCTGCTCGCCGCGACGCTGATCGCGGTCGGCGTGCGGCTCGTGCTCGCGTAAGCACGGCTGCGCGGTTCCCCGCCGCACCCGCCCGCGCGTCGCGCGCCGGCGATTCGTCCGAAAAAACAGCCCGACCGGCTCGCGCCGATCGGGCTGTCGTCCATCCGGAAGCGCACCGCGAGCCCGCAGCGCCCGGCCCGAGGCCGGGCCGCGCGAGCCGCGGCGCGACGCTTACTGCCCCTGCTGCTGCAGTTGCTGCTGCTTCATCTGCAGCGTGCGCGCCTGCAGCTTCAGCACGCGCTGCAGCGCGCCGCGGTTCGCGAGGATCCCGTCGTAGAAGCTGCCGAGATCGCCCTTCAGCGCGGTTCGCGACGCATCGTTCAGATAGATCATGTGCCCCGACGGGTAGTTCTTGATCGTCAGGTTCTGCGCCTTGAGCGTCGGATCGAGCGGCATCTGCGCGAGCGTCAGCTCGGTCTGGTGGAACGGCGTGACCGCGTCGAAATAGCCGTTCGCCGACAGCACCTTCAGGTCCGGGTTGACGCTCATCGTCGCCGCCAGGTCGCCGGCCGTGTACAGCGTATTGCCGCCGCCCTTGTTCGCGCCGGTCGGGTCGGTGTGGCTGAAGTCCCAGTTGTTGAACACCTGGTCGTTCAGATCCACGAACGACGACGTCGACGTGTACTTGAGATCGGTGTTGATGTAGCTGTTCCACAGCACCGTGTACGCGCCGCCGACGTTCGTGATCGACGGATCGTTGCTGCCCGAGTTCGGCAGGATGTACGGCGCGATGCCCTTGCCCGTGAAGTTCGCGCGGCCGTCGTACTGGCCGATCTGGGTGCCGGGCACGAGCGTCAGGAAGAACGTGTACGGCGGGTTGTCGTCCGACGACGGCACGTTGCCGAGCGCGGCCGGGTTGCCGAAGGTCTGGATCAGCGTCGTCGCGTCGGTGCCAATGTACGCGCCCATCTGCTGCGCGGTCCGCTGGTTCAGGTTCAGCCGCACGTTCACGAAGCCGCCGTCCTGCGGGTTCGGCTTCTGCGCGAGCGGCGCGAGCGTGTTGTCGGCGTAGTGGCGGGCCTGCGCCATGTACGCGTCGAGATCGGTCGGCGCCGGACTGAGCGTCGTCTTCTTCCAGTAGAACGCGTCGGCCGCGAGCGTCGGGAACGTGCCGGGCGCGGACAGCGCATTCGCATAGTCGAGGATCGACGACTGCAGCGTGATCCCGTTCAGGTCGATGCCGTCCTCGTGCAGCACCCACGACACGACCGCGCTGCGCGCCGTGCCGTACGACTCGCCGAACAGGAACTTCGGCGAATTCCAGCGCGAATACTTGGTCAGGTAGCGCTGGATGAAGCGGTCGATCGAGCGCGCGTCCTGGTCGGTACCCCAGAAGTCCTTGTTCTTCGCCGGCGCGATCGCCGTCGAGTAGCCGGTGCCGACCGGGTTGATGAACACCAGATCGGTGCGATCGAGCAGGCTGTCGGGGTTGTCGAGCAGCTTGTACGGCGCGGGCGGCGTGAAGTTCGGAAACGACGATTGCAGGCGCTTCGGCCCGAACGAGCCGAGCAGCAGGTAGACCGACGACGAGCCCGGCCCGCCGTTGTAAAAGAACGTGACCGGGCGCGGCTTCGACGGGTCGGGATTGTCCTGCGTGTAGGCGACGTAGAACATCTTCGCGTTCGGTGCGGACGTGACCGGATCGATCGTCGTCAGGTGGCCGGTCGTGGCCGTGTACTGGATCGTCTTGCCGCCGATCGCGACCTGGCGATGCACGACCGCGGCGCCTTCGGCCGAGTCGGTGACCGCATCGTCCGGGCCGGTGCCGTAGACGTCGTCGTCGACGTACGGCTGGTCCGCGGGCACGGCGGCCGGGGCATTCGTCGTGGCGGACGTGCTGCCGTTGGCCGCCGTCACGGCCGCCGCGGTGGCGGCGCTCGGGCCGGAGCCGTCGTCGCCGCCGCAGCCGGTGACGAGCAGCGCCGCGGCCGCCGCCGCCGCGAGCGGCACGCTCAGTGTCGTTCCAAATAGCGCGAAACCGTCTTTCAAGGACTTCCGTGTCGTCATTATTGCCTCTCGAATAGAACGATAAATACCGTCGGCGCAAAGGATCATTTGCGCCGACGCTCCGCACCGGGAGCGCATTCGTTTTGCGACGCACTCCGAGTTTTTTACCGCCCCGGCCATTGCCGGCCGGCACGATTTACCCCACCCGTATTTCGAATGCACGATGGAATCAATTCCATCGGGAACGACGATTCAATAATCGACGGCCGCGCGCGCATGCTGCGCCAATGCGTCGCGCCGAAATGCAACGGCAAATACTTGCCCGGCCTGACCCGCACGGCCATGCACGCGTCGCCCGGAATGGACGAGCAATCCCCTTCGGCGACACGCCGATTAACCGCAACAAGCGGTCAATCGAGATGCGAGCCGATTTAACAAAACCGAAAGGATCGAATAACTATTTGGAAAGAAATATCGCCGATAAGGTAATTTATTAAATTAAGTGAAAATCTCGGCGAATAATAGAAGCGGGGTTTTGGGCCGTAAAGTAATAATTTGTTACAGCGCGGACCGGTCGATGAGGAGTGAACGCCGAAGCGATTTCCAGCGCCAAAAAAGAAAAAGCCGGACGACCATCCGGCTGCGGGGAATGCGGCGCGGCGCGCCGTCAGAGCGGCACGTCGATCGCGCCGGCGCCGGCCGCGATCGCGTTCGCACCCGGCGCCGTCGAGATCGGCGGCAGGTTCGCGCTGGTCAGCGCCGGCGCGGCGCCCAGCGTGCCGCCGCGCGGCACCGTGCGGATCACCTGCGACGGCGGCAGCGGCGCGCCGCTCTTCAGATGCCGCCACATCAGGTTCAGCGCCTGCACGTTGTAGTAGTGGACCGGCACGAAGCGCGTGTCGAAGCCCGCGACCGGCAGGAACGCATCGAAGTGCTGCCCGTTGGTCACCTCGTAGAACACCAGTTGGCTGCGCCCGCCTTCGCTGATGCTGTTCTGCGCGACGTACGCGCGCGACGCGTGGTTCACCGGCACGAGCGCGTCGCTGCGGCCCTGCACGATGATCGCGGGCTTGCCCTGCAGGTTCGCGTTCACGCGCACGGCCTCGACGTTCGCCGGCATGTCGAGCATCCCGTTGGTCCACAGCTGACGCAGGCATAGCGCGCCCGCGAAGCTCGCGTCGGGCGTCGCGAGCCGGTGGTCGACGCCCGCGCCGGTGTTGAACACAAGGTTGATGCCGGCCGTCGGCGGCACGCCGTTGCCGAGGCCGAACACGGCCGGCATCGGCGACGCGGCAGGCGCCGCCACCGCGCCGGTCGCCGCATTGGTCGTCGCGAAGCTGAAATTGCACAGGTTGTCGGCGACGCTCGAGCGCGTGTACGCGTTCGCATAGGTGACCGCGATCGCCGGAATCGCCTGCGAATCCCACATCGATGCCTGCAGCAGGTCCGAATCGGCGAGGTAGCCGGCCGCATGCAGTTGCGCGAGCGCGTCGGCGGCCTGGCTCTGCGTATCGGCGCCCGATACGAGCCCGGCTGCGGCGAGCGTCGCGCAGCGCTGCGTGCGGATCGACTGCGTGGTCGCGAGCGGCAGCGCGCTCAGATAGGGCTCGCCCGCGAGCGACGCCGACGCGGCCGCGCACGGCTCCAGCAGGTTCGCGAGCGTCGCGTAGTCGGCCAGCGGCCGGCCGAACGACGGCACCGGCCGGCCGCTTTCGCGCACGACGGCGTTCGGCGCCATCCGCACGTTGATCTGCGGCTCGCCGACCACCACCGCGGTGATCCAGCGGCGCGTGTCCTGTTCGGCCGCCGCGAGCGCCGCGCCGCCGCCGTTGCTCACCGACGCGGCGATCGTCGTGATGTCGCCCGCGCGGTAGCGCACGCCGCGATGCGAGCCGTCGACGAGCGGCGCGAACTGTTGGTTGAGCGCCCAGTATGCGAATTCGACCGACTGCAGCGTCGCGCGGCCCCAGTCGTGCTCGGGGTTCTGCTGCGAATGGGCGTGCTTGAACGCGTAGCGGTTCGGGAAGCGGCTGTTGAACGCGGCGAGGTCGCCGCTCGTCAGGTTGGCGGTAAACAGGCTCGCGCTGCCGGCCAGCACCGCGTTGGCGAGCGTGCCGTCGATCAGCGTGACGGTGTTGGAGCCGAGCTCCTGCGCGCCGTTGCCGCCGCCCTTGTCGTTGTATGCGACCGCGCAGCCGCGCTTGAGGCCCCATTCGCCGGCCGCGGAAATGGCGCCGTACACGCCGCGCGAGCCCGACGACGTCGCGGTGACGATGCACGGCTGCGCGGGATCGAAGCTCGCCGGCACCTGCACGAGCAGCGTCACGTTCTTGCGGCCGCTGCCGTCGTCGGCATACGCGAGATATTCGGTGCCGGCGATCTTGCCTTCGCCGAGCGTGTCGTTGCCGTCGAGGTCGACGTTCGGCCCCCAGAAGCGGCCGTATCCGCCGTTCGCGCTCATGTCGACGAGCGCGCGGTAATTCGACCAGATCGCGACGCGGCGCAGCTCGGCGGCGGTCGGCCGCGACGGGTCCGCGAACGCGGGCGCGGCGGCGGACGCGAGGCCCGTCTTGCCGAGGCCGGCCGTCAGCAGGTCGTCGCTCGCGCCGTCGTACGCGGTCGTGCGCACCGAGCCCGACACGAACACGGGCAGCTGGTTGCGCTCGGCCGTCTCGTCGCCGTTGCAGGCGCCCAGCATCGTGAGTGCGGCGAGCGCCGCGCCGACAAGAATTCGACTACCCCACCCGTGCGTGTCCATTGCCGCCCTCTCAGTGTCGATATCGATATCGTTATCGGCCGGCCGCCGCGTCGTGCGCGGCGCACGGCCCTGAAGCGCAAACGGGCCCCGGCACGCCGGGGCCCGCCGGAAAGCAGGCGCTTGCGGCGCGCTCGCGCGCCGCCGCCCCGCATTATTGCTGCTGGACCGTCAGCTTGTTCGTGACCGACGTCACGCCGTGTACGCTTTTCGCTGCCTCTTCCGCCTTGTCGATCTGTGCCTGGTCGGGCACGGTGCCCTCCAGCGTGATCGCGCCGCCCTTCGAGCGGACGACCAGGTTCGCCACGTCGACGCCGCCTGCCTTCGTAATGGCCTTGCGCACCGCGTAGCCGAGCTTGCGGTTCGCCTTCTTCGCGGTCTTGGCCGCGGCCTTCGGCGAGCTCGCCGCCGCCTCGGTGGCCGCCGCATCGCTCGACTGCGCGTACACGCTGCCCGTCAGACAGGCCGCCACGGCCGCAACACCCAACGCTCTCAACACGATCGACTTCATGCTATCTCCTTGTGACTTCGGAACGGCCGTGCACAGTACGGCCGGATACCCCCAAAGGCAGCCGGCCCGCGCGCGAAGGGGCGGGACGGCCGATGATTTCCACGGCGATGCGAGAGAGGCGACACGGGCCGGCGGCCGGCGCACGCAAATGCGGGCCGGCCGGGCCGGACAGCCGCCGGCCGGACGCGCCCGGTCTCGTTGGGTGCCGGGTCGCGCGCGAATCGGTCGCGGCTGCGACGCACAATGTAATCCAGCGCCCGCGGAAGCGCAAAGACTTTGACGCGCGAGCGCGCGAAGCCGGCCCAGCGACGCCGGCGGGCAAAATCTCCGGCCCCCGCACGGCGCACAACCGGCGCACAACCCCCACTCGCGCCAACGACGCGAAACCAGGTACCATCGCCGGCTGAACCCGCATCGTTGGCGCCGCTCGTCATCGATGCGTCACGGCCGTGTCATCTGTCGATTTCCATGAAGCCTGCCAGCCCGCGTCCACCCCGCCGCATCCTCGCCCGCTTCGTCGCGGTGTCGTGGCGCGACCTCGCGCTGTCGATCGGCCCCACCGTGCTGCTCGCGGCGGCGGCCGTGTGGCTCGCGGTCAAGCTGATCCAGCCCGCGCCGCCGTCCACGCTCGTGATTTCGGCCGGGCCGCCCGGCAGCACGTACTGGAACGCCGCGCAGAAATACAAGGCGATCCTCGCGAAGAACGGCATCACGCTCGACGTCGAAGCGTCCGAGGGCTCCGCGCAGAACCTCGCGCGGCTGTCCGACCCGAACGCACCGGTCGACGTCGGCTTCGTGCAGAGCGGCATCGGTTCGAAGGAACGCGACGAGCAACTGGTATCGCTCGGCAGCATCGGCTACGTGCCGCTCGCGATCATGTATCGCGGCGCGGTGGTCGCGCGCCTGTCCGATTTCAAGGGCAAGCGGCTCGCGCTCGGCCCGCAGGGCAGCGGTGCACGCGAGCTGAGCCTCGCGCTGCTGAAGATGAACGGCATCGTGCCGGGCGGCCCGACCGAGCTGCTGCCGATCGCCGGCGAGGACGCCGCGACCGCGCTGCTCGACGGCAAGATCGACGCCGCGTTCCTGTCCGGCGATTCGACGCAGATCCCGGTGATGTCGAAGCTGTTCCGTGCGCCGGGCGTACACGTGTACTCGTTCACGCAGGCCGAAGCGTACGCGCGCCGCTTCCCGTACCTGACAGCGATCACGCTGCCGATGGGCGTCTACGATCTCGGCCGCAACCTGCCGGCCAGCGACATCCACACGGTCGCGCCGACGATCGAGCTGGTCGCACGCGACACGCTGCATCCGGCGCTGTCGGACCTGCTGATCGAGGCCGCGCGCGAAGTGCACGGCCACGCGACGATCCTGCAGCACGCCGGCGAATTCCCGTCCGCGATCACGCGCGGCTTCCCGCTGTCCGACGACGCGGCGCGCTACTACAAGTCGGGC
The DNA here is from genome assembly GCF_000745665.1 of Burkholderia sp. WP42. Classification (NCBI taxonomy): domain Bacteria; kingdom Pseudomonadati; phylum Pseudomonadota; class Betaproteobacteria; order Burkholderiales; family Burkholderiaceae; genus Burkholderia; species Burkholderia sp. WP42. Next base: position 37,418 of record NZ_JQJT01000033.1, on the reverse strand, counting down.
AAGAGCTTCCTGTACCGGCGGCTGCCGTTCTGGGTCGCGAGCCTCGTCGACCGGCTGCTGGTGGTCGTGGTGCCGCTGATCGTCGTGCTGATCCCCGGCCTGCGGCTCGTGCCGTCGCTGTACGGCTGGCGCGTGCGCTCGCGGATCTATCGCTGGTACGGCGCGCTGATCGCGCTCGAGCGCCGCGCGCTCGGCGAGCACACGGCCGACGAACGCGTGCACCTGCTCGAGGAGCTCGACGATATCGAGGAAGCCGTGAACCGGATGAAGATGCCGCTCGCGTACGCGGGGCAGTTCTACGTGCTGCGCGAGCACATCGGCTTCGTGCGCGAACGGCTGAGTGCGCACGAGCCCGACGCGCCCGCGCGCATGTCGGACGCGTCGCAGCCGCCCGCGGCCGCCGCGCCGCCGACTGCCGAAACCCCTCGGGCGACTCCGGGTTCCGCGTGAGCGGCCGATCCGCGATCATTACCGCATCCGCGCGCCACCGCGTAACATGAAGGCCGCCGCCAGGCGCGCACGCCCCACCCCTCTGGAGATCGTCATGACAACCGGCCTTGACACCGCCCAACCCGCCTGGTTCTACGACTTCGTGTCGCCGTTCTCCTACCTGCTGCTCGAACAGCACGACAAGTGGCCCGACGTGCCGTTCGAGCCCGTCGCCGTGGCGCTGCCCGACCTGCAGCGCCATTGGGGACAGCGGCCGAGCGCCGACGTGCCGGCCAAGCGCGTGTTCACGTACCGCCACGCGCTGTTTCGCGCCGAGCAGCTCGGCATCCGCTTCAAGATGCCGCCGGCGCATCCGTTCGACACCGACAAGGCGCTGCGCCTCGCGATCGCGATGCGCGCCGACATCGGCACCGTGCTCGAGATGTTCCGTTTCATCTGGCACGACGGCAACGATCCGTCGACGCCCGCGGGATTCGCCGCGCTGTGCGAGCGCGTCGGCGTCGGGCACGGCGACGAGTTGATCGAATTCGAGGAAACGAGCGCGCAGCTGCGCCGCAACACCGACGAGGCGATCGCGCTCGGCGTGTTCGGCGTGCCGACCTTCTGGATGAACCAGCAGCTGTTCTGGGGCGAGGATGCACTGCCGATGGTGCTGTACTGCGCACGCACGCCGAACTGGCTCGAGTCGGGCGAGGTCAAGCGGATCAGCACGCTGCCGAAGGGCCGCGCGTGATGCCCGGTATCACGCCCGCGCGCGGGCGGCTGCGGTAAGGTTACGCTTCGCCCGCACAACCCTGCATCGATGGAAGACGACCGCACCGCCTCGCTCGACATCTGGCTCGTGCGCGTATTGCGTACGCTGCTGCTCGAGCGCAGCGTCACGCAGGCCGCGCTGCGGCTGAACCAGACCCAGCCCGCGATCAGCACCGCGCTGCGCAAGCTGCGCGAAACGCTGAACGATCCGATTCTCGTGCGCGGCAAGTCGGGCATGGTGCCGACCGAGTACGGCGCGTCGCTGCTCGGCGCGGCGTCGCGCGCGCTGCGCGAGGTCGACTTCATCGCGACGCCGCACGGCGACTTCGAGCCGTCGTCGGCGCGCCGCACGTTCCGCGTCGCCGCGCCCGACTATCTGAACGATTTCTTCATGCCGACGCTGATCGCGCGCTTTCGCGACGCGGCCCCGCATGCGCATCTGGAAATCGACTCGCTGAACCCCGCGCTCGATCATGCGGGCGCGCTCGAAACGGGCGCGCTCGATCTCGTGATCGGCAACTGGCCGAAGCCCGACCCGCGCTTCGCGCGCCAGGACCTCTTCTCCGACACGATCGTGTGCCTGATGCGCGCGGCCCATCCGCTCGCACATGAGCCGCTCACGCGCGATGCGTATGCCGCGGCCGCGCACGTCGCGCCGACGCCCTACACCGGCGACAAGCGCAATGCGATCGAGATCGGTCTCGCGCGTGCGCAGCTCACGCGCCGCGTCGTGACGACGCTGCCGTACTTCGGCATCGTGCCGCAGGTGCTGCTGCAGGCGGACCTGATCTTCACGACGACGCGCCGCTTCGCGACGCACTACGCGCAGTTGCTGCCGCTCGTCGTGGTCGAACCGCCCGTGCCGTTTCCGCGTATCAGGAGCTATCTGCTCACGCATCCGCAACCCGATCGCCCGACCGACATCGCGTGGCTGTGCGCGCTGATGCAAAGCGTGTCCGACGAACTGACCGCGGCGCGCGTGCGCAAGCGCTGAATCAGCTCACTCGCGTTCCGGTTCGGGGCCGCGCCGGCGTTCAGGCCGTGCAGAAGGTTTCCTGCAGATGCGTCCAGCGCACCGCGCCCGTGGCATCGCGCCGGAACACAGCGGTCGCGCGCCGTGCGGGCAACGCACCCGACGCCGCGTGCTGCGATTCCAGATAGGTGAGCACCGCATGCGATGCGTCGGCCGCGAGCACGCGAACGTCCGACAGCGCGATGCGCAGCCCCGGCTTCGCGCCGCCCAGCTTCGCGAACAGCGCGTGCGTGCCCGCGTGGTCGAACACGCGGCCGTCGGTCATGATCATCGTGAAATCGGCGGCGAAATCGGCGAGCAGCGCATCGACGGCCGCGGGCTCGGAATCGGCGCCGGACAGCCAGCGCTCGATGGCGACGACGCTCGCGGAAAGTGCATCGAGATAGATCTGCGGATCGGACATGCGGTGTGCAGGGAAAAACGCGCGGCCCGGTGCCGCACGATCTGCGGAGTGTAGACGAATGCGTGCGCGGCTGGCGTCGTTACCGCATGCAACAACCGCTCAGCGCTCCGCTTTCTCCGGCGTTGGGTATCAGCTTTCGAATGGGTTCAGAACGCGTGCGCCCGTTCCGGCGAAATCATCGACGTTCCGCGTCACGACGATCAGGTCGTGGATCAACGCCGTTGCCGCGATCAACTTGTCGAGCGAGTGCTCGGGATGCGGGACGCGCAGGCGTCCCCACAACTGCCCGATCTCTTCGTCCACCGCCAGAATGTTCGACGCAAACTCCCGAAGTACGCCATCGAGCCAGTTTTCAAGGCGCGTCGCCTGGGACTTGTCGCCACGGTGACGGATGATTTCCACACCGCGCCGCAGTTCGCCAACCGTCACCACGGAAAGGTACAGATCGGCATCGTCCTGCGCGGCCTTGCGGAAAAACGCCATCACACCTTTATCTGCTCGCTCCCGCTTCCGTACTTCGCTGATGACGTTGGTATCAACCAAAAACATTCGCTGCCTCGCCGTCATCCACGCGCGCAAAATCGGCATCGGTTCCGACGTTCGGGATACTCATCAACACCTGCGCGAACGTCTTGCGCTGCGGCGCGCGCAGCGCCTTTGCCAGGATCTCTCGATGCTCGGCCTCCGCACTGCGCCCGTTGGCTGCGGCCCGCTCGCGCAGGCTTTGGACGAGTTCCTCGTCCACATTTCTCACCAGAAGAGTTGCCATGCTTCACCTCCACATCCGAGTTGATATCAATGCTAGCACTCTTCGCGGAAGCTGCAAGCACTGATCGCCTTTCAGGGTGGCATTCGTCGAATGCCTCAGCACGTGACCGTCACGGCCGCCTTGGAAATAACGGCTCCAACACGGACGGTTTCGGCCGAAGCCGCGGTCAAGCAACGATGACGCTTCCGGAGTGACGGCCTCGGGTGATCCATCCGAACGGATGCGCCCGCATAAATCCAACAGATTGGCCGATCGTGCAAGGCGGCAAAGTCTTCGCACGACGCCAGCACGGCATCGCATGCTCGGCCGTTCAGAGCCGCCGCCGCTTACTCCACACTACCGGCGCTTTCACGATGGTTCGGCGAACGGCGCGCGGGTACCTTCGAGCGCACCTGCAACAACTCCGCGCACACGGCCACCGCGATCGCGCCCGGCGCCTTGTCGACGATGCCGGCCACGCCGATCGGACACACCATCTCCGCGAGCCGCACCGCATCGACGCCGCGCGCGACGAGCCGGCGCTCGAACTTCACGCGCTTGGTACGCGAGCCGATCATGCCGAAATACGCGAAGTCGTGCCGCCGCATGATCTGCGCGGCGAGCGCGAAGTCGAGCGCGTGGTTGTGCGTCATCACGAGGAAGTACGCGCCCGCGGGCGCCGCATCGACCACCGCTTCCGGCGTGTCGGTCGGCTCCGGCTGCACGTTCGGCGGACATTCGTCGGGAAACAGCTCGTCGCGCGTGTCGACCCACTGCACGACGCACGGCAGCGCGCCGAGCAGCGTGACGAGCGCATGCCCCACGTGCCCCGCGCCGAACAGCACGATGTGCATCGGCGGCGGCGCCGCGGTTGCGCGATTGCGCTGGCCGGTGCCGCGCGCGAACGGCGGCAGCTGCGACGGCGCGCTGCCGCACGCGCCGTCGTCGCATTGGACGGCGGGCGCCTGCGCCGCGCCATGCGGCGAACGAGCGCGGCCGTTCATGCCGGCCTCCGCCGGGCCGTCCCGACGACGCCGAGCGCCGGGCGGAAGCCGGCGCAAGAAGCGAGCGTGAAGAGGCGATGCATCATCTCACCCTGCCCGCGCGGCGCTCGCCGCACGCACCGCGTGCACCGCGCGCAGGATCGCCTCGCCGGTCGCCGGCGCGTCGAGCGGCGGGTTCACGCGGTAGTCGCCGACCGCGGCGATCGCGTCGCGCACCGCGAAGAACACCGAGAACGGCAGCAGCAGCGGCGGCTCGCCGACGGCCTTCGAGCGGTGAATGCTGTCCTCGACGTTGCGGTTGCGGAACAGCCGCACGTTGAACGCGGGCGGCGTGTCGTTGACGGTCGGGATCTTGTACGTGGACGGCGCGTGCGTCATCAGCTTGCCGCCCGCGTTCCACCACAGCTCCTCGGTCGTGAGCCAGCCCATCCCCTGGATGAACGCGCCTTCGACCTGGCCGATGTCGAGCGCGGGATTGAGCGAGGCGCCGACGTCGTGCAGCGCGTCCACGCGCAGCGTGCGCATTTCGCCCGTCAGCGTGTCGATCACGACCTCCGACACGGCCGCGCCGTACGAGTAGTAGTAGAACGGCCGGCCCTGCAGCTTCGACTGGTCCCAGTACAGCTTCGGCGTCGCGTAGAAGCCGTCGGACCACAGCTGCACGCGCGCCAGATACGCGCTCGCGACCACGTCGGCGAACGGCACGCTGGTCGCGCCGACCCACACCACGTCGTTGCCGAACTTCACGTCGGCCGCCGCGACGCTGCCGTCGCCGAACCGCTTCGCCGCGAACGCCGCGAGCCGCTCGCGCAGCTGGCGCGCGGCATCCTGCGCGGCCTTGCCGTTCAGGTCGGAGCCCGTCGACGCGGCGGTAGCCGACGTGTTCGCCACCTTGCTCGTGTCGGTCGCGGTCACGCGAATCCGGTCGAAGCGGATGCCGAGCTCGTGCGCGACCACCTGCGCGACCTTCGTGTTGAGCCCCTGCCCCATCTCCGTGCCGCCGTGGTTCACGAGCACCGAGCCGTCGGTGTAGATGTGCACCAGCGCGCCGGCCTGGTTGAAATGCGTCACGTTGAACGCGATGCCGAACTTCACCGGCGTGAGCGCGATGCCCTTCTTCAGCACCGCGTTGCGCGCGTTGAATTCCCTGACGGCCGCGCGGCGCGCGCGATAGCCGCTCGTCGCCTCGAGCTCACCGAGCAATTCGTGCAGCACGTTGTCCTCGACGGTCTGCCCGTACGGCGTCACGTTGCGCTCGGTCTTGCCGTACAGGTTCGCGTAGCGCACGTCGAGCGGATCGCGGCCGAGCGCGCGCGCGATGTCGTCGAGGATGTACTCGATCGCGAACGCGCCCTGGGGGCCGCCGAAGCCACGGAACGCGGTGTTCGACTGCGTGTTGGTCTTGCCGCAGTAGCCGGCGATGGCCACGTCGCCGAGCCAGTACGCGTTGTCGAAGTGGCACACCGCGCGCGTCATCACCGGGCCCGACAGGTCGGCCGAGAAGCCGCAGCGCGACGTCATGTCGAGCGCGACGCCGTCGATGCGGCCGTCGTCGTCGTAGCCGACGTCGAAGCGGTAATGAAAGTCGTGCCGCTTGCCGGTGATCATCATGTCGTCGTCGCGATCGGGACGCAGCTTCACCGGGCACAGCAGCTTCCATGCGGCGAGCGCGGCGCAGCACGCGAACAGGCCCGACTGCGATTCCTTGCCGCCGAACCCGCCGCCCATCCGGCGGCATTCGACCAGCACGTCGTGCGACGCGACGCCGAGCACGTGCGCGACCAGGTGCTGCATCTCGCTCGGATGCTGCGTCGAGCAGTACACGTGCATGCCGTCGTCGTCCTTCGGCACCGCGTAGGCGATCTGCCCTTCCAGATAGAACTGCTCCTGCCCGCCGAGATACATCTCGCCGGACTCGCGATGCGCGGCCGCCGCGAGCCGCGCGGGCGCGTCGCCGCGCGCGAGCTTCAGCGGCGGGATGACGTACGACTCGGCGTTGCGCGCGTCCTGCGCGGTGAGGATCGCGGGCAGCTCTTCGTAGTCGACCTGCGCGCGGCGCGCGGCGAGCCGCGCGATGTCGTGCGACGTGGCGACGACGATGAACATCGGCTGGCCGACGAACTGCACGACGCCGTCGGCGAGCACCGGGTCGTCGTGGACGATCGGCCCGCAGTCGTTGACGCCCGGAATGTCGGCGGCCGTGAACACGGCGACGACGCCGGGCGTCGCGCGCACCGCGTCGAAGTTCATCGACACGATCTTCGCGTGCGGCTTCGCGGACAGGCCGAGCGCCGCGTGCAGCGTGCCGGCGACGAGCGGGATGTCGTCGGTGTAAGTGGCGCGGCCGCTCACGTGCAGGTGCGCGGATTCGTGCACGCGCGACACGTGGACCTGCGCGCCGTCGGTCTGCGCATCGAGCGCGCTCAGGAACGGTTCTGCTTGCTGGTTCATGTTCGGGGTTCTCCGTCTTCAGACGCGCGCCGCGCCATCGGCCGCTTCGGCGCCGGTTTCGGCGGCCACTTCGCGCACGTTCAACGCGTGCGCCGGCAGCGGGTCGTGCATCCGCGTCTCGAGCCAGAACCGGTACAGCAGGTTCTTCGCGGCATCGACGCGATAGGCGCTGGTCGCGCGCATATCGGTGAGCGGCTGGTAGTCGCGCTCGAGCGCCTGCATCGCGGCCTGCGCGGTGGCTTCGTGCCACGGCGCGCCGTCGAGCACCGCCTCCGTGTGCGGCGCGCGCTTCGGCGTCGCGGCCATCCCGCCGAATGCGATGCGCGGCTCGCGGATCGTGTCGCCGTCCGCGATGAACGCGAACGCCGCGCACACCGCCGAAATGTCGGAGTCGAACCGCTTCGACAGCTTGTAGGTGCGGAACTGCAGCGCCGCGCGCGCGCCGCTGCGGGTCGGCACCTTCAGCGCGACGACGAATTCGTGCGGCGCCATGTCCTTCTGCTGATAGCCGGTGTACAGCGCGTCGAGCGGCAGCTCGCGCACGGTGTCGCCGCCGCGCAGCACGACGCGCGCGCCGAGCGCGATCAGCCCCGGCATCGAGTCGCCGATCGGCGAGCCGTTCGCGACGTTGCCGCCGAGCGTGCCCGCGTTGCGGATCGGCAGCGACGCGAAGCGCTTCCACATTTCGGTCAGCTCCGGATACGTGCCGGCGAGCGCCGCGTACGCGCGCTCGACCGTCACGCCCGCGCCGATCTCGATCCAGTCGTCGCCGTGCACGATCCGCTGCAGCTCGGCGACCTGGCCGACGTAGATCAGGTCGTCGAGGCGACGCATCTGCTTGGTCACCCACAGGCCGATGTCGGTGCTGCCGGCCAACAGCCGCGCGTCGGGGCGCTCGGCCTTCAGCGCGGCCAGCGCGTCGAGCGTGCGCGGCGCGGCGAAGCGCGCGCCGTCGGCGGCCGCGTATTCGAACGTGCGCTCGCGCCGCAGCGACGCCAGCGTGCGCGCGAGCGCGACCGCGTCGACCGGCGAGTCCTGCGCCGGCGTGCGTTCGCCGCTCGCGTCGAACATCCGCACCGCCGCGTCGATGATCGGCCGGTAGCCGGTGCAGCGGCACAGGTTGCCGGTCAGCGCATCGGCGATCTCGGTGCGGGACGGCACGCTCGGCGCGCCGGCGACGCTCTCTACGCACGATGCGTTCGAAGCTGCGCTGCCGCAGCGCTCATGGCCGTGCTGCTCGTACAGCGCCCACATCGACATCACGAAGCCCGGCGTGCAGAAACCGCATTGCGACCCGTGGCAATCGACCATCGCCTGTTGCACCGGATGCAGCGAGCCGTCCGGCCGGCGCAGGTCCTCGACCGTCAGCAGCGCCTTGCCGTCGAGCGTCGGCAGGAACTGGATGCACGCGTTGACGGCCTTGAACGCCACCGCGCCCGCGTCGGTCAGCTCGCCGACGACGACCGTGCACGCGCCGCAGTCGCCTTCCGCGCAGCCTTCCTTGGTGCCGGTGCAGTGCGCATCCTCGCGCAGATACTGCAGCACGGTGCGGGTGACGTTCGCGCCGCTGACTTCGCGGACCGCGTGACGATGGTAGAAGCGGATCGGCTCACTCATGTCTCAATCGTTGTTCAAGTGGGGGCAAGGCGGCCGGCGCTCAGCGCACGACCGACGTTTCTCTGACAGTTTGCACGCTATCACCGTCAAATTTCGCAACCCATAGCCGAACGCGCATGCGGCTCATATCACGGCCGCGATATGTGGGCGGCGGGGCCGCCAGCTGCGCGGCATGCGCGTCGCGCGTGGCGCAGGCTGGCGTGCCGGTGCGCCTCTGGCTGTTTTCGCCGGGTCCGTTGCAGAGCGAAAACGGGGTCACGATTAACTAAGTAGTACCTGCGGGAAAACCGGTTCCATGGGAAAATCCGGATTCCGTTGTTTGGCTGCATCTGCCTCGATCGTCGTCGCGCTTCGTTCATCTAATCCGACCCCATGTCCACCGATTCCGCCACACCGCCGCGCAGCGGGCTCGCCGTCACGCTGCAAATCGTGTCCGTCGTCTGCTTCACGTTCGTCTGCTATCTGACCATCGGGCTGCCGCTCGCGGTGCTGCCGGGCTTCGTCCACGACGATCTCGGCTATTCCGCGATCGTCGCGGGCGCCGCGATCAGCGTCCAGTATTTCGCGACGCTCGCGTCGCGTCCGCTCGCCGGGCGCTTCGCGGATACGCTGGGGCCGAAGCAGACGGTGCTGCGCGGGCTGATCGGCTGCGGCGTGTCGGGCGTGCTGCTGCTGGTGGCGCTGCTGCTCGCGCGCTGGCCGGCCGCGAGCCTCGTGCTGCTGATCGGCAGCCGGCTCGTGCTCGGCGTCGGCGAAAGCCTGTGCGGCACCGGCGCGATCCTGTGGGGCATCGGCCGGGTCGGCATCGCGCACAACGCGAAGGTGATCTCGTGGAACGGCATCGCGACCTACGGCGCGCTCGCGCTCGGCGCGCCGGTCGGCGTCGCGATCGCGCACGCGCTCAATCCGGCGTTGATCGGCGTGCTCGTGATCGCCCTCGCGGCGGCCGGCTTCTATCTGGCCCGCCTGATCGACGCCGTGCCGCTCGTGCACGGCGAACGGATGTCGTACGCGAGCGTGTTCACGCGCGTGCTGCCGCACGGCCTCGGTCTCGCGCTCGGTTCGGCCGGCTTCGGTTCGATCGCGACCTTCGTCACGCTCTACTACGCGGCGCGCCATTGGCCCAACGCGGCGCTCTCGTTGACCGTGTTCGGCACGCTGTTCATCGGCGCGCGCCTGCTGTTCGCGAACATGATCAAGACTTACGGCGGCTTCCGCGTCGCGATCGTGTCGTTCGCGTTCGAATCCTCGGGCCTCCTGCTGCTGTGGCTCGCGCCGGTGCCGCACGTCGCGCTCGTCGGTGCGGCGCTCACCGGGTTCGGCTTCGCGCTGATCTTCCCGGCGCTCGGCGTGGAGGCCGTCGCGCTGGTGCCGCCGGCGAGCCGCGGCGCGGCGCTGTCCGCGTATTCGGTGTTCCTCGACCTGTCGCTCGGGATCACCGGCCCGCTCGCCGGCTACATCGCCGGCGCATTCGGTTATCCGCAGGTGTTCCTGTTCGCTGCGGCGGCCGCCGCAGCGGGCGTCGCGCTGTCGATGGTGCTGTATCAGCGGCAGGCGCGCGTGGCGGGGAGCGGCGCGGCGGCTTGAGGGGCGGTACGGCGGGCGGCTGTCGAGCTAGCTGGTGGGCCGTTGGCCCAGCCCCGGCGGACTAGCCGCCGGGGCTGGGCCAACGGCGGCAGTCGGGTCGTGGGGCTTTTGGGCTTTTGGGCTTTTGGGCTCTCGGGCTCTCGGGCTCTCGGGCTCTCGGGCTCTCGGGCCATCAGGCTGTACGGCTTTCGGGCTAACGGCCCATCAGGCCGTCATCGGGCTGGCGGCCCGACAGGCCAACAGGCCGACCCCATCTGCATGCCGAGCAACCATCTTCCGCCCACGGCGCGAACCAGCCCTCAACCCGCTTCGCGCGGGGCGCCTTTCATTCAGCGCAGCCGTCACGCGGTGCGCAGAAACAGCCGGCGCGTCAGATCGAACGCCACCAGATTGCCGGCCACCACGAGCAGCAGCCCCACCACGGCGAGCGGCGACCACTGATAACCCTCGAATACCGTCGACACGGCCAGCGCGACGATCGGGAACAGCACCGTGCAGTACGCGGCGCGCTCCGGCCCGATCCGGCCGACCAGCGTCAGGTACGCGGTGAAGCCGATCACCGAGCCCGGCACGGCCAGGTAGACGAGCGCGCCGAGATAGCGCGGGCTCGGATCGAGCGCGAACGGCAATCCGGCCGCGGCGCTGCCGACCGTCAGGATCGCCGCGCCGATCAGCATCGCCCAGCCGTTGGTCGCGAGCGGGTGCAGCCCCATCGCCTGCATCCGGCTCGACAGCAGGTTGCCGGCCGAGAAGCACATCGTGCCCGCGAACGCGATCGCCAGACCGATCCACGTCGCGTGGTCGTCCAGATGCCCGGCCATCTGCTGCCAGAACAGGCATGCGATGCCGGTCAGCCCGAGCAGCGCGCCGGCGATCGCGGACGGCCGCAGCGGCCGCCCCATGAAGACGCGCCCGTTGATCGAATTCAGCAGCGGCGCGGTCGAGAAGATCACCGCGACGAGTCCGCTCGGCACGACCTGCTCCGAATAGTAGAAGCACAGGAAATTCAGGCAGAACAGCGCGACGCCCTGTGCGACGAGATAACGCCACGCTTCGCGCGGCGGACGCACCGGCCGGCGCATCAGGCGCAGCAGCGCGAACAGCACGGCGGCGGCGAGCCAGAAGCGCCATGCGATCGACACGGGCGGCGGCACGGCACCCAGCTGCCATTTGATCGCGATCCAGGTGGTGCCCCAGATCAGCACGGTGATGAAGTAAAGCGACAGATTCATGGCGGCAACGCAGCGGAACGAGTGGAACGGATTCCGACTATGCGGCCGCGCCGCGCGCATGCATTGTCCGGATTTGCGGTCTTTTTCGCTCCGGCGCACGGCACGCGGTGCGCGCGCTTATACTCGTCGCACCATGAGTTCGCCCCTGTACGCTCCGCCCGTCGACCACGCCGCCGCCCTCGCGGGCGACACGATGCCGTTCGGGCTGCAGTCGGTGTGCCGCACGCTCGCCGACGCGAACGCGACGCTCGAGCGCTTCACGTGGCTCGGCGACCACCTCGCGATCGCCGAATGGACGCGCATCACCGACGAAAGCGAGACGGTCTACGAACAGCCCGGCCACCACACGCTGTCGTGCTATCTCGACGGCGGCTACCGGACCGAGCGCGAGCGCGTGCCGCGCTACGGCGCACCGAGCCTGCTGTGCACGCTGCCGGGCGACCATGAATCGCGCTGGTGGGTGCGCGGCGAGATGCACTTCATCCACCTGTACTTTCTGCCCGAGCACTTCACGCAGCGCGCGATCCGCGAGCTCGACCGCGAACCGCGCGAACTGAAACTCGCCGACCGCACCTATTTCGAGGATGCGCGCGTCGCCGCGCAGTTCCGTTCGCTCGCCCTGGAGCGCTGGGACGATGCGGACGGGCGACTGCGCGTGAACGAGGCCGCGCACGACGTGCTGAGCCTGCTGTTGCGCGGCCAGGGCGCCGCGCGCGCCGACGCGCCGTTGCGCGGCGGCCTGGCGCCCGCCGTGCGCCGGCGCGTGCGCGACTATATCGACAGCTACCTGTCGCAGCCGCTCACGCTCGGCGAACTCGCGAACGTCGCCGCGCTGTCCGAATATCACTTTTCGCGGATGTTCCGGCTGTCGTTCGGCCGCGCGCCGCACGCCTGGGTGGCCGAGCAGCGGCTGGCCCGCGCGCGCCTGCTGCTGCGCACGACGGCGCTGCCGCTCGCGCAGGTCGCCGCCGAGTGCGGCTACGCGAACGCCGCCCATTTCAGCCACCGCTTTCGCGACGCGCACGGGACGACGCCGAACGCGTACCGGCGCGCGATGCGGGGCGGCTGAGCGCCGCGCTCGGCGCCGCGCCGCCGGCCGCGCTTACGTGCCGCGCCGCGACAGTTCCTGCTCGAGCGCGGCAACGCCTGCGGGCAGGTCGACCGGCACCTTCAGATCGACCATCGTCCGGCCGAACGCATGCAGCGTGCGGAACAGGTTGTGTTCGCGGCACTGCTCGCCCATCTGGCCGATCCGCACGATCGGCAAGCCGAACGAGCCGGAGATCTCGACCTGATATTGCTTCGAGATGTGGCCGCAGACCATTCCGGGCGTGAGCCCGGCCGGCGTCTCGATGCCGACCACCGAATTGAGACGGCATTCCTTCGGCGTGTAGAGTTCGAGGCCCATCGCCTCGATGCCGGCCTGCAGCGCCAGCGTGCAGCGCAGATGGCGCGCGAAACGGCTCTCGAGCGTTTCCGCGCACACGAGGCGCAGCGCCTCGTGCAGCGCGAGCACGCCCGACACCGGCGCGGTGTAGTGGTAGCCCGCGTTGTGCCAGAAGTTTTCCGCGAGCGCCATGTCGAGGCACCAGTGCGCGTTCGGTTCCGGACGCTGCTTCATCCGGTCCCACGCGGCGTCGGAGAACGCGATCAGCGACACGCCGGGAATCGACGACAGCCCCTTCTGGCCGCCCGTGATGACCGCGTCGATGCCCCATGCGTCCATCTCGAGCGGCATCGTCGACAGCGTGCACACCGCGTCGACGACCACCAGCGCGCCGGCCGCCTTCGCGAGCGCCGCGATCTCGCGCAGGTCGCGGTTCCACACGGTGTTCGACGTCTCGCCCTGCACGATCGTGACGATCTCGGGGCGTTCGCGCGCGATCGCGTCGGCGATCTCCTCGAGGCTCGCGACCGAGCGGTCGGCCACTTCGAGCGTCGCGACGTCGGCGCCGACGCGCGTGGCCATCTCGGCCATGCGGGCGCTGAAGAAGCCGTTGCGGATCGACAGCACGCGCGTGCCGCGCCAGGCGAGGTTGGAAATCGCCATTTCCATCGCGGCGGAGCCGGGGCCGGCGACGCCGAGCACCCACTTCGTGCGGGTCTGGAACACGTAGCGCGCCATCTCCTTCACCTGCTCGATGATCTTCGCCATCGTCGCGCCGAGGTGGTTGATCACGATCGTGTTCGCCTTCGCGACCGCGGCCGGGATCGGCACCGGGCCGGCGCCCATCATCAGCAGCGGTTCTTCGGGCAGGATCGCGTCGAGCGGCACGACGACGGGACAGGGAATCGGCGAATGGTCGAGGGACATGGCTGGCAAAAAAGATGAAGAAAGACGCACGAGCGTCGCCCGCCACAGGGCATGGCGGATCGATCGATGATTCCGTGTTCCGCGCCCGCGCGCAAGAGGCGCGCGCGCCGGCGGCCCCGCCGCGGCCCGGTACAGGCGATTTTCCCGGCCATATTGCAGTGCGTGCGGATGCGCCCGCTTCAGTAATAGACGACCCAATTAGTCGGAAATACGCCGCATCAGGATAAAAACCGCGCGGACCGAATGGATCCACCAAATGCCGATACGCCGAAAAAACATCGATTATCGCGGCATCTATTAGTGACAGAGTTCGAAAATTACCGCTGCGAAGCATCGTACAAAACCGATAAATCATTGATTTTGCTGAGCAACATTCAGATACCGAACTACCGGTTTCAATACTGCCGGGAAACCAACGAGACCGCCGCGTAAATCCGATAGCCGCGATTTCGATTTTCCGCAACCCGCCCATTTTCTCAGGTTGACGGATATCGCCTTCGTAATGAACAATCGTCTGCGGAATCGAGAGCCGCTTTTTCGATACGAACGAAAATCGGACGACGCACACCGGCAATCCCGGTCGCGCGACGAAAAATTCCAAGCAAAATCAATCCACCGGGCCAGAAATACGCGAGACATGAACCAGATTCAGACCATGCGAGTGTTCGTCTGCGTTGCCGAGCAGCAGAGTTTCCGGCGCGCGGCGCACCATCTAGGCGTGTCCAATGCACTCGTCACGCGTTCGATCGCGATGCTCGAGTCCCATCTGAACACGCGGTTGATCCACCGCACCACGCGCAACCTGTCGTTGACCGAAGCCGGGCTGCGCTACCTCGACGGCTGCCGTGCGCTGCTCGAGGAGTTCGATCATCTCGAGGCGTCCGTCGCGCACGCGGTGCGCGAGCCGGCCGGCACGCTGCGCGTCGTCGCGTCGGGTCTGCTGTCGCCGCTCACGCTGACGCCGCTCGTCAGCGGTTTCCGGCACCGCTATCCCGAACTGCGCGTGCAGCTGACCGTCGCCGACGGGCCGCTCGACGTGCTCGATTCGGGCTACGACGTCGGCATCGTCACCGGCGACCGGCTCGACGGCAATCCGACGCTGATCGGTCACACCCTCGCGCCGAACCCGTTCGTCGCGTGCGCGGCGCCCGCGTATCTGGAACGGCGCGGCGAGCCGCGCGCGCCCGACGACCTGCCCGGTCACGACTGGGTCGCGCTCGCGCCGCATCAGCATGCGCCCGCGTGGCGGCTGGTCGGCCACGACGGCGCCGCGCATTCGGTCACGGTGCGCCCGGCGTGCACCGTCAACCAGCTCGCGCTCGTGCACGCGGCGGCCCTCGCCGGCTCGGGCATCGCGGTGCTGCCCGAGTCGTGCGTCGCCGACGCGCTCGCCGCCGGCACGCTGGTGCGGCTGCTGCCCGGCTATCGGATCGACGATCCGGATGCGCAGCTGTCGCTCGTCTATCCGAATCGCCAGTACGTGCCGGCCCGCACGCGCAGCTTCGTCGAACATGCGCTCGAGCATTTCGGGCAGCAGGCGGCGCAGGAGCGCTCCGAATACGGCTTCCTGCGCACCCCCGAGCGCGCCGATCTCGTCGCTGGGCGGCCGGCTGGCCTGCAGTAAACTGCACGCGTCAGCCATCGGAGGTGCAGCGTGCGTGTGATCCTGTTCAGCAGCCGGCAGTACGACGAAGAGTCGTTTACCGCCGCAAACCGCCAGTTCGGCTATCGGCTGCACTTTCAGCCGTCACACCTCGATGCGGAGACCGCGATCCTCGCGCACGGTTACGACGTCGTCTGTCCGTTCGTCAACGACACCGTCGATGCGGCGGTGCTGCAGCGGCTCGCTGACGGCGGCACGCGCCTGATCGCGCTGCGCTCGGCCGGCTTCAACCACGTCGACCTCGCGGCTGCCGAGCGGCTCGGCATCGCGGTCGTGCGCGTGCCCGCATATTCGCCGCACGCGGTCGCCGAGCACGCGGTCGCGCTGATCCTCGCGCTCAACCGCCGGCTGCCGCGCGCCGTTGCGCGCACGCGCGAGGGCGACTTCTCGCTGAACGGGCTGCTCGGCTTCGACCTGCACGGCAAGACCGTCGGCGTGGTCGGCACGGGGCTGATCGGCAGCGTGTTCGCCAAGATCATGATGGGCTTCGGGATGCGCGTGCTCGCGCATTCGCTGCCGCCTCACGACGACGAGCTGATCGCGTTCGGCGCGCGCTACGTCGAACTCGACGAGCTGCTGCATCAATCGGACATCGTGAGCCTGCATTGCCCGCTGCTGCCGTCGACGCATCATCTGATCAACGCGCAGACGCTCGCGCGCATGAAGCACGGCGCGATGCTGATCAATACCGGGCGCGGCGGGCTGGTCGATGCGCAGGCGCTGGTCGAGGCGCTCAAGAGCGGCCAGCTCGGTCATCTCGGGCTCGACGTGTACGAGGAGGAAAGCGGCCTGTTCTTCGAGGATCACTCGGACCTGCCGCTGCAGGACGACGTGCTCGCGCGGCTGCTGACCTTCCCGAACGTGATCGTCACGTCGCATCAGGCGTTCTTCACGCGCGAGGCGCTCGCCGAGATCGCACATACGACGCTGCTGAACATCGACGCATGGCGCGCGGGCGCGCCGACCAACGTCGTCACTGGCGGGCGCTGAAGCGCGGGGTTGGCTTTCGGCTTGCGGCGTTCCGCGTGCCTCCGCTCCACACCCACCGCACCGGCATCGCGCCGACCCATTCATTCGCCTGATGTAACGCGCGGCGCCCGCGCTCTGCTATCGTTGCGCCGACTTCCCTTTGCTTCCGCTCCCCCATGCGTTTCGACGACTCCGCCATCGCCGCGGTCTACCGGGCCATTTTCGAACGGCGCGACATGCGTCACTTCACGTCGGCGCCGGTCGATCCGGCCACGCTCGCGCGACTGCTGCGCGCGGCCCATCACGCGCCGAGCGTCGGATTCATGCAGCCGTGGCGCTTCATCCGCATCACCGACGCCGCGCTGCGCACCGCGATTCACGGGCTGGTCGAGGCCGAGCGCCGCGCGACCGCCGACGCGCTCGGCGAGCGCCAGGACGAGTTCATGCGGCTGAAAGTCGAAGGCGTGCGCGAATGCGGCGAATTGCTGGTCGTCGCGCTCACCGACGATCGCGAGCGCCACGTGTTCGGCCGCCGCACGCTGCCGGAGATGGATCTCGCGTCCGCCGCCTGCGCGATCCAGAACATGTGGCTCGCCGCCCGTGCGGAAGGGCTGGGCATGGGCTGGGTGTCGCTGTTCGACGTCGACGCGCTGCGCACGCTCCTCGGCATGCCGGCCGGCGCGCAGCCGATCGCGGTGCTGTGCATCGGGCACGTCGGCGCGTTCTACGCGCAGCCGATGCTCGAGCAGCAGCGCTGGGCCGCGCGGATGCCGATCGAAGCGTGCCTGTTCGAAAACACGTGGGACGCCCCGGCGCAGGCGAACCCCAGTGCCGAATCGACGCCGTCCCGCGACGGCCCGGCAACGCAGGATCACGCCGCCGACATGCCGCCGGACATGCCGCGCGGGCAATGATCGCAGCCCCGGCGTAGGCGCCGAGCGCGGCGGCGTCGGGCATCGCTACATCGTGCTGCGCCGCTGCGATCGCACCCGTCGAAATCCGCCACCGTGGCGGTACGTCAGCTCCGCCGATACTCCGCCGGACATGTCGCGCGAGCAATGACCACTGCTCCGGCGTAGGCGCCGAGCGCGGCGGCGTCGGGCATCGCTGTAGCGCAACGTCTCCCAATGCCGCTGCGATCGCGGCTGCCAAAATCCGCAACCGTGACGGTGCGTCAACTCCGCCGACACTCCGCCGGACATGCCGCGGGAGCAATGATCGCCTTACCGGCGTGGGCACCGAGCGCGGCGGCGTCGGGCATTGCGGAAGCGCGACGTCTTCCGGCGCCGCCGCGATCGCGCCATCGAAATCCCCCACCGTAGCGTTACGTCAGCCACTGCCGCATGGCCCGCGAAACAATACGTTCCGGCCCCGAGCGTCCGGGTTTTCTCTCACGTAGAATCGCGGCTGACGTCCCCGCCCCGCCGTCGTGCGCATCCCGCGCCGAATCCCGGCCGCGGCTCTTTCCCTGACCCATCGCGATGCCCTTGCCCCTTTTCGCCCTCGCCGTCGCCGCATTTGGAATCGGTACCACCGAATTCGTGATCATGGGGCTGCTGCCGAACGTCGCGCGCGACCTCGGCGTGTCGATCCCGGCTGCCGGGATGCTCGTGTCGGGCTACGCGCTTGGCGTGACGATCGGCGCGCCGATCCTCGCGGTCGTCACCGCGAAGATGCCGCGCAAGCGCGCGCTGATGGGCCTAATCGGACTGTTCATCACCGGCAACCTGCTGTGCGCGCTCGCGCCCGGCTATGCGGTGTTGATGGCCGCGCGCGTGGTCACCGCGTTCTGTCACGGCGCGTTCTTCGGGATCGGCTCGGTGGTCGCGAGCAGCCTCGTCGCGCCGAACCGGCGCGCGCAGGCGATCGCGCTGATGTTCACCGGCCTCACGCTCGCGAACGTGCTCGGCGTGCCGCTCGGCACCGCGCTCGGTCAGGCCTACGGCTGGCGCGCGACGTTCTGGGCCGTCACCGGCATCGGCATCGCGGCGGCGGCCGCGCTCGCCGTGTGCCTGCCGAAGCATCTCGCGATGCCCGACACCAGCATCACGCGCGAGTTCGGCGTGCTGCGGCACCCGCAGGTGCTGATGGTGCTCGGCATCAGCGTGCTGGCGTCCGCGAGCCTGTTCAGCGTGTTCACGTACATCACGCCGATCCTCGAGGACGTGACGCGCTTCTCGCCACACCAGGTCACCTACGTGCTGCTGCTGTTCGGGCTCGGCCTGACCGTCGGCGGCACGCTCGGCGGCCGGCTCGCGGACTGGCGCCGGATGCCGTCGCTGATCGCGACGCTCGCGCTGATCGGCATCGTGCTCGCTCTGTTTGCCGGCACGATGCACGTGCCGTTCGCAGCGCTGGCGACGATCTTCGTATGGGGCGTGCTCGCGTTCGCGATCGTGCCGCCGCTGCAGATCCTGATCGTCGACCGCGCGAGCGATGCGCCGAACCTCGCGTCGACGCTCAATCAGGGCGCGTTCAACCTCGGCAACGCGACCGGCGCATGGCTCGGCGGCGCGGCGATCGGCGCCGGCGTGCCGCTCGTGAGCCTGCCGTGGGTCGGCGTCGCGATGGCGGTCGCGGCGCTCGCGCTCACGCTGTGGTCGGCGTCGCTCGAACGCCGTCCGGCCCGCGCGCCCGCCGGGTACGTGTGACGCCATGACGCGCGACGCGGCGCCCGCACGGCGCCGCCGCATTGCGTTGCGCGCGCAACCATGCGCGCATGACGGCCTTCATGGACCTTTCAAGGTCCGCGGTGTAGCATCCGGCCCGATGAAAAACGTTCTCTCCCGCGATTTCGTCGCGCTGATCCTGAGCGTCGCGGTGGTCGGGCTCGGCACCGGCGCGACGCTGCCGCTCACCGCCCTCGCATTGACCGAAGCCGGCCACGGCACCAACGTGGTCGGCATGCTGACCGCCGCGCAGGCGCTCGGCGGCCTCGCGATCGTCCCGTTCGTCACCGCGCTCGCGCGGCGCCTGGGCGCGCGCCGCGCGATCGTCGTGTCGGTCGTGCTGCTCGCCGCGGCCACCACGCTGATGCAGTTCACGTCGAACCTGATCGTATGGGGCGTGTTGCGCGTATTGTGCGGCGCGGCGCTGATGCTGCTGTTCACGATCGGCGAAGCGTGGGTCAACCAGCTCGCCGACGATTCGACGCGCGGCCGCGTGGTCGCGATCTATGCGACCAATTTCACGCTGTTCCAGATGGCCGGGCCCGTGCTGGTCAGCCAGATCGCGGGCGCCACCAGCATCCGCTTCGCGCTGTGCGGCGCGCTGTTCCTGCTTGCATTGCCGACGCTCGCGACGATCCGGCGCGCGCCGCTGGCCGGCGACGACGCGCGCCAGGCCGCCCACGACAGCTGGCTCGCGGTGCTGCCGCGCATGCCCGCGCTGATCATCGGCACCGGTTTCTTCGCGCTGTTCGACACGCTCGCGCTGTCGCTGCTGCCGCTCTACGCGATGGACCACGGCGTCGCGAGCGCGACCGCGGTGCTGCTCGCGTCGATCATGCTGTGCGGCGACACCGCGATGCAGTTCCCGATCGGCTGGCTCGCCGACAAGCTCGGTCGCGAGCGCGTGCATCTCGGCGCCGGCTGCATCGTGCTCGCGGGCCTGCCGCTGCTGCCGTTGGTGATCGCGAACCCGTGGCTGTGCTGGCCGTTGCTGTTCGTGCTCGGCGCGGCGGCCGGCAGCATCTACACGCTGTCGCTGGTCGCATGCGGCGAGCGCTTCCGCGGCGCGGCGCTCGTCACCGCGAGCTCGCTCGTCTCGGCATCGTGGAGCGCCGCGAGCTTCGGCGGGCCGCTCGTCGCCGGCGCGTTGATGGAACAACTCGGCAGCAATGCGCTGATCGGCGTGCTGGTCGGCTGCGTCGCGGCGTTCGTCGCGGCCGCGTTGTGGGAACGACGCTCGGCGTTGCGGCGCGCGATCTGACGCGGAGGCCGGCAGACGGCGTCGATGTTCACACGCGGCGGCGCGGGCGCAACGTCGAACACGCACGGTTCGCGGTTCGTGACCGGCGATCCGTGATCCGTGCCGCGTTGCCCTTGGCCCGCACTCCGTGACCGGTGATCCGTGACCCTTGGCCAGCGACACATACTCAGCGCCCTATCCCCTCCCGCCCCCGCCAATAAAAACGAAACCGGCCCGCATCAAGCGGGCCGCCGTGCCGTTCCGGACTGCGCGCGACCCGTCGCGCGGCAATCCGCTACGCGCTACGCGCCGGCAGGATCTTCCCCGTACACGTCCCGAAGCCGATGCGATAGCCATCGCCCTCGCACCAGCCCGCGAGCGTCAGCTCGTCGCCGTCCTCGATGAACGTGCGGCTGCCGCCGCCCTTCAGCGCGAGCGGCTCCTTGCCGTTCCACGTCAGCTCGAGCAGGCTGCCGAACGAGTCGCGCGTCGGCCCGCTGATCGTGCCCGAACCCATCAGGTCCCCCACGCGCGTATTGCAGCCCGCGACCGTGTGATGCGCGAGTTGCTGCGCCATCGTCCAGTACATGTGCCGGAAGTTGGTGCGGCAGATCGACGTCGGCTCGGCGGCGCCGTCCGCCCGCAGCGTGACTTCGAGCGCGATGTCGAACGCATGCTTGCCCGCGTGCCGCAGATACGGCAGCGGCTGCGGCGCCTGCTCGGGCTGCGCGACGCGGAACGGTTCGAGCGCGTCGAGCGTGACGATCCACGGCGAGATCGTCGTCGCGAAGCCCTTCGAGTTGAATGGGCCGAGCGGCACGTATTCCCACTGCTGGATGTCGCGCGCGCTCCAGTCGTTCAACAGCACCATCCCGAAGATGTGCGCTTCGGCATCCTCGCAGGCGATCGGCTCGCCGAGCGCATTGCCCCGCCCGACGATGAAGCCCGTCTCGAGTTCGATGTCGAGCTTGCGGCACGCGCCGAACACCGGACGCTCCTGCTCGGGCAGCTTCAGCTGCCCGTTCGGCCGCCGCACCGGCGTGCCGCTCACGACCACCGATGACGCGCGGCCGTTGTAGCCGATCGGCATCTCCGACCAGTTCGGCAGCAGCGCATTCTTCGGATCGCGGAACATCGAGCCGACGTTGGTCGCGTGCTCCTTCGACGAATAGAAATCGGTGTAGCCGGGAATGTCGACCGGCAGATGCAGCGTCGCGTCGCGCTGCGCGACGAGCACGCGCGCACGCAACGCCGCGTCGTCGCGGAGCCGCGCAGCGTCGCGCGCGAACAGCTCGGACAGCTGAATGCGCACGCTGCGCCACGCATCGCGGCCGAGCGCGATGAACGCGTTGAGCGTCGGCTCGGCGAACACGTCGGCGCCGGCCGGCACCGTCACGAGGCCCGCACGCGCGAGCGCGGCGAGGTCGACGATCCGGTCGCCGAGCGCCACGCCCGCGCGGCGCGCCGGCTGCGCCGCGTCGCTGAAGATGCCGAACGGCAGGTTCTGGATCGGGAAATCGCAGGCGGGATCGTTCGCCGTGTCGACCCAGCTCTTGCGAGCCGGGTCGAGCGTCGCACGCCAGTCTCGGGTGTCGCTCATCGTTGCTCCGGGTTGAAGTGTTTCTCGATGCGTTGCCAGCATTCGAAGTAGTCGGCCTGCAGCTGCGCGGTGTCGAGCGCGTAGCGGGTCGGCCGGATCAGCGTGCGGGTTTCGAACATGAACGCCATCGTCGCGTCGACCTTGTGCGGGCGGGTCGTGTCGATCGCCGACGCCTTCTCGAACGTATCGGCGTCCGGCCCGTGACCGGACATGCAGTTGTGCAGGCTCGCGCCGCCCGGCACGAAGCCTTCGGCCTTCGCGTCGTACGCGCCGTGCACGAGGCCCATGAACTCGCTCGCGACGTTGCGATGGAACCACGGCGGGCGGAACGTATCTTCGGCCGCGAGCCAGCGCGGCGGGAAGATCACGAAATCGATCGCGTCGACGCCCGGCGAGTCGCTCTGCGACTGCAGCACGAGGAAAATCGACGGATCGGGATGGTCGTAGCTGATCGAGCCGATCGTGTTGAACAGCCGCAGGTCGTACTTGTACGGCGCGTAGTTGCCGTGCCATGCGACGACGTCGAACGGCGAGTGGCCGATGTCCGCGCGCCACAAGCGCCCGTTCTGCTTCGCGATCAGCTCGAACGCGCCTTCGCGGTCTTCGTACGCGGCCTGCGGCGTCAGGAAATCGCGCGGATTGGCGAGCCCGTTCGATCCGATCGGGCCGAGGTCCGGCAGACGCAGCAGCGCGCCGAAGTTCTCGCAGATGTAGCCGCGCGCGTCGCCGTCGGGCAGCGCGACCGCGAAGCGCACGCCGCGCGGAATCACCGCGATCTCGGCCGGCTCGACGTCGAGCCGGCCGAACTCCGTCGCGATGAAAAGCCGCCCCTGCTGCGGCACGATCAGCAATTCGCCGTCGGCGCTGTAGAAGAAGCGGTCCTGCATCGAGCGGTTCGCCGCATACAGGTGGATCGCGCAACCGTTCATCGCGGCCGCCGAGCCGTTGCCGGCCATCGTCACGAGCCCTTCGACGAAATCGGTCGGCTCGACCGGCATCGGCAGCGGGTCCCAGCGCAGCTGGTTCGGCGGCGTCGGCGGCACGTCGGCCGAGTCGCCGAACTCCGCGACGAGCCGCTGCCGCCCCGTGAACGGCTCGAACGGCCGGTGCACGGCGGCCGGCCGTATCCGGTACAGCCACGAGCGGCGGTTGTGGCCGCGCGGCGCGGTAAACGCGGTGCCCGACAGCTGCTCCGCATACAGCCCGTACGGCGCGCGCTGCGGCGAGTTGCGGCCGTGCGGCAGCGCGCCGGGCAGCGCCTCGGTCGCGAATTCGTTCCCGAAACCGCTCAGGTAGCCGGCGGTCGCCGGTTTCGACAGGTCAAGCGTCATCGTTTCCTTTCTCCATCAATTCATTGCGGCATTCGCCGCGTGCGCGCTGCCGCGCCGCGCGACGCCGGCCAGCCCGAGCACGAACAGCGCCGAGCACAGCACGGGCAGCGCGGCCGCATGGAACAGCGCGCCGTTGCTCCAGTTCAGCGCAATCAACTGGCCGCCGACGAGCGGCCCGAGCACCGAGCCGATCCGGCCGATGCCGAGGCTCCAGCCGATCCCGGTCGAGCGCAGCGACGTCGGGTAATACTGGCCGGCCAGCGCATTGACGGCCGGCTGCCCGCCGACCACGCAGAAGCCGCCCGCGAACACGACGACCAGCAGCCACGGCAGCGCATGCGCGAGCGAGCCGATCAGCCCCACCGACACGGCCGCGCACGCGAAGCACGCGAACAGCACGCGCACGAAGCCGTAGCGCTCGATGAACCAGCCGAGCGACAGCGTGCCGATCACGCCGCCCGTCTGCAGCACCGTGCCGACGATCACCGCCGTGCCGGGCGTATAGCCGGCGTCGCGCATCACGGTCGGCAGCCAGTTCGACAGGAAGTACAGGTCGATCAGGTTCATGAAGCTGATCGACCACAGCAGCAGCGTGACCGGCAGGCGGCCGGCGCGGAACAGTTCGGCGACCGGTGCGCCGCTCGTCGCACGCTCGCGCACGACGAGCCGCGTGTCGGCATCGATGCCGGCGTGCGGCGCGAACCGCGTGAGCCAGTCGCGGGCCTGCGCGACGCGTCCTTTCAGGACCAGAAACTGCAGCGACTCGGGCAGCCGCGCGAGCATCGCGATCGCCAGCACGAGCGGCACCGCGCCGCCGACGAAGAACACCGCGCGCCAGCCGAGCGCCGGAATCAGCGCCGCGCTGATGAAGCCGCCCAGCGCGGCGCCCAGCGTGAAGCCGCACGACACGATCATCATCCGCTTCACGCCGTGCGCGGCGGGGCTGAACTCGCCGACCAGCGCCATCGCGTTCGGCATGATGCAGCCGAGGCCCAGGCCCGTGACGAAGCGCAGCGCGATCAGCACCGGGATCGAACTCGCGAACGGGGTCGCGAGCATCGTCACCGCGAAGAACAGCGTCGAGCCGATCAGCACCGGCCGCCGGCCGATGCGGTCGGCCAGCACCGACAGCCCGAGCGCGCCGAGCAGCATGCCGAACAGGCTCGCGCTGAACACCGGCCCGAGCGCCTGCTTCGGCACGTGCCACTCCGCGATCACGCTCGGCGCGACGTAGCCCATCGCCTGCGCGTCGAAGCCGTCGACCACCAGGCACAGGCCGCACAGCACCAGCAGCATCCAGTGAAAGCCCGGACGATGGGTGTCGTCGATCACGCGCTCGACTTCGAGCACGCGCGCGTTGGCCGGCGCCGCGCTCATTGCGCCACCTCGGCGTTCGGATGCACGGGCGGATTCACGCCCTGGCGCGCGAGCGCCATCGCTTCGCGCAGCACGTCGGCGTCGCCGATCTGGTTCGCGAGCAGCAGAATCAGCTTCGCGTTGACGAGCTGGCTGTCGGCGTCCGACAAATCGCGATGCATGTCGATCAGCGCTTCGTAGAACGCGTCCGGGTCGGCCAGGCGCGGGCGGGTGTCGAGGGCGGGCATGTCGGGTGTCTCCGGTGTCGTTGTCGTGTTCGAGGCGGGTTCAGCATGCGCCGCTCGCGCGGGCGAGTGCGTCGGCGATCGCGTGCCGGTCGAGCGCGCGCATGCGGGCGCACACGTGCTGGTCCGGGCGCAGCAGGTAGAACGTGCCGGGCTGCGCGTCGTAGCGCTGCGCGGCGAAACCGTCGACGTCCTCCAGGACGTCGACGCCGGGCACCGCCTGCGCATGGCCGGCCGGCACGATCAGCACGGGCCGCACCGGCAGCGCGAGACCGTCGAGCGCCTGCGCGAGCGCGCCCGCATCGCCGGGCAGGCCGAACAGCACGCCCGCGAAGCCGTCGCCGAGATGACGCAGCAGCCAGCCGGACGCCTGCTGCGCGCGCACCGGCGCGTCGGCCGCGACCGCGCCGGGACGCATCGCGCACGCGAACGCGTCGCCGGCGCGATCGGGCGTATTCAGCGGCGAATCGGTCAGCACGGCCGGCACCGACAAACGGCCGCTGTTCACGAGCCGGCGCGCGAATTCGCAGTCGCGCGCGAGCTTCAGCGTCGCGTCGCGGAACACGCGCGACACCGCGCTCTTCGGCGTGATGAAGTCGGTCGAGCGCGTCGAGTTGCGGATGTTCTCGTCCGCGGCGAACTCGCGCTCGCTCGCATACGTGTCGAGCAGGCGCTCGGGCGCGCGGCCGTCGAGCACGAGCTGCAGCTTCCACGCGAGATTGTCGGCGTCCTGCACGCCGCTGTTCGCGCCGCGCGCGCCGAACGGCGACACGCCGTGCGCCGCGTCGCCCGCGAACAGCACGCGGCCGTGACGGAACGTATCCATCCGCTGGCAGCGGAACGTATAGACGCTGACCCATTCGAGCTCGAATTCGGCGTCCGGCCCGAGCAGCGCGCGCACGCGCGGGATCACGCGCTCCGGCTGCTTCTCGGCGACCGGGTCGGCGTCCCAGCCGAGCTGGAAATCGATGCGCCACACGTTGTCCGGCTGACGGTGCAGCAGCACCGACTGGTTACGGTGGAACGGCGGATCGAACCAGAACCAGCGCTCGGTCGGGAATTCCGCCTTCATCTTCACGTCGGCGATCAGGAAGCGGTCCTTGAACGTGCGGCCGCGGCTTTCGAGCCCCATCGCCGCGCGCAGCGGGCTGCGCGAGCCGTCGGCCGCGATCACGTACTGCGCGCGCAGCGTCTCGATGCCTTCCGGCGTCTCGACGGTCAGCGCCGCGTGCTCGGCCGACTGCGCGACGCCCGTCACCTTGTGCTTCCAGCGGATCTCGAGGTTCGGCAGTTCGAACGCGCGCTCGGCCAGATAGCCTTCGACGTAGTACTGCTGCAGGTTGACGAACGCCGGGCGTGCGTGGCCCTGCTCGGGCAGCAGGTCGAACGCGTAAAGCTGCTCGTCCTGCAGGAACACCTTGCCGACGTGCCAGCTCACGCCCTTGTCCACGAAGCGCTCGCCGCAGCCGAGCCGGTCGAAGATCTCGAGCGTGCGCTTCGCGAAGCAGATCGCGCGCGAGCCGGTGGACAGCGTGTCGTCGTCGTCGAGCAGCACGACCGGCACGCCGCGCTGCGCCAGATCGATCGCGGCGGCCAGGCCCACCGGGCCCGCGCCCACCACGATCACCGGGTGAACGGCCGCATCGGCCTGCGCGGCCCGCGCCGCGCGCGGCCGGTAATCGAACTTCAGCGTCTGGTAATCGATGCTCATGGTCGCCATCCGCTCCTCAGCCGCGCCGCACGTGCGCCGGCACGCGCGGCGCCGCCGCGCTTGTGCCGCCGTTCATGGCCGCCTTCGTGCCCGCCTTCAACCGCTCGCGCGGCCTGCCCTGCTCCATCCGCCTGCTGTCCACCGCCACGTCTCGCTCCTTGCTTCCTGGTTGATTCGGTTCGGGAAACGACGCCGCTGCCGGCGCCCGAACGCCGCTTTTCTTGATCGGCAACAAATCTTTGGATTTACGAATAGTAAAACCAATTACGTATAGTGAAATCAACGTTAACCCTAGCGATGGGTTCGGCAACGGGATAACCATATGAGAGAAACGCCGAGCCGAGCCCGACGGGCGCTGCTAATATCGAGATACGAGGCGGCCCTTTCGGCCGCCGTTTTCTTCCTACGCCGATGATCCCGCCCAACATTCCCGAGCTGGTCGCCCGTGCCGGGCAACTGCCTTATCTGCGGGAACACCTCGCGCTTGCCGAAGGCGGCACCGCATGCGCGAATCTGCCGGAGCGCACGCTCGCGAGCGCCTACGAGCCGATCTACGACGTGACGATGCCCGGCGCGCCGCAGTCGACGTCGTTCGCGGATGCCATCGAGCGCTACGGCGACGAGCTCGGCTTCCAGGCCATCACGCTGGTCAGCGGCGCCGCGCACGACCCGGTCGACTCGGCCGTCGACGACCAGACGCTCGTCGCGATCGACCGGCTGTCGCGGGCGTTGCACGCGATCAACTTCTTCGGTGCGCAGCGCCACGGGCTGCTGTTCCTGCGCGTGCACGAACGGCTGCTCAAGAGCGTGAAGTACGATCACGGCAAGCATTTCTCGTCGGTGCTGCAGCGGTTCGGCCTGCCGGCCGAGCGGATCGTGATCGAGTTGCCGGCGGCCGCGGTCGCGCACAAGACCTTCCTCGGCTACCTGACGCGCAGTTATCAGCATCACGGTTTCAAGGTCGCGGACAAGCTGCCCGACCCGGGCCGGATCCTCGCGGTCGAATCGGAGATGGCGCGGCCCGATTACATCAAGATGGATGCGGGCATCGCGCTGCGCGACGGGATGGTGAAGGCGCTGGTCGCGTATGCGCAGCGCGTGCGGATTCCGCTGATATTCGATGGCGTGGTCGACGAGACGCAGTGCGAGCTGCTGCGTCAGCACGACGTGCGCTTCATGCAGGGGCCGGTGTTCGCGAAGGTCGTGACGGCCTGAGGGGCGCTGCGCGTGTGGGTGCGGTCAGCGCTGTGCTGGGGGCTGGGGGTCTTGGGGCGGGTGGGACGTGCTGCCGTCGTGCCGCGTCGTATGCGTCCGTCGTCAAACGGCGGGCGGCAGGCGGTCGGTCGATGCAGGGCTAGCGGCTTGCTGCATCGCGCCGTGCTTATGCAGCCCCAGTCGAACCCGCTTGCTAGTTTGCTGCAGCACCCGTCGCCGGCATCTCGACGCCTACTCCGGTCCGCCGTCGTCGTATTTCGGCAGATCGTCGGCACAGTCGATTTCCGAGAAACGATCCGCGCACCGCACGCGCCATGTCGGCCAGCTCGCGCCGCGCTCATGCAGCCGAGTCGAACGCGCGTGCTGGCTCGCTGACGCACTCGTCGCCGGCATCGCGACGCCCATCCCGGTCCGCCGTCGCCGTATTTCGGCAGATCGTCGACGCACCAGTTGCCTGCGCAACGATCCACGTGTCGCGACGGCCGACTCTTGCCGCGTTCACGCCGCCTGATCGAACACGCGTGCTGGCGCGCTCGTCGCCGTCACCCCTACGCCTAGTCCGACCGCCGTCATCGTATTTCGGTAGTTGCCTGCGCAACGATCCACGTGCCGCGCCGGCCGACTCTTGCCGCGTTCGCGCCACCCGATCGAACACGCGTGCTGGCGCGCTCGTCGCCGCCACCTCGACGCCTACTGCGGTCCGTCGTCGTCGTATTTCGGCAGATCGTCGGCACAGTCGATCCCCGGAAAACGATCCGCATACCACACGTGCCACACCGGACGCAGCCGCGCCGGCTCGTCGAGCGTCGCGTAGTTGATTTCGACGGTGGTCGGCGCGTCGCGCAGCCGATATTCGAGCTGCGCGCCGCAGCGGCCGCAAAAGCGCCGCTCACCCCACGCGCTCGACGCATAGACCGTCGGCTCGCCCTGCAGATACTCGAACGCGCCGATCGGCACCGATGCCGCTGCCACGACCGCCGCACCGGTCGTGCGCTGACAGAGCCGGCAATGGCAAAAGCCCGCGTCGGTCGGAATGCCGGCGATCCGGTAACGGATCGCTCCGCATGCGCAACCGCCTTCCATCGTCTCGGGGACAGACATCGCGAACCTCGTCATCGTCGGAAAGTCAGGGAACGATGATGAGCGTGGCGCCCGCGCGTTGCAACAGGCACGGCATCCGCGGCCGCGCGCGGCAATGCCGGCGACGCGCCCACGCGCGCCCCGTTTCAGACCGTCTGACCGAGCCGCTGCGCGAGCGCCTTCAGTTTCGGCCCGACGTCGGTACGGAACGCCTGTTCGTCCATCGACGATGCCGGCCCGCTGCAGCTGAGGATCAGCCAGCGTCCGTCGCGCGGCTCGCGAAACGGCACGGCGGCCGCATTCACGTCCGTGTGCCACGCGCGGAACGAATAACAGCAGCCGCCCGTCGAGAATTCGGCGACCGCCTGCTGCGCGGCCGCGACGAGCGCATCGGCGTCGGCGCCGCCGCCGGCCGCACGATGCAAGTCGGCATAGAGCGCGCGGCGCACGTCCTCCGGCTGCACGGCCAGATACGCACGCCCCATCGAACTCGTCAGCATCGACAGGCGCGAGCCGGGAGCGAGCCCGAGCGTCAGCGCCGTTTCGCTGCGGATCGTCTCCAGATAAATCATGTCGAGCCCGTCCCGGCAGCCGAGCGACACGGCCGCGCCGATCTCGCGCGCGAGCGCCTGCATGTGCGGCCGCGCGAGGTCGAGCGTCCCCGACCCGGACAGCAGCGCGTAGCCGAGCGACAGCACCGCGGCATCCAGCGCGTATTTCCCGAGCGTCTCGTCGTAGCGCAGGTAGCCGAGCACGGTCAGCGTGTAAGCGAGCCGGTTCACGGTCGCCTTCGGCAACCCGGTGCGTTCCGCAAAATCGCGATTGCCGAGCATCGTTTCGCCGGGCCGGAACGCGCGCAGCAGGTCGAGCCCGCGCGCAAGCGCAACGACGAACTTGCGTTCGTCGATCGCGGTTTCGTCGATGGTTGAAAGTGTCATCTGGTGCTACACTGAGTTCGTTTTGCAAAACATTGTTCCGCACAGCGGAACTCAAGTCAAGCAGACCATAGAAATCGGAACCGGTAGCGAAGCGCCGCCGCCGACCGACAGGAGATGACACGATGAGCGTTGCAACTTTTCATTGGGACGATCCGCTGTTGCTCGACCAGCAACTGACCGAAGAGGAGCGGATGGTGCGCGATGCCGCGCGCGCGTATGCG
The DNA here is from genome assembly GCF_000745665.1 of Burkholderia sp. WP42. Classification (NCBI taxonomy): domain Bacteria; kingdom Pseudomonadati; phylum Pseudomonadota; class Betaproteobacteria; order Burkholderiales; family Burkholderiaceae; genus Burkholderia; species Burkholderia sp. WP42. Next base: position 7,588 of record NZ_JQJT01000033.1, on the reverse strand, counting down.
CAGGACAAGCTGGCGCCGCGCGTCACGGAGGCGTTCCGCCACGAGCGCACCGACGCGGCGATATTCCGCGAAATGGGCGAACTGGGCCTGCTCGGCCCGACGATCCCTGACGAATACGGCGGCCCCGGCCTCAACTACGTCAGCTACGGCCTGATCGCGCGCGAAGTCGAGCGCGTCGACTCCGGCTACCGGTCGATGATGTCCGTGCAGTCGTCGCTCGTGATGGTGCCGATCTTCGAATTCGGCTCGGACGCGCAGAAGCAGAAATATCTGCCGAAGCTCGCGACCGGCGAATGGATCGGCTGCTTCGGGCTGACCGAACCGAACCACGGCTCGGACCCGGGCAGCATGGTCACACGCGCGAAGAAAGTGCCGGGCGGCTATTCGCTGTCCGGCTCGAAGATGTGGATCACCAACTCGCCGATCGCCGACGTGTTCGTCGTGTGGGCGAAGCTCGAAGAAAACGGCGCGGACGCGATCCGCGGCTTCATCCTCGAGAAGGGCTGGAAGGGGCTGTCGGCGCCGGCGATCCATGGCAAGGTCGGGCTGCGCGCGTCGATCACCGGCGAGATCGTGCTCGACGAGGTGTTCGTGCCGGACGAAAACCTGATGCCGAACGTGAGCGGCCTGCGCGGCCCGTTCACGTGCCTGAACTCGGCCCGCTACGGGATCGCGTGGGGCGCGCTGGGCGCGGCCGAATCGTGCTGGCACACCGCGCGCCAGTACGTGCTCGACCGCAAGCAGTTCGGCCGGCCGCTCGCCGCGAACCAGCTGATCCAGAAAAAGCTCGCCGACATGCAGACCGAGATCACGCTCGGCCTGCAAGGCGTGCTGCGGCTGGGCCGGATGAAGGACGAAGGCACGGCGGCCGTCGAGATCACGTCGATCATGAAGCGCAACTCGTGCGGCAAGGCGCTCGACATCGCGCGGCTCGCGCGCGACATGCTGGGCGGCAACGGCATCTCGGACGAATTCGGCGTCGCGCGCCACCTCGTGAACCTCGAAGTGGTCAATACGTACGAAGGAACGCACGACATCCATGCGCTGATCCTCGGCCGCGCACAGACGGGCATCCAGGCATTCTTCTGACCGTTTGCGCAGGCGACGCGGCGCCGGTCGCGCTGCGTCGTGCGTTGAAATGACACAGCCCGCCCGGCATCGCTGCCGGGCGGGCCGTTTTCATGGGCGCGCAGCGATCGCGCGCAGCCGCTGCTTACTTGTTCGGCTGCGGCGTCAGACGCAGATACGGACGCACCGCGTTGAAGCCCTTCGGGAAGCGCTTCTTCAACTCCTCGGGATCCTGCAGCGACGGGACGATCACGACGTCGTCGCCGTCCTTCCAGTTCCCCGGCGTCGCGACTTTGTAATTATCGGTCAATTGCAGCGAATCGATCACGCGCAGCACTTCGTCGAAATTGCGGCCGGTGCTGGCCGGATAAGTGATGATGAGACGCACCTTCTTGTTCGGATCGATCACGAACAGCGAGCGCACCGTCAGCGTTTCGTTCGCGTTCGGGTGGATCATGTCGTACAGCTGCGAGACTTTGCGATCGGCGTCGGCGATGATCGGGAAGCCGACGACCGTCGACTGCGTTTCGTTGATGTCGTTGATCCAGCCCTTGTGCGATTCGACGCCATCGACCGACAGCGCGATCACCTTCACGTTGCGTTTGTCGAATTCGCCCTTCAGCTTCGCGGTGAGCCCGAGCTCCGTCGTGCATACCGGCGTGTAGTCGGCCGGATGGGAGAACAGGATGCCCCAGCTGTTGCCAAGCCACTCATGAAACTTGATCGTGCCCAGGCTCGATTCCTGCTCGAAATCCGGTGCGATGTCACCAAGACGCAGACCCATGATGTTCCCTCCTCGAACGATGCTGGTTGAAACCGCGCGCTGTCGGCGCGGGATAGTCACTCAGCTTACGGGAAGCAATGGGCCATGCGAACGATTATTACGTTTGATATTCATACTTTTTTGTCATTTTTGCCCAGGCGCAGAGCGCGGTGGACAGCGGCGGAAGGCACTTTTCACGCCGTCGGCGGCTCTGTTTTTGTTTACGTTTCGTTTACCATGCGGTCTTGCAATGTCGCCGTGCGTCTTCCCGGCTCGCCAGCAGGCAGGCGTTTCGCTACGATGTGAACCTGCAGCATGACAGCATGAAGGGAGTTGCAATGTCGGAAATCAACAAGGAGAAACTGATGTCGGATATCAAAACCGTTCTGGCGGACGCCGAGGACCTGCTGAAGCAGGCTGCGAGCAGCACGGGCGACCGGGCTACCGAGCTGCGCGAAAAGGCCATGTCGCGCCTGAAGCAGGCCAAGGAAAAGGCAACCGACGTCCAGGTCGTGGTGGTCGAGAAAGGCAAGAAGGCCGCGCGCGCAACCGACGACTACGTGCACGAGCATCCGTGGACGTCGATCGGCGTCGCTGCCGGCGTCGGCGTGCTGATCGGCCTGCTGATCAACCGCAAGTAACGCGCGCGGCGCCGTTTCGCCCCGCGCGCCGCTCGCTGCGGCACGCGGGAGTCGCGGCAGGCCGGCGGCTCGCCGCCGGCCTGGCTTGACCTTGCTGCTCACTGCGCGTGCAAGCGCCTCATCCATGACGACAGACACCCACCCGCAGCCATCCGGCCCAGGGCCGCTGCGCCGCCTCGTCGGTTCCGCGATCGGCCTACTGCAAACGCGTCTCGAACTCGTTGGCATCGAACTGGCCGAGGAGAAGGAACGCCTGATGGGCGTGCTGTTTCTCGGCCTCGCCGCGATGATGCTCGCGACGATGGCGCTCATCAGTCTGACCGTCCTGATCGCGATCGCGTTCTGGGACACCTATCGCTGGCAGTCGCTCGCGGTGGTCACCGCGTTGTACGCGGTCGCCGGCATCGTGTGCGTGCTGAAGGCGCGCGCGGGCCTGCGCAACGCGCCGACCGTGTTCGAGGCGACGCTCGCCGAGCTCGAAAAGGACCGCGAGATGTTCCGCGGCAAGCCGTGAACGCCGTCGCGTTCACCCGTTCCACCCATTTCGCCGACGCGCCATGAGCCAGAACGTCACGGGCCATTCGCCCAGCCACCATTCGTCGCGCTCGAACTGGAGCGCGTCGCAGCATCGCGCACTCCGCAAGGAGTTGCTGATCCTGCGATCCGAAGTCGAGCGGCTCGAGCTCGCCGAAGCCGCCGCGGACATGCGTCACGCCGTCACGCGCTTCAGCTGGCTGAAGGTGTTCATCCCCGGCCTGTCGACCTCGAAATTCGGTCAATCCGCGAAAAGCCTGAACGCGAGCATCGGCCAACTCGTGAACCAGTATCCAATGCTGAGCTCGCTTGCGTCGCTCGTGCTCGCGAAACCCGTTCGCTCGCTGTTGCGTGCAACCGGTGGGCCGGCGCTGAAGTGGGGAACGCTGGGCTTCGCCGCATGGGAGATCTACCAGATCTGGAAGCAATCGCGCGACGAGCGCGACAGCACCGCGAGCAACGACTGACGCTCCACGGGGCGCGCGCGATGCGGTTGAGCCGCGCGCGTCACGTGCGGGCTCAATGCACGCCCCAGCACACGCGAGACGGTTCGTCCATCTGGCCGGTATCCGCCATTGCATTGCCCTTCGTCCCGTCCGAACGCAGCGTGAATGCACCGCATGGGTCGTCACGCATCGGCCCGGCGTCGAGCGGGCTGGCAACGAGTTCGTATGCCACCGGCGCATCGCCGTCGGCCGGTCGCCGCAGCGTAAGCCGATAGACCGGTTGCCCGTCCGGCGGTGCCTGTGTGTACGCATCCGGCAACGTCTGCGGCGGCGGGCCATCGAGCGTTTCGAGATACTGGGCGGCCCGGTACAGCGCACTTACCGCAGCGGTGCGATGCATGCGCGCGACGTGCGCGCGATATGACGGGACACCCCAGCTCGCCAACGCAGCGACGATTGCGAGCACGATCATCAATTCGATCAACGTGAAGGCCGCCAGCCGGCGCATCGCAGCAGCGGCTCGCATCATTGCACCGTCACGACACGACGCCAGCGCTGCGCCACGATGCGCCCGTCGCGCAACGCGAGCTGGCTCTGCAGCCAGACCACGCTCGAGGCATCGCCGCCGACGCCGCGAGCGGTGACGAGGTACGCGCGGCTGCCGGCCGGACCGGCACCTCGCCACGCTTCGATCAGACAACGCGGCGGCTGCGCCGCCAGCGGCCACGATGCAAACGGCTCGAACGCGTCGGCGACGCGCAGCGCGGGCGTCCGCCGCCACGCGCGTGGTTCACCATGCGATGCCGGTTCGTCGAGGTATGGCGCTGCGCCGCCGCGCAAACGCACGATGCATGCGGCCAACGCCGCATCGGCGGCATGAAACGCGATCATCCGATCGGACAACGCGCGCGTGCGACGCGATTCCGTCAACGCCGACTCGAACCATGTGCCTGCCAGCGCCACGACCGCCGCGGCAACGGCCATCACGGCAGGCAGCGCAAGGCCGGCATTGCGAAGCCGACGCCGAAGCCGAGGCCGACGTGCGGGCGCAACGCGTAATGTCGCGCGGTTCGGCAACGCGGGGCCGTCACCTGCGCCGCGCCGGCCCGCAGCACGGCGCGCCGACGCATCGGCTGTCGCGATCCGCGTCGCACAACGTCGGACGGACCGGGTCGCGCGGATCATCGGAATGCCTCACCGTCACGCACACCGCCCACGACACGATCGGCCAACGCGATCGATGAATTCCGCAACGCGACGATGCGATGCAGCGTGAGGCGCGCGCGGCCATCGTCGGATACGGCAACGCGACCATCGCAGTCGACATGACGCGTCGGCGCGCGCATCGGTTCACCGCGCGCCCGCACACACAGATGTACCGCGACGATGTCGCGCCACCCGTCAGCGCCGATCGCCGCCGCGTCGGCGAATCGCACGGTTCCGCGACGCAAATAGCGCACACGCAACTGGTCGATGCCGGACACCACCGGCTGCGGCGTGCCGGGGCGACCGCTGCCTTCGCAGTACAGCTCGGGCTCACCGGTCGACGGGCTGACATGCGCATCGAAGTGGTTTTCCACCAGCGGCCGCTCGCCGGGGGCACCGATACCCTGCCCGAGACAGTCGGATACCTGGTCGCCAATGGTTGGCCAGGTCGACACACCGTCGCCGACATAACGGACCACCACCGCATCGGAGGCCTCGCGAGCGGCTTCGCAGCGCACCTGTGCACCATCGCCACGCACCCGCGCCGCGGAGCAACCGAACAACGGCGGCAGCGGCAACGCGTCGTCGTCGTCGAGCGAACGAAATCCGGCCATCTGAATCTGCTGTCCGATCAGCATCAGGGCCGTCGTGGCCGCATCGCGCATCGCGAACGCGTCCTCGGCCCGCCCGTGCGCGACACGCTGTGCGTGGTAAAGCGCGCCGGCGGCCGCGAGCACGAGCAGACCGACGACCATCGCAATCAGGACTTCCAGCAGCGTATGTGCGCGGCTGCGGCGATCAGCGTTCATCGGCGTCGAACTCCCGAAACGGAATGCGCACACACGACGGCGGCTTCGTCATCGTCCGCGCCGCATCGCACCGCGCGGACGCCGAGGCCGAGGCCGACTGCGCAGTGTCGGCGTCGCGCCAGCCGACGATCGCATAGCTGACACCGGCCGCCCCACGGTCGAGCATCATTGCGCCGTCGGGCAACGATGCCGCCGCAAGCGCCGCGAGGCCGCCGTCATCGCCTGGTGCCGCATGACGGCGCTCGATGCGTGCGTCGGCCAGCCAGAGCGCACGTTCGCGCCAGATCGTCGCCCGCTGCATGCGGGTCATCGCGAACTGGCTGCCGACCACCGTCAGCATCACGGCCGCGAGCAGCGCAACGGCCAGCACCGCTTCGAGCAGCGACGTGCCGTGCGTTCGTCGGCGCGAGCACTTCATGCCGCGTCACACCGGCCGGCCACGATGCGCGCGCGACCGCCCGCCGAAATCCGGATACAACGCGACGTGCGCGCCTCGTCGCCAGGCCGCTCGCGCTGCGCACGCAATTCGAAGCGCCGGATCCCGCCGATCACCTGTCCGGCCGGCGGCGCGAACGCCAGATCGTGCGTGGCGCCCGTCACGGCAATGTCGGGATCGCGCGGATAACGCCTCAACACCCGCGACTGCCCGTCGAACTGCCCGCTGACGATCCAGCCGCACGACCATGCGGCCGGATCGCATGGTTCGTCGGCGCGCACGCAATCGCCGGCGGGCCCGGCGCGGCACAGCGTGACGCGCACGCCGAGCCGAGCCGCCTCGGTGCGGGCGAACGACACCGCACCGAGCAGTGTGCGCGAGCGCGCATCGACGCGTTCGCGCATGCGCCACTGATCGAATGCCGGAGCGGCGTAGAGCGCCGTCGCGGCCGCCAGCGCGATTGCGACCATCAGCTCGACGAGCGTGAATCCGTCGCAGCGCCGCAGGTGCGCGCCGACAATCTTTCGGTGCAGTCCCATCGCCATTGCCCTCCGTCAACGTGATGCAACGACTGTAGCGACGCGAGCGAACCCGCGCCATTGGCCAAACGGCCAACTGGCGACATGCGGCCGAGACCGACACAATCGGGACGAACTGGATCACTCGGCCCAATCGGGCCTGCGGAGAAGACGATGAACGAACGCGGCGCGTCAGCGCTTACGCGGAGGCTTGGAGGGGGACGCGCGACGGAACTCTTCGATCACGTCGGCAAATTCGGAAACGTCCTCGAACCGGCGGTAAACCGATGCAAAACGGACATAGGCGATCGTATCGAGGCCGCGCAACTCGTTCATCACGAGTTCGCCGAGCTTCTCGCTACGCACTTCCCGCTCGCCCGTGGCGAGCAGCTGATATTCGATACGGGCGACCGCCGCGTCGATCGCATCGGCTGCAACCGGCCGCTTGCGCAGCGCGAGTTGCATGCTGGCGACGATCTTGCGACGGTCGAATTCCGTGCGGCTGCCGTCCTTCTTCACGACGGCCGGCAGGTTCAGCTCGACCCGCTCGTACGTCGTGAAGCGCTTGTCGCAAGCCGAGCAGCGACGGCGCCGGCGAATCGCAGCGCCATCTTCGGAGACGCGCGAGTCGACGACCTGCGTGTCTTCATGCCGGCAGAACGGGCAGCGCATGCCGGATCAGCGATAGACCGGGAAACGCTTGGTCAGCTCGGCCACTTGCGCGCGCACGCGCTCGAGCGTCGCCGCATCTTCCGGGTTCTCCAGCACGTCCGCGATCAGGTTGCCCACCTGCTCCGCTTCCGCCGGCCCGAAGCCGCGCGTCGTCATCGCCGGCGAGCCCAGCCGCACGCCGCTCGTCACGAACGGCTTTTCCGGATCGTTCGGAATCGCGTTCTTGTTCACCGTGATGTGCGCCGCGCCCAGCGCCGCTTCCGCCGCCTTGCCCGTGATGTGCTTCGCTCGCAGGTCCACCAGCATCACGTGGCTTTCCGTGCGGCCCGACACGATCCGCAGCCCGCGCTTCACCAGCGTCTCGGCCAGCACCCGCGCGTTCTCCACCACCTTTTGCTGATACGCCTTGAACTCCGGCGACAGCGCTTCCTTGAACGCCACCGCCTTCGCCGCGATCACGTGCATCAGCGGGCCGCCCTGGATGCCCGGGAAAAT
>NZ_JQJT01000032.1:0-93604 GCF_000745665.1 Burkholderia sp. WP42 | reverse complement strand
CCGACCGACTTCGCGATCTGCGCCATACGCGCGAAGTCGATCTTCAGCGCGAACGCCGATGCGCCCGCGACGATCAGCTTCGGCTTGTGCTCCTGCGCGAGCTTTTCCGCCGCGTCGTAATCGATGTCTTCGTTTTCGTTCAGCCCGTAGCTCACCACGTTGAACCACTTGCCCGACATGTTCACCGGCGAGCCGTGCGTCAGGTGCCCGCCGTGCGCGAGGCTCATCCCCATGATCGTGTCGCCCGGCTTGAGCATCGCGAAGAACACGCCCTGGTTCGCCTGCGAGCCCGAGTTCGGCTGCACGTTCGCCGCTTCCGCGCCGAACAGCTGCTTCACGCGATCGATCGCCAGCTGCTCGACCACGTCGACGTACTCGCAGCCGCCGTAGTAGCGCTTGCCCGGATAACCTTCCGCGTACTTGTTCGTGAGCTGCGAGCCCTGTGCGGCCATCACGGCCGGGCTCGTGTAGTTTTCCGACGCGATCAACTCGATGTGGTCTTCCTGGCGGCGGTTTTCCTGCTCGATCGCAGCAAAGATCTCGGGATCGACGTTCGCGATGGTGCTTTGGGCTCTGTCAAACATACGGTTTCCGTTAAGTGTGTACAGGTTGACCGGTGCGGCCGAGTACATTGCGTTGCTGGTGGAACCAGCTCGACGTGGCGGAAGAATCCGTATGACGCGAGACAGGACAGCCACCGGCGATGCACGCGACGGCGCACAACGGCTGCCCAGGCGAACGGCAAAAACGGCGCCCCGCGCTTCACGGTGGGATGCTCCACCTTGAACCCGAAGGGTTCTATCGCCAGTCACGCAGGGGTGATGAGCGCGTTAGTTTATTGGATGCGTCATGAATAGGCAACCGCGCCTCCCCCGCCGAATCAATGAGGGCCGGATTCCGCGCGCCGGGCCCGCGCGCTTCCGCGCCTTGCCGCGGTGCGGCAATCTCAGTAGGCTTGCGCGATACTATTGGCCACTTCGTCATCGACCAGGAGCAGCAGCAATGATCGTGTTCGTCACAGGCGCGTCCGCCGGCTTCGGCGCAGCCATCTCCCGTGCCTTCGTCAAGGGCGGCCACCGCGTCGTCGCCACCGCGCGCCGCAAGGATCGGCTCGATGCGCTCGCCGCGGAACTGGGCGACGCGCTGCTGCCATTCGAACTCGACGTGCGCGACCGCGCCGCCGTCGAAGCGGTGCCGGCCGCCCTTCCCGCCGAATTCGCGGCGCTCGACGTGCTGGTCAACAACGCCGGCCTCGCGCTCGGTGTCGAGCCGGCCCAGAACGCCAGCCTCGACGAATGGCACACGATGATCGACACGAACTGCACCGGTCTCGTGACGGTCACGCACACGCTGCTGCCCGGGATGATCGCGCGCGGCCGCGGCCACATCTTCAACCTCGGTTCGGTCGCCGGCACCTACCCGTATCCCGGCGGAAACGTATACGGCGCAACCAAGGCTTTCGTCAGACAATTCAGCCTGAATCTGCGCGCCGACCTCGTCGGCACGCCGCTGCGCGTCACCGACATCGAGCCCGGCCTCTGCGGCGGCACGGAGTTCTCGAACGTGCGCTACCGCGGCGACGACGCGAAAGCAGCGAACGTCTATCAAAACGTCCAGCCGCTCACAGCCGAGGATATTGCCGACACCATCTACTGGATCGCGACGCGCCCCGCGCACGTCAACATCAATACGATCGAGATGATGCCGGTCGCGCAAGCGCCGGCCGGTCTGACGGTCCATCGCGGCTGACGGCTGACGCCTGGCACCGCGCGCCGCGGGCCCGCCATGGGCGGCCCGCGTCGTGCCGTGCGGCACTACATTCCGTTACCAAACCGTAACGAATCGGACCCCGGCCTTCCGGTAGAATGCGCGCCATGACTCAGCCTACCCGCTCTCCGGACACCTCGCGCGGCTTCATCTGGCCGGTGCGCGTGTACTACGAGGATACCGATGCAGGCGGCATCGTCTTCTATGCCAACTACCTGAAGTTCTTCGAGCGCGCCCGCACCGAGTGGCTGCGCGCGTGCGGCATCGATCAGCGCCAGCTCGCCGACGACACGGGCGCGATCTTCATCGTTCGCAGCACGTCGGTCGACTACCGCGCGCCGGCGCGACTCGACGACGCACTCGCGATCACGAGCCGCCCGGCACGCATCGGCCGCGCGTCGGTGGAGTTCACGCAGGAAGCGTGGCGTGGCGACACGCTGCTGGTCGCCGGGCATATCCGCCTCGGCTGCGTCGACCGTTCCGGCATCCGTCCCGCGGCGATCCCGCCGGTCGTCCTCGATGCACTGCAACGCGGGCCCGTCATCGACGCCGGGCACACTGTCCCGTCAACGAAGCTCGAATGAGCCCCGTTTAGACAAAGGCCATGAACTTGCCTTCCTGAATCGATACTAAGCAAGGTTCCGCGCCAGGGCTGCGTCGGCGCGCCGTACCGCACGCACCCGTGCGCCCTTGCCGGGCACCCCCGAAGGGACGTTACTCAAATCTCTATGAACACATCTCAAGACCTGTCGATCATTTCCCTCGTCCTCAACGCGAGCGTGCTCGCCCAGGCCGTGATGGGGCTGCTGTTGCTGCTGTCGCTGATGTCGTGGACCTTCATCTTCCGCAAGTGGTTCGCGATCCGCCGCGCACGCGCGCAGACCGAGCGCTTCGAAAAGGATTTCTGGTCGGGCGGCGACCTGCAGGCGCTGTACCAGAGCGCAGCCAATAACCGCCACACGATCGGCGCGCTCGAGCGCATCTTCGAAGCCGGCATGCGTGAATTCCTGAAGGCGAAGGAAAAGCGCCTGAGCGATCCGGGGCTCGTGCTCGACGGCGCACGCCGCGCGATGCGCGCGGCGTTCCAGCGCGAAATGGACGTGCTCGAAGCGAATCTCGCGTTCCTCGCGTCGGTCGGCTCGGTCAGCCCGTACATCGGTCTGTTCGGCACCGTGTGGGGCATCATGAATTCGTTCCGCGGCCTCGCGAACGTGCAGCAGGCCACGCTCGCGAACGTCGCGCCGGGCATCGCCGAGGCGCTCGTCGCCACCGCGATCGGCCTGTTCGCCGCGATTCCGGCCGTGGTCGCGTACAACCGCTACGCGCACGACATCGACCGCCTCGCGATCCGCTTCGAGACCTTCATCGAAGAATTCTCGAACATCCTGCAGCGTCAGGCCCAGTAAGGAGCTCGCCATGGCAGGAAGTCCCATTCGATCCAGCATGCGCGGCGGCCGCTCGCGCCGCGCGATGGCCGACATCAACGTCGTGCCGTATATCGACGTGATGCTCGTGCTGCTGGTGATCTTCATGGTGACGGCGCCGCTCGTCGCCCCGTCGATCATCAATCTGCCGACCGTCGGCAATGCCGCGCCGCAGGAGCAGACGCCGCCCGTCGTCGTCAACATCAACGCCGACCGCACGATGAGCGTCAAGTACAAGGGCGACTCCGGCGCGACGCAGGAAGACACGATGACCAAGGCCGAGCTCGACAGCTTCATCGTGGCCCGGCAGGCCGACCATCCGGACCAGCCGGTGGTGATCGCGGCCGACAAGACCGTGCAGTACGATGCGGTCATGACCGTGATGTCGGATCTGAAGGCGCGCGGCGTCAAGCGCGTCGGCCTCCTCGTCAAATCGCAATGAACCGGCAGCAACCCACGCGCGGCAACACCTACCCGTCGCAACCGCCGCGCGAGCGCGGCACCTGGCGCGCGTTCGCGCTCGCCGCGCTGATGCACGTCCTGCTCGCGCTGTTCCTGTACCACGGCGTGCAGTGGCAGAACAGCACGCCGGCCGGCGCCGAAGCCGAACTGTGGACCGAGGTCCCCGACGTTCCCGCACCGCGGCCCGTCGTCGCACCGACGCCCCCCGTGAAGGTGGCGCCGCCCCCTCCCCCGGTGAGAGACGAACAGGCGGACATCGCGTTGCAGCAGAAGAAGCGCCAGCAGCAAGAGGCGGCCGCACGCGAAGCGCAGCTCGAGCAGCAGCGCCGCGAGCAGCAACTGAAGCAGCAGGAAGAGGAAGCGCGGCGCGCCCAGCTGGCGGCCCGGCAAGCGGCGGCGCTCGCCGCGGAAAAGGCCGCCGAACGCGAAAAGCAGAAGCAGGCGGCGAAGCTCAAGCAGCAACTCGCCGAGCAGCAAAAGCTCGAACAGCAGAAACTGGAGCAGCAAAAGCTCCAGCAGCAGAAGCAGGCGCAGCTCGAGGCCCAGCAGGCAGCCAAGGCGAAGGCCGACGCAGCCGCAAAGGAAAAGGCGGACGCGCAGGCCAAGGCAAAGGCCGAAGCGGCCGCGCGTGCGAAGGCCGACGCGGCGGCCAAGGCCAAGCTCGACCGGGAACGAAATGCACGCCTCGCGCAGTTGCAGGGTCTCGCGGGCGCGGGCGACGGCGGCGGCCAGGGGCTCGCGAAAAGCGGCACCGGCACGGGCTCCGGCGGCAACGCGGCCTCGCCCGGCTATGCGGACAAGGTGCGCCGTCGCGTGAAGCCGAACATCGTCTGGGGCGGCGAGCGCGCCGGATTGACGACCGTCGTGAAGATTCGCTGCACGCCGTCGGGCGACCTGCTGAGCGTATCGGTCGCGCGGCCGAGCGGCAATTCGGGGTGGGATCAGGCGGTGGTCAGCGCGATCCAGGCGTCGGTGCCGTTGCCGCCCGATACTGACGGTCGTACCCCATCGAGCATTACGATTACCTTCAAGGCGGCGGAGTGAACGGAAATGCGCTTACACTCCGGGCTTCGCTGCGAAACGGGAACGAACAGGGTATTTTTACTGTCTCTGCGCTTGCGCAGCGATCCAAGTCACATGGGAAGCAAGAAGCATGAGTTTGATGACGAAACTAGGTTTCAGGGCACTCGTGGCATCGTGTCTGATTGCGGCCGGCGGCGCCGCTAACGCGCAGGTCAACGTGCTGATCACCGGCGTCGGATCGACCCAGTTCCCCATCGCGACCGCGAATTTCGCGAACGAGGCGGGCCTGCCGCAGCAGGTCACGTCGATCGTGCGCGCCGACCTCGCCCGCAGCGGCAAATTCACCAACATCGACGCCGGCAGCACGCCCGTGCCCGAGACCGCCTCGGTCGATCTCGGCGCCTGGAAGGCCAAGGGCGCGAACGCGTTCGTCGCCGGCAGCGTGAACCGCGAAGCGAACGGTCAGTACAAGGTGAACTTCATCCTGTACGACACCGTCAAGCAGCAGAGCCTCGGCGGCCTGTCGCTGACCGCGAACGACACCACGCTGCGCACCGCCGGCCACAAGATCGCCGACTACATCTACCAGAAACTGCTCGGCGTGCGCGGCGTATTCGCCACGCGCCTGTCGTACGTGATCAAGACGGGCAACCGCTACCAGCTGCAGATCTCGGATTCGGACGGCCAGAACGCCCGCATCGCGCTGTCGAGCACCGAGCCGATCATCTCGCCGGCGTGGTCGCCGAGCGGCACGAAGGTTGCCTACGTGTCGTTCGAGCGCAAGAAGCCGATCGTCTACATCCACGACCTGCCGACCGGCCGCCGCTATATGGTCTCCGACCAGAAGGGCAACAACAGCGCACCGGCGTGGTCGCCGGACGGCAACACGCTGGCCGTCGCGCTGTCGCTGACGGGCAATACGCAGATCTATACGGTCAACGCCAACGGCGGCGGCCTGCGCCGGCTCACGCAGAGCAGCTCGATCGACACCGAGCCGTTCTATTCGCCGGACGGCCACTGGATCTACTTCACGAGCGACCGCGGCGGCGCGCCGCAGATCTACCGGATGCCCGCGCAAGGCGAAAGCGCCGGCGCGGCCCAGCGCGTGACCTTCACGGGCAGCTACAACACGAGCCCGCGCGTGAGCCCGGACGGCAAGCTGCTCGCCTACATCTCCCGCACCGGTGGGGGGTTCAAGCTGTACGTCCAGGATTTGCAGACCGGCGCGGCGAACGCCATCACGAACACCAATCGCGACGAATCGCCGAGCTTCGCGGCTAACGGCCAGTACATTCTCTACGCGACCCAGTCGGGCGGCCGCAACGTGCTGGCAGCAGTGCCCACCGACGGCAGCGCGCCGCCGCAGATTCTGTCCGTCCAGGGCGGCTCCGTTCGTGAGCCGTCGTGGGGACCCTTCATGCAATGACCACACAAGGAGAGTAACCATGATGTCGAATAAAGCTCGTCTGGCTCTGGCCGTGATGATGATCAGCGCGCTCGCAGCGTGCAAATCGGGCGTGAAGCTCGACGACAAGGCCAACAACGCCGGCGCGGTCAGCACGCAGCCGAGCGCGGACAACGTCGCGCAAGTGAACGTCGATCCGCTGAACGATCCGAACAGCCCGCTCGCGAAGCGCAGCATCTACTTCGACTTCGACAGCTATTCGGTGAAGGATGAGTACCAGCCGCTGCTGCAGCAACACGCTCAGTACCTGAAGAGCCACCCGCAGCGTCACGTGCTGATCCAGGGCAACACCGACGAACGCGGCACCAGCGAGTACAACCTCGCGCTGGGCCAGAAGCGTGCGGAAGCCGTCCGCCGCGCGATGGCGCTGCTCGGCGTGAACGACTCGCAGATGGAAGCCGTGAGCCTCGGCAAGGAAAAGCCGCAGGCAACGGGCCACGACGAAGCATCGTGGGCGCAGAACCGTCGCGCCGACCTCGTCTACCAACAGTAAGTAACGGAAGAATTGCCGTATGACGCACCGTGTATCCTGGCTGCGCGTTGCCGCAGCGTTCTGCGTCGTCGGCGCGGCGTGGTCGGCCGCGCCGGCGCACGCCGGCATGTTCGACGACAACGAGGCGCGCCGTGCCGTGCTCGATCTGCGCAGCAAGAGCGACAACCTGGCCAGCCAGTTGTCGGCAGCCCAGCGTACGATCCTCGATCAATCCGGCCGTATCGACCAGCTGAACCAGCAGGTCGCAACGCTACGCGGCGAGAACGAGGACCTGACGAACCGGCTGACGACGCTCGAACGGCAGCAGAAGGAGTACTACCAGGATCTCGACACGCGGCTCAAGAAGTTCGAGCCGCAACAGGCGACGATCGATGGTGTCGAAGGCACCGTTCAGCCCGGTGAAACGGATGCGCTCAGCGCGGCGCAGCAGCAGTTCCGCAACGGCAATTTCAAGGCTGCCGCGGCGTCGTTCCGCAGCTTCATCGCGAAGTATCCGCAAAGCCCGTACCAGCCGACCGCGCAATACTGGCTCGGCAATGCGCAATACGCGCTGCGCGACTACCGCGGGTCGACGGCGACTTGGCAGGCGATCGTGAGCAAGTATCCGCAGCATCCGCGCGCGGCCGATGCGCTCGTCGCGATCGGCACGAACCAGCTCGAACAAGGCCAGAAGGCGGCCGCGAAGAAGACGTTCGAGCAGGTCGTATCGCAGTACGCCGGGTCGAACGCGGCGCAGACGGCGCAGGGCAAGATCGAGAGCATCAAGTAAATCGTCGCGACGGGTCGTTGACAGGTATACGACCCGCCGCTATAATCTTTTGCTCTTTGGGTCGTTAGCTCAGTTGGTAGAGCAGCGGACTTTTAATCCGTTGGTCGCGTGTTCGAGTCACGCACGGCCTACCAAGGATGTAAAAAAGGGGCTTCCGGGAAACCGGAAGCCCCTTTTTCATTGGTGCTCGCCGGTTGAGTCTCCGGGCTGCCGCGGCCGCATCTCCATCGCCCTACCCGTTCTCCGACATCCTCGCCGCGACGATCACGCGCGTTCGCGTCATCCCCACGCTGCGTGCGCAGCCACCGCCGCAGCGTCGCACCGAACACAGCGCTGAACGCCTGCTCCGAGTACAAACCGAGCGCCAACCCGATCGCCGCTTCGCCCGCGCCGCGTCTGCTGCAGCAACGCGCACGCCCGCATCGCCCGGCTCCGCACGACGAACAAACCAATATCCCTTCACTGAAATGTCGCGCCCCGATCGACAGGCAACAGATGAAACGCGACCATGCGGCATCGCGAGCGAGCCGTCGACGCCGGGCCATGCAAGGCGCCGCACGCGCCCGTCACCGCGCCGCGAATTCCTGCCCGACGACAACCATCGACGCCACGCGTCCATGAGACGTTTACGCCAAAAATGTCGCTATCGGCTATCGAAACCCTCATCCGTAACGCCCAGAATAGCCATGCATCGCCCGAGATCGCGGCACCAGCCGCTCAACCCATCCAAAGGACGCATCATGCTGAACTGGAACGAATACCGGAAGGAACTGACGACTCGCATCGGCGACATCGCGAAGCTCTCGCCCGACACGTTGGCCGGCTACAAGGCGCTGTCGGGCGCCGGCGCGAAGACGGGCCATCTCGACGCGAAGACGCGCGAGCTGATCGCCCTCGCGGTGGCCGTCACGACACGCTGCGACGGCTGTATCGCGGTGCACACTGCCGAAGCCGCGAAGCACGGCGCGACCAAGGAGGAAGTGGCCGAGGCGCTCGGCGTCGCGATCGCGCTGAATGCGGGCGCGGCGCTCGTCTACTCGGCACGCGTGATGGACGCGCTCGGCGACTGACGCGCGCGCCGCGTAGCCGCCGAATCGTCACCCGACGATCGCGGCGGCCAGTCCAGCGGGCCGGCCGCCGCGAACTCCGCTACCATGCGCGACAGTTCATCGCGAAGGAGCGCTCCATGTGCCGCTGGCTCGCCTACACCGGCAATCCGATCCCGCTCGAGACCGTGCTGTTTCGCGCGAAGCATTCGCTGATCGACCAGAGCCTGCATTCGGAACTCGGCGTGACGACGACCAACGGCGACGGCTTCGGGATCGGCTGGTACGGCCATCCCGATGAACTGCCGTTCCGCTACCGCTCCGTGCATCCCGCCTGGAACGACCGCAATCTGCGCGAAGCGGCCCGCGCGATCCACTCGCGCATGTTCGTCGCGCATATCCGCGCGGCGACCGATGGGCCCGTGCAGGAAACCAACTGCCATCCGTTCCGCCACGGCCGCTGGCTGTTCGCGCACAATGGGCTGATCCGCGATTTCCACAAGCTGCGCCGCGACCTGACGATGAAGGTCGACCCCGCGCTGTTCTCGACGCTGGAAGGCTCGACCGACTCCGAATTGATGTTTCGTCTCGCGCTGACCTACGGCCTGGAGCAAGCCCCGCTGCCCGCGCTCGAGCGCATGGTCGGCGTGATCGAGGAAACCGCGGCGCGGTATCGCGTCGCCGAGCCGCTCAACATGACGGTCTGCGCGACCGACGGCGAGCGGATCGTCGCGGCGCGCTATTCGAGCGAACGGCAATCGCGATCGCTGTTCCACAGCACGTCGTTCAGGCATTTGCACGAACTGTATCCGCACAATCCGCGTATCGCGGAAGTGGGCAACGATGCGTTCATGGTCGTATCCGAGCCGCTCGTCGACCTGCGCGGCGCATGGGAAGAAGTGCCCGAAAGCACGGCAATCGTCGCGCATGGGGCCGATGTACAGCAGCGGCCATTCAATCCAAGGCACAAGTGACGCGCTTTTCCCGGAATATCAGTCACTTGCCGAGGGCGCAGCATTGCGCCCGGGGATATTATCCGCGGAGATTCGCGGCGTAAAACCTCGCGCAAAAAATATGATTCTAAAACCCGCGGAATTGACAGCCGATTAACGAACCATCTTGCAGCCCAATTTTAATCTGGAAATTCTATTTAAAACGGAAATACTCGTCACCGCATTATCCGTGCCGAAATTGAAAGTCACGCCATTACGTGCGCGATACGCTGATGCGATGTCAGCCATACCGGGCAAGGCGGCGGCAATAATGCCTGGGTTCGTTTCAATTCGATTACCACCCTTATTTCAAATTGTTACGCAGTCCGTGGAAATTGCCAGTCGCGCACTCTCCGCTGCAATATTTCGTAATAAGATAGGAAATTTACGAGACATCGAAAAGCACGTTACAATCGGCCGACATTGCGATCGACAGATCGACTCAAAACAAAATTGCCCCTCGATTTTCGGCATATCGGCTCTGAAATGAATCATCCTGCCAATCCTTCTCCGCCCGATCCACTGTCAGGCGGCCGCAGCGCATTTTCGGGCGCGAACCCGCGCCCGTTCGTCGTGTGGCTGACGGGCGTGTCGGGCGCCGGCAAGTCCACGCTCGCCAGCTTGCTGAAGCTGCAGCTGGACGCGCTCGGGCACCGAACTTATCTGCTCGACGGCGACACGCTGCGCGAAGGGTTGAACCGGGATCTCGGCTTCAGCGATGCCGACCGGCGCGAGAACATCCGACGCACGGCCGAAGTGGCGCGGCTGATGACGGATGCGGGCTTCATCGTGATCGCCGCGCTGATCTCGCCGTTCGCGGACGCACGCGCCCAAGCGCGTGCGCGCTTCGCGCCCGGCACCTTCGTCGAGGTATTCGTCGACGTGGCGCTGGAGGTTGCCGAGGCACGCGATCCGAAGGGGCTGTACGTGTTGGCGCGACGCGGAACCATCCAGCAATTCACCGGCATCGGCTCGCCGTACGAGCAACCGGAGTCGCCCGAAGTACACGTGAGGACGGCGGAGGCGAGCCCCGACGCCTGCGTGGCCGAGATCATGCGGCAATTGCCGTTGTAGGCCGCGCTCGCACTGCAAGCATCGAGACACCATTGCGGCGAGCACGCGCAACACATCGACTGCGGCGCGCCCCGCATCCGGGTCGTCCGGTCATCCACGGCAGCGGCTGCACGTCGATTCCTTCGTCGAGCGCCGCATGCGCCGCCTGCGCACCCGCACCGCAACCAATGCACAAAAAAGCGGGGCAGCTCCCGTCGAGCTGCCCCGCTTTTTACTTCAATCGACAGAAACCGCGCCTGCTCAGCGTCCGCCCGTCTTCTGCGTGCTGCCCGACTGCCGCCCGCGCACCAGCTTCCACAACGCACCGAGCGCAACCGGCACGACGGCGGCGCCGATCCCCGCCAGCACGATCACGTTCAGGTACTGCCGGATGAACGGAATATTGCCGAAGAAGTAACCGAGCAGCACCAGCAGCAGCACCCACAGGAGCGCCCCGATCACGTTGAACAACTGGAAGCGCGTGAAGCTCATCGCCGATGCACCGGCGACGAACGGCGCGAACGTGCGCACCACCGGGATGAACCGCGCGAGCACGATCGTCTTGCCGCCATGCTTGTCGTAGAACGAATGCGTCTTCTGCAGCGCCGCGCGATCGAGGAAGCGCTCGAGCACCGGGATATGCGTATTGAACACCTTCGGCCCGATCCAGCGGCCGATCAGGTAGTTGACGGTATTGCCGGCCGTCGCCGCGACGAGCAGCAGCGCGATCAACGCGCCGACGTTCATGTCGCCGGTTGCCGCGAACGCACCGCCGATGAACAGCAGCGAATCGCCGGGCAGGAACGGCAGCACGACGAGCCCCGTCTCGCAGAACACGATCAGGAACAACACCAGATACACCCATGCGCCGTACTGCCGGATGAAGTCGCCGAGGAACGCGTCGATGTGCAGGACCAGGTTGACGAAATGAAGCAGCGTATCCAAATGCGATTCCTCGAAGGCGAAGGGCCGGACCGGCCGGAACAAGCGTGAACGCCCGCCGGACAAGGCGGCGCGCGCAACGGAGCCCCATGATACCGAAACTACCTTAAGGCTCCGTGAAAAAACGTAACGGCCGGCGGCTCCGGCACGCCGCCGCCGCGTCGCTATAATTCGGCCATGTCCGAAATCACCCAAACGGTCGCGGGCGACGCGTCCGCCCCTGCCCCGCGCCGCCTGCGCGCGATCCTGCCGCTGCCCGACCAGCTGATCAGCCAGATCGCGGCCGGCGAGGTCGTCGAGCGCCCGGCGTCGGTCGTCAAGGAATTGCTCGAGAACGCGATGGACGCCGGCGCGCGCTCGCTGCGCATCGTGCTCGAGGAAGGCGGCGTCAAGCGCATCTCGATCACCGACGACGGCTGCGGCATTCCGCCCGACGAGCTGCCGCTCGCGCTGATGCGCCACGCGACCAGCAAGATCCGCTCGCTCGAAGAGCTCGAGGCCGTGGCGACGCTCGGTTTTCGCGGCGAAGCGCTGGCGTCGATCGCGTCGGTCGCCGAGCTGGCGATCACCAGCCGCACGGCCGACGTCGCGCATGCGACGAAGATCGACGCGACGACCGGCGCGCTGTCGCCGGCCGCCGGCGCGGTCGGCACGACGATCGAGGTGCGCGAGCTGTACTTCAACACGCCCGCGCGCCGCAAATTCCTGAAAAGCGAGCAGACCGAGTTCGGCCACTGCATCGAAATGATCCGCCGCGCGGCGCTCGCGCGCCCGGACGTCGCGATCTCGGTGCTGCACAACGGCAAGGCCGTCGAGCACTGGAACGCGAGCGAGCCGGCGCAGCGCGTCGCGAAGATCCTCGGCGACGGCTTCGCGACCGCGCACCTGCCGCTCGACGAACGGGCCGGGCCGCTGGCCGTATACGGCTGCGCCGGCCTGCCGACCGCGAGCCGCGGCCGCGCGGACCAGCAATACTTCTTCGTGAACGGCCGCTTCGTGCGCGACAAGCTGCTCACGCACGCGGTGCGCGCCGCGTATGAGGACGTGCTGCACGGCGACCGCTATCCGTCCTACGTGCTGTTCCTCGACCTGCCGCCGGAAGCCGTCGACGTGAACGTGCATCCGTCGAAGATCGAAGTGCGCTTCCGCGATTCGCGCTCGATCCACCAATATGTGTTCCACGCGGTGC
The DNA here is from genome assembly GCF_000745665.1 of Burkholderia sp. WP42. Classification (NCBI taxonomy): domain Bacteria; kingdom Pseudomonadati; phylum Pseudomonadota; class Betaproteobacteria; order Burkholderiales; family Burkholderiaceae; genus Burkholderia; species Burkholderia sp. WP42. Next base: position 80,979 of record NZ_JQJT01000032.1, on the reverse strand, counting down.
AGCGCGCGCTCGCGCGCCATGCGGGCGCGTCGCCGGACACGACCGCCGGCGGCCACGCCGCGCACCTCGAAGCCACGCCACGCGAGCCCGCCTCGTTCGGCGATACGCCGCTCGGTCAGCGCAGCGCGGCGGGCACGGGCGCGACGGGCTTCTCGCCGGCGGCTTCGTTCGGTGCGTCGTCGGGCTCCTCGTCCACTTCGTCCACCTCGTCCGCCTCGTCGCCCGGCAGCACGTGGATGCGTCAGGCGCGCATGACGCAGGGCACGCTGCCGGTCGCACAGCCGCTCGCGCTCTACGACGCGCTGTTCGGCCGCAAGGACACGGCCGCCGGCACGCCGCTGATCGCACGCGATTCCGCCGATCCAGCCGACCCGTCGCGCACTCCGCTGCCCGGCTTCGCCGCCATGCCGCTCGCGGCCGCCGCGCACGACGAGCAGCCGCTCGGCTTCGCGCTCGGCCAGATCCACGGGATCTATGTGCTCGCGCAAAACGCGCACGGCCTCGTGATCGTCGACATGCACGCGGCCCACGAACGAATTCTCTACGAGCAGTTCAAGAACGCGCTCGCCGATCGCACGGTCGCCGTGCAGTCGCTGCTGCTGCCGATATCGATGACGGCGACGCCGGTCGAGATCGGCACCGTCGAGGAAGAGCGCGACACGCTCGAATCGCTCGGCTTCGATCTCGCGGTGCTGTCGCCGACGACGCTTGCGATCCGCGCGGTGCCCGCGCTGCTGAAGGATGCCGACCTGCAGTCGCTCGCCCGCGCGGTGCTGGCCGATCTGCATGCGTTCGGCGGCTCGCGCGTGCTCACCGAGCGCCAGCACGAGCTGCTCGGCACGCTCGCGTGTCACCACGCGGTGCGCGCGAACCGGCGCCTGACGCTCGACGAGATGAACGCGCTGCTGCGGCAGATGGAAGCGACCGAGCGCGCCGATCAATGCAATCACGGCCGACCGACGTGGTATCAGCTGACGCTGAACGACCTCGACCGCCTGTTCATGCGCGGCCAATGAGCGTTTCGTTGCAGTCCCGTCCGACGACGATCGCATGCCTGCTCGGCCCCACCGCGTCCGGCAAGACGGCCGCCGCGCTCGCGCTGGCCGCGCGCCGGCCGATCGAGATCGTCAGCGTCGATTCGGCGCTCGTCTATCGCGACATGGATATCGGCACCGCGAAACCGACGCGCGACGAACGCGCGCGCGTGCCGCACCATCTGATCGACATCATCGACCCGGCCGATTCGTACTCGGCCGCGAGCTTTCGCGCGGACACGCTGCGGCTGATCGGCGAGATCGCCGCGCGCGGCAACACGCCGCTGCTCGCCGGCGGCACGATGCTGTACTACAAGGCGTTGACGCAGGGGCTCAACGACCTGCCGGGCGCCGACCCGGCGCTGCGCGCGGAACTCGATGCCGACGCCGCACGCGACGGCTGGCCCGCGCTTCATGCGCGGCTGGCGCGCATCGATCCGGCGACCGCCGCGCGGCTCGCGCCGAACGATGCGCAGCGCATCCAGCGCGCGCTCGAGGTGTGCATGCTGAGCGGGCAACCGATGTCCGCGCTGCTCGCCGCGCCGCGCGCCGCGGACGATGCGGCCGCCGCCTACCGCTTCGTGCCGGTCGCGCTCGAGCCGTCGGACCGCGCGGTGCTGCATGCGCGCATCGCGCAGCGCTTCGACGCGATGCTCGAAGCGGGCTTCATCGACGAAGTCGAACGACTGCGCCGCCGCGAGGATCTTCATCTGGGGCTGCCGTCGATGCGCTGCGTCGGCTACCGGCAGGCGTGGGAGTACCTCGACGGCGCCATCGACTACCGGACGATGCGCGACAAGGGCATCTTCGCGACGCGCCAGCTGTGCAAACGGCAGATCACGTGGCTGCGCGCGATGCCCGAACGGATCGTGGTCGACTGCATCGCACGCGATTCGACCGCGCAGGCGCTCGATGCGCTCGAGCGCGTGCTCGACGGCCTCGCCGCGCGCTGACGCGCCCGCGTCGCGAGCCGCCGCACTTACTGCGCGAGCGTCACGAGATTGGCGTCGCGCACCAGTTGCCAGCGGCCGTCGCGCTTGCGGAAGATCGTCAGCGTGTGGCCCGAGCGCCGCACGGTGTCGCCGCCCGACGGCGTCGCGTCGATCTCGATGAAATTGCGCAGATACGCCCAGTCGCCCATCACGCGCAGCTCGTCGATCCGGTAACGGCCGTCGACGGCCGCCGCGTGCGCGCCGCGCGATGCGGCTGCGAACGCCGCCTTGTCGAACGGCGGCTGGCCGGCGACCATGAAGATCGCATCGTCGGCGATCAGGTCGAGCACGGTCGCCAGATCGCCGCGGCGGCTCGACACGAACCAGGTTTCCACCAGCGCGCGAATCGCGTGTTCGTCTTCGGTCATCGTCGTCCCTCCTTCAATGCCGCATCGGCACGCCCGCGCCGAGCGCGAAAAAAAACCGCCCGGATCGTCTCCGGGCGGCTTTCGTCACTGCATGCTGCGGCGGCGCGTCAGGCCACGACCGTCTGCGCCTCGCCTTCGCGGCTCGCACGCACGGTGCCGATCTTCCACACCTGCTCGCCGGCGGCCGTCAGGTCGGCGATCGCCGCGTCCGCATCGGCTGCCGCGACGATCACGGCCATCCCGATCCCGCAGTTGAACACGCGGTGCATTTCGGCGTCCGCAACGCCGCCGTGCTCCTGCAGCCACTTGAACAGCGGCGGCAGCGGCCAGGCGTTCTGGTCGAGCTCGGCGGTGAGGCCTTCGCGCAGCACGCGCGGAATGTTCTCGACGAGGCCGCCGCCGGTGATGTGCGCCATGCCCTTCACCGTCAGCTTCTGCATCAGCGCGAGCAACGGCTTCACGTAGATGCGGGTGGGCGCCATCAGCGTGTCCGCCAGCGAGCGGCCGTGGAAATCGGCCGACAGGTCGGGGTTCGCGCGCTCGATGATCTTGCGCACCAGCGAGAAGCCGTTCGAATGGATGCCGCTCGATGCGAGGCCGAGCACCACGTCGCCTGCGCCGATCGTGCTGCCGTCGATGATCTTGCTCTTCTCGACCGCGCCGACCGCAAAACCGGCCAGGTCGTATTCGCCGTCCGGGTACATGCCCGGCATCTCGGCCGTTTCGCCGCCGATCAGCGCGCAGCCCGACAGCTCGCAGCCATGGGCGATGCCCTTGACGACGGTCGCGGCCGTGTCGACGTCGAGCTTGCCGCAGGCGAAGTAGTCGAGGAAGAACAGCGGCTCGGCGCCTTGCACGAGGATGTCGTTCACGCTCATCGCGACCAGATCCTGGCCGACGGTGTCGTGTTTGTTCAGATGAAATGCGAGCTTCAGCTTGGTGCCCACGCCGTCGGTGCCCGACACGAGCACGGGCTCCCGGTACTTCTTCGGCACTTCGAACAGCGCGCCGAAGCCGCCGATGCCGCCGAGCACGCCGTCGCGCAGCGTTTTCTTCGCAAAAGGCTTGATCTTGTCGATGAGCGCGTCGCCCGCGTCGATGTCGACGCCTGCGTCGCGGTAGGACAGACCCTGAGCGTCGGGAGCGGATTTCGGAGGATTCATGGGGGAATGCGAGAAGGTCGGTAAAATGCGATTTTACCCGAAGCCGGCCCGTTGGCCGGAATTCCCAGCACCGATTCGTCAGGGATTGCATCTTGGTCGACACGTCCCCGTTTTTCCCGCTCCGCGAGCCGTGCGCCACGCTGCGCACGCGGATGCGCGCGGCCACGCGGGCGGCCGGTGTCGGCGCGATCCCCGGTGCGTGCCCCGCGTACGGCACGCGTTTCGTCAACCGCCTCGCATTGTGACCGTCGTGACCCGTCAACTGACGCTCGATCTCGGCACGCCGCCGCCCGCCACGTTCGACAACTTCATCATGAACGAGGAGAACGACGAGCTCGTGTCGCGGCTCCAGAAGCTCGACCTCGCGCTCGCGGCGGGCCCCGTGCCGGACCGGTCGTTCTACATCTGGGGCGAGCCGGGCAGCGGCCGCACCCACCTGCTGCAGGCGCTCGTGAGCGACGCGTCGTACGGCTATGCGCGCTACCTGACGCCGCAGAGCCCGCTCGGCGCGTTCACGTTCGACCCGCGCATCGGCATCTACGCGATCGACGACTGCGACAAGATGAGCGACACGCAGCAGGTCGCGCTGTTCAACCTGTTCAACGAAGTCCGCGCGCATCCGTCGAGCGCGTTCGTGGCCGCGGGCCCCGCGGCCCCGCTCGCGCTCGACGTGCGCGAAGACCTGCGCACGCGGCTCGGCTGGGGGCTGGTGTTCCACCTGTCGCCGCCGTCCGACGCCGGCAAGATCGCCGTGCTGAAGCTCGCGGCGAAGGAGCGCGGCATCGCGCTCACCGATGACATCGCCGCGTACCTGCTGACCCATTTCCGCCGTGACATGCCGAGCCTGATGGCGCTGCTCGACGCGCTCGACCGCTTCTCGCTCGAGCAGAAGCGCGCGGTCACGCTGCCGCTGCTGCGCCGGATGCTGGCGCGCCCGGGCGACGACATCGCGCCGCCCGGCACAGGCCCGAACCGCTTCGAGTAAAATGCCCTTCCATGACTAATCTGGCACTCTTTGACCTCGATCACACGCTGATCCCGACCGATAGCGACCACGAATGGGGTCGCTTCATGGTGAAGCTCGGCATCGTCGACGCGGAAAGCTTCTCGCGTCAGAACGATCAGTTCTTCGCCGACTACAAGGCCGGCAAGCTCGACATCCACGCGTACCTGTGCGCGATGCTCACGCCGCTCGCGAAGTATTCGCGCGCGCAGCTGGCCGAATGGCACGAGCAGTACATGCACGAGGTGATCCGCCCCGCGATGACGCCCGCCGCGCTCGAGCTGGTGCGCAAGCACCTCGACGCCGGCGACCTGTGCTGCGTCGTGACGGCGACCAACGAATTCATCACGCGCCCGATCGCGACCGCATTCGGCGTCGAGACGCTGATCGCGTGCGAAGTCGAAACGACCGACGGGCATCCCGACTCGCCGTACACGGGCCGGCCGACCGGCACGCCGAGCTATCGCGAAGGCAAGATCGTGCGCACCGAAGCGTGGCTCGCGTCGCTCGGCAAGCACTGGGACGACTTCGAGCACAGCTACTTCTACAGCGACTCGCACAACGACATCCCGTTGCTCGAGAAAGTCACCGACCCGATCGCGACCAACCCCGACGACACGCTGCGCGCGCATGCAAGCAACCGCGGCTGGCGCATCCTGGACCTCTTCTGAACGTCGTGATCAAAAAATTCATTCGCAAGCTGCTCGGCCAGGACGGCGCCGAGCAAGCGGCCCCGGCCGCAGCAGCCTCGGCCTCTGCCTCGGCCGAACCGCCCGCCACTTCGCCGCGCGCCGCCAAGGGCAGCCGCAGCACCGCCGCGGCGAAGAAGCCGCGCAGCAACCACGAACCGACCGTCGTGCCGGCCAGCGTGCACCGGATCGATCCGTCGCTGATCTCGAAGAACGCGGTGCGCGTGACCGACACGCTGCAGCAGGCGGGCTTCCGTGCGTTCATCGTCGGCGGCGCGGTGCGCGACCTGCTGTTCGGGATCGCGCCGAAGGACTTCGACGTCGCGACCGACGCGACGCCGACCGAGGTGCAGCGCCTGTTCCGCCGCGCCCGCCTGATCGGCCGCCGCTTCCAGATCGTGCACGTGCAGTTCGGTCAGGAGCTGATCGAGGTGTCGACGTTCCGCGCGCTGGTCGATGCGCCGCCCGAGGCCGCGCCGGCCGAGCCGCCGAAGCGCCTGAAGCGCGACGAGCTCGATCGCCGTACGCATGCGGTCGACGCGAGCGGCCGCGTGCTGCGCGACAACGTCTGGGGCGAGCAGCACGAAGACGCGGCGCGCCGCGACTTCACGATCAACGCGATGTACTACGACCCGTCGACGCAGACGGTGCTCGATTACCACGACGGGATGGCCGACATGCGCGCCCGCCTGCTGCGGATGATCGGCGATCCGGCCACCCGCTATCGCGAGGATCCGGTGCGGATGCTGCGCGTGGTGCGCTTCGCGGCGAAGCTCGGCTTCGAGATCGAGCCGCACACGCGCGAGCCGATCAAGCCGCTGGCCGACCTGATCAACAACGTGCCGGCCGCGCGCCTGTTCGACGAGATGCTGAAGCTGCTGCTGTCGGGCCACGCGCTCGCGTGCCTGAAGCAGCTGCGCGAGCAGGGGCTGCACCACGGGCTGCTGCCGCTGCTCGACGTCGTGCTCGAACAGCCGCAGGGCGAGAAGTTCATCACGCTCGCGCTGAACAACACCGACGCGCGCGTGCGCGCCGGCAAGCCGGTGTCGCCCGGCTTCCTGTTCGCGACGCTGCTGTGGCACGACATGCGCCAGCGCTTCGAGCAATACTCGGCCGACGGCGAATTCCCGGTGCCGGCCCTGCATCGCGCGATGGACGACGTGCTCGACATGCAGACCGAGAAGCTCGCGATCCACAAGCGCTACTCGGCCGACATGCGCGAGATCTGGGGGCTGCAGCTGCGCCTCGAGAAGCGCTCGGGCCGCAGCGCGATGCGGCTGCTGGAACACCAAAGATTTAGAGCGGGGTATGATTTCCTCCTGTTACGCTGCGAATCCGGCGAGCTCGATGCAGAGGTCGGCCAGTGGTGGACGGATTTCATCGAAGGCGATGCAGCCGCGCGTGAGGCCCTCCTCACGCAGGGCGGCCCGAAGGAAAAATCGCCGCGCAAGCGGCGCCGCCGCGGCGGCGCGCGAAACCGCCAGCCGGGCGAAGGTGCAGCCGAGCAGTCGCGGGACACCGAGGGCGGTTCGGGCGACTGACGCTCGCTGGCGAACGACGTAGGAAGTGATGCCATGACGGTTGCATATATCGGACTGGGGGCGAATCTCGGCGATGCGCGCCAGACTCTGAAGGACGCGGTGGTGTGCCTGGCACAGCAGCGCGCCATCTCGGTCCTCGGCAAATCGAGCCTGTATCGCACGGCGCCGTTCGAAGCGAGCGGCGACGATTACTACAACTGCGTCGTCAAGCTCGACACGACGCTGTCGGCCCGCGAGCTGCTCGCGCTCTGCCAGAAGATCGAACATCACTTCGGGCGCGAGCGCCCGTATCGCAACGCACCGCGCACGCTCGACCTCGACATCCTGCTGTTCGGCACCGATGCGATCGACGAGCCCGACCTGATCGTCCCGCATCCCCGCCTCACCGACCGCGCCTTCGCGCTCGTGCCGCTCATCGAAATCGACCCGGCGCTCGACATCCCGCTGCGCGGCCGCGCCGACGCATTTCTCGCGGCCGTCGCCGATCAGCGCGTCGAGAAGGTGCAGACCTGCCAATGCCTGATGCAGAAGGCCCTCGCCGCCGGCGCAGACGCCGACAAGAACCGCTGCCGATGAACAATGCTCCGCTGACCGTCACCGCGCCCGATCTGCGCGCCCCGCACCGCTACCTGGTGATCGAAGGCCCGATCGGCGTCGGCAAGACGACGCTGGCGCGCCTGCTCGCCGAACGCTGGTCGATGCAGGCGCTGCTCGAGCGCCCGCAGGACAACCCGTTTCTCGAACGCTTCTACCGCGACACCGCGCGCTACGCGCTGCCCGCGCAGCTCGCGTTCGCGCTGCAGCGCGCGCAGCAGGCGCGCGAGCTGCTCGGCGCGCTCGACACCGGCCGGCCGGTGGTCGCCGATTTCATGCCGCAGAAGAACGACATCTTCGCGCGGCTGAACCTGCCAGAAGACGAATGGCAGCTGTACCGCGCGATCGCCGCGCACGTCGACGTACCGCAGGCGCCCGCGCCCGATCTGGTCGTCTATCTGCAGGCGAGCCCCGAGGTGCTGTTCTCGCGCATCCAGAAGCGCGGCCTGCCGATGGAGCTGCAGATCAGCGACGCGTACCTGCGCGCGCTGGTCGACGCCTACAACGAATTCTTCTATCACTACGACCGCACGCCGGTACTGACGGTCGCGGCCGAACATCTGAACCCGCTGGATTCCCCCGAAGACCTCGCGCTGCTGATCGAGCGCATCGACACGATGCGCGGCCGCAAGGAATTCTTCGTCAAGGGCGAGACGACGCGCTGACGCGCGCACCGCCCGCCGTTCCTCCCCCATTCGAACCGGATTTCCCCATGACCTATCTCCAGGAATCGAGCCGGCCTGCGATCACTGTGCCGAAGCTGCAGGCAATGCGCGAAGCCGGCGAGAAGATCGCGATGCTGACCTGCTACGACGCGAGCTTCGCCGCGCTGCTCGATCGCGCCGGCACCGACGTGCTGCTGATCGGCGACTCGCTCGGCAACGTGCTGCAAGGCCACACGACCACGCTGCCCGTGTCGCTCGACGACATCGCGTACCACACCGCGTGCGTCGCGCGCGTGCAGCCGCGCGCGCTGGTCGTCGCCGATCTGCCGTTCGGCACCTACGGCACGCCCGCGGAAGCGTTCGCCCATTCGGTCGCGCTGATGCGCGCGGGCGCGCAGATGGTCAAGCTCGAAGGCGGCGAATGGCTCGCCGACACGATCCGCTTTCTCGTCGAACGCTCGGTGCCGGTGTGCGCGCATCTCGGCCTCACGCCGCAGTCGGTGCATGCGTTCGGCGGCTTCAAGGTTCAGGGCCGCACCGAAGCCGGCGCCGCGCAGTTGCTGCGCGACGCGCGCGCGATCGAGGACGCCGGCGCGCAGCTCGTCGTGCTCGAAGCGGTGCCGACGCTCGTGGCCGCCGAAGTCACGCACATGCTGAAGATCCCGACGATCGGGATCGGCGCGGGGCTCGATTGCTCGGGCCAGGTGCTGGTGCTGCACGACATGCTGGGCATCTTCCCCGGCAAGCGGCCGCGCTTCGTGAAAGATTTCATGCAAGGCCAGCCGAGCATCCAGGCCGCCGTCGAAGCGTACGTCAGCGCGGTGAAGGAGCGCACGTTCCCCGGCCCCGAGCATTCGTTCTGATCCGCGGGCCGGCCGCTCGCTCGCCGGGCGCGCGGCCCGGACAAAAAAGCGCGGCGTCCTGTACGGGACGCCGCGCTTTTTTATCTATGCGGCACGCCGCGCGGGCCATCAGTGCATCATTTCAACACGGCGTCGAGCGCGCCGCGCAGCGCGTTGGTCAGCAGCAGCGCATCCGCGCGCGCGAGGTCGTCGCGCGTGACGATCCGCTCCAGCGCGTCGAACGCCGGATCGTCGAGCAGCACGCCGCGCATCACGCCCGGCAGCACGCCGCTCGCCAGCGGCGGCGTGACCCAGCGCCCGTCGAGCTTCACGAACAAGTTCGAGCGGCCGCCTTCGGTCACCTCGCCGCGCTCGTTGACGAACAGCATGTCGAAGCCGCCGAGCGCCTCGGCCGCCTGCCATGCGCGGTCGTATTCGGCACGGTGGGTCGTCTTGTGCAGCAGCAGCGCGTCGTCGCTGCGCGTCGGCGCGAAGCCGTGCGCAGACGCAAGCATCACACCGACCGGCCCCGCCGGCAGCGGCTGCAGCGCCGCGACGGTGATCTCGAGCGTGCCGTCCTTCGCGAGCGCGAGCTTCATCCGGTACGGGCCGTCGCCGTCGAGCGCCGCGCAGCGCGCGTCGATCGCGCGGCGCAACGCGGCGGCGTCGAAGCGAAAGCCGAACGCGTCGGCGCTGCGTTGCAGCCGGGCGAGATGGCGCTCGACGTGGCGGATGCCGGTCGCGCGCGTCGCGGCGGTGGTTTCGAACAAGCGGAAGCCGGGATCGGCGTCGGTCAGGAAACGCGCTTTCAATTCGCACTCCGCGTATTCGTCGGCGGCCACGCTGTCGAGGACGATGCCCGCGCCGACGCCCATCGTGCCGCGCCAACGGCCGGTAGAGGCGGCGGCGCGCTCTCCGTGTGCCGCGGCGGCGGCTGTGGCAGGAGAACCCACCGGGGGGATCGCGGTGGGTGCTTCGGGTGCTTCGGGTGCTTCGGGTGCTTCGGGTGCTTCGGGTGCTTCGGGTGCTTCGGGTGCTTCGGGTGCTTGAGGTGCTTGAGGTGCTTGAGGTGCTTGAGGTGCTTGGGATGCTCTGTGTGCTTCAGGTGCTTCCAACGCCTCGACTGCTTCAGCCGCCTCGATCCTCAGCGTCCGGATCGCGACCGACAGACAGAAGTCGCCGCACCCGGCCGCCCCGCGCGACGCCCCGTGCGGCGCATCGAGCCAGCCGATCGCACCCGTGTAGAGCCCGCGCGGCGTCGCCTCGATCGCATCGATCAGCTCCATCGTCTTGTGCTTCGGCGCGCCGGTGATCGACCCGCACGGAAACAGCGCGCGCAGCATCTGCGCGAACGTGGTGCCGTCGCGCCAGCCGGCCTCGACGGTCGACGTCATCTGCCACACCGACGCATACGGCTCGACCGAGAACAGCGCCGGCACCTTCACCGAGCCCGTGCGGGCGATGCGCGACACGTCGTTGCGCAGCAGGTCGACGATCATCACGTTTTCGGCGCGGTTCTTCGGATCGTTCGCGAGGAACGCGGCCGCCGCGGCATCTTCGTGCGGATCGGCCGAGCGCGGCGCGGTGCCCTTCATCGGCCGCGCGCGCAGCACGTCGCCGTGCTTCTCGACGAACAGCTCTGGCGAACACGATACGACCCACGCGCCGTCGGGCAGCGCGATCAGCGCGCCGTAACGCACCGGCTGACGCGCGCGCAGCCGCCGGTACAGCGCGAGCGGCGTGCCGAACATGTCGAAATTCAGCCGATACGTGTAGTTGATCTGGTACGAATCGCCCGCGCGCAGCGCGTCGTGCACGGCCGCTATCGCCGCGTCGAATGCGTCGCGCGACACGCTCTTGGCGACATGCGCGACGCCCGCGATCGACGGCGGGCCGCCGCCGTCCTGCTGCGCGAGCCATGCGTCGGCTTCGTCGCGCGACAGGCGCTCGCAGCGCGCATACAGCAAAAAGCGCAGCGGGGCGTCGCCCGGCTGCGCTCGTTGCAGATTGCGCCCGAATTCGTAATCGCCGACGACGACCGCGTGCAGCCCGTCGCGCAGATCCTGCGCGAGCGCCGCGTCGACCTCGTCGAGCCGTGCCGGATCCGTGCAGACGCGTTCGCGCACGAAACCGGAATACAAACGACTCGACCGCGCGGACGCGGTCGAGTCGCAATCGTCCAAGAGCGCGAACGACGCGCTCTCGCAGCCTTCAGTCATGCGTTCACTCGAAGAAGCTCTTCATGCGGTCGAACCAGCTCTTGCTCTGCGGGCTGTGACGCGCACCGCCCTCGGCCAGCGACTTCTCGAACTGCTTGAGCAGGTCGCGCTGCTGGTCGGTCAGCTTCACCGGCGTCTCGACCTGCACGTGCACGTACAGATCGCCGGCGATGCTCGAGCGCAGCCCCTTGATGCCCTTGCCGCGCAGCCGGAACGTCTTGCCGGACTGCGTGCCTTCCGGCACCGGGAACGACGCGCGGCCGGCCAGCGTCGGCACCTCGATCTCGCCGCCGAGCGCGGCGGTCGTGAACGGGATCGGCATCTGGCAGTGCAGATCGTCGCCGTCGCGCTCGAACACCGAGTGCGGCTTGATGTGGATCTCGACGTACAGGTCGCCCGGCGGCCCGCCGTTGATGCCCGGCTCGCCGTTGCCGGCCGAGCGGATCCGCATCCCGTCGTCGATGCCGGCCGGGATCTTCACCTCGAGCGTCTTGGTTTCCTTCACCTTGCCCGAGCCATGGCAGTGCGCGCACGGTTCGGGGATGTAGGTGCCGGTGCCGTGACACTTCGGGCAGGTCTGCTGGATGCTGAAGAAGCCCTGCGACATGCGCACCGTGCCCTGGCCGTGACAGGTCGGGCAGGTTTCCGGCTTCGTGCCGGGCTTCGCGCCCGAGCCGTGACAGACTTCGCACGACACCCAGCTCGGCACGCGGATCTGCGTATCGTAGCCGTGCGCGGCCTGCTCCAGCGTGATCTCCATGCTGTAGCGCAGGTCCGCGCCGCGATACACCTGCGGGCCGCCGCGGCCGCCGCGCGCGGCGCCGCCCGCGGCCTGACCGAAGATGTCGCCGAAGATGTCGCCGAACGCATCCGCGAAGCCGCCGAAGCCCTGACCGCCCGCGCCGGCCATGTTCGGATCGACGCCTGCGTGGCCATACTGGTCGTACGCTGCACGCTTCTGGCCGTCCGACAGCATTTCATAGGCTTCCTTCGCCTCCTTGAAATGCTCTTCCGCATCCTTGTTGTCCGGATTGCGGTCGGGGTGGTACTTCATCGCAAGCTTGCGATATGCCTTCTTGATTTCGTCGTCGCTCGCATTCTTCGCGACGCCCAGAACCTCGTAGTAATCCCGTTTCGCCATATCGATTCACTGTGCCGCCACGCATCGCGCACGCGGCGGCTCCTTTCGCCCGCAGTAAAGTCTCTCGACTCGTCTGGCGCTGCACCGTCCGCGGACGGCTCACGCAGCACCCGCCAAAAAACAAATGTGCCCGGAGGGCCGCGAGGCCCGCCAGGCGTGGAGTCGATCCGGCCATCCGGAAGGAAAGACAGACCGCTGTTCAGCCGCACCGCACACCGCGCGTCGTGCGGTGCCATGGCAACCCGGCTTAGTCCTTCTTCACTTCCTTGAACTCGGCGTCGACGACGTCGTCAGCTGCCTGCTGCGCGCCGCCCGCATGGGCCGCGCCTTCCGCTGCACCTGCCGCGCCCGCCGCACCGGCCTGCTGCGCCTGCATGTCGGCGTACATCTTTTCGCCGAGCTTCTGCGAAGCCTTGCCGAGCTCCTCGACCTTCGCGTCGATCGCCGCCTTGTCGGCCGACGTATCCTTCAGGACGTCCTCGAGCGACTTCAGCGCCGCTTCGATCTTTTCCTTCTCGCCCGCGTCCAGCTTGTCGCCGTACTCGGTGAGCGCCTTCTTCGTGCTGTGGACGAGCGCGTCGCCCTGGTTGCGCGAATCGGCCAGCTCACGCAGCTTGTGGTCTTCCGCCGCGTTCGCTTCCGCGTCCTTGATCATCTGGTCGATTTCGGCGTCGGACAGGCCCGAGTTCGCCTTGATCGTGATCTTGTTTTCCTTGCCGGTCGCCTTGTCCTTCGCGCCGACGTGCAGGATGCCGTTCGCGTCGATGTCGAAGGTCACTTCGATCTGCGGCACGCCGCGCGGTGCGGGCGGGATGCCTTCGAGGTTGAACTCGCCGAGCAGCTTGTTGCCCGCGGCCATCTCGCGTTCGCCCTGGAACACCTTGATCGTCACGGCCGACTGGTTGTCGTCCGCCGTCGAATACACCTGCGAGTGCTTCGTCGGGATCGTCGTGTTCTTGGTGATCATCTTCGTCATCACGCCGCCGAGCGTCTCGATGCCGAGCGACAGCGGGGTCACGTCGAGCAGCAGCACGTCCTTGCGGTCGCCCGACAGAACCTGGCCCTGGATCGCCGCGCCAACCGCGACGGCTTCGTCCGGGTTCACGTCACGGCGCGGTTCCTTGCCGAAGAACTCCTTCACCTTCTCCTGCACCTTCGGCATGCGGGTCTGGCCGCCGACCAGGATCACGTCGTCGATGTCCGACACCTTGACGCCGGCGTCCTTGATCGCGATGCGGCACGGTTCGATCGTGCGCTCGACGAGGTCTTCCACCAGCGCTTCCAGCTTCGCGCGGGTGATCTTCAGGTTCAAGTGCTTCGGACCCGATGCGTCCGCCGTGATGTACGGCAGGTTGATTTCGGTCTGCTGGCTCGACGACAGCTCGATCTTCGCCTTTTCGGCCGCTTCCTTCAGGCGCTGCAGCGCGAGCACGTCCTTCGACAGGTCGACGCCCTGCTCCTTCTTGAACTCGCCGATGATGTAATCGATGATGCGCTGGTCGAAGTCTTCGCCGCCGAGGAACGTGTCGCCGTTGGTCGACAGCACTTCGAACTGCATTTCGCCGTCGACGTCCGCGATTTCGATGATCGACACGTCGAACGTACCGCCGCCGAGGTCGTACACGGCGATCTTGCGGTCACCCTTCTCTGCCTTGTCGAGGCCGAACGCAAGCGCCGCGGCGGTCGGCTCGTTGATGATCCGCTTGACTTCGAGGCCCGCGATGCGGCCGGCGTCCTTGGTCGCCTGACGCTGGCTGTCGTTGAAGTACGCTGGCACCGTGATCACGGCTTCCGTGACCGGCTCGCCGAGGTAGTCTTCGGCCGTCTTCTTCATCTTGCGCAGCACTTCAGCCGAAATCTGCGGCGGCGCGAGCTTCTCGCCGTGCGCTTCGACCCATGCGTCGCCGTTGTCGGCCTTGATGATCGCGTACGGCATCAGGCCGATGTCCTTCTGGACTTCCTTCTCTTCGAAGCGACGGCCGATCAGGCGCTTCACCGCGAACAGCGTGTTCTTCGGGTTGGTCACGGACTGACGCTTGGCCGGTGCGCCGACGAGCACTTCGTTATCGTCCATGTAGGCGATGATCGACGGCGTCGTGCGCGCGCCTTCCGAGTTCTCGATGACCTTGACCTGATTGCCTTCCATGATGGCGACGCACGAGTTCGTGGTGCCGAGGTCAATACCGATGATCTTTCCCATTTTTCCTAATCTCCAGAAATGCCTGTTTGCTGCGCGAAACCCCGCGTTTTTGGGCGGTTTCGCACGCCAGAATTCAACTCTGTTCCCGAAATGCGTCCGGCCGATCCGTTTTCAAGACCCGCCAAGCGATGCGGATATTAAATTTTTTCAATCGCCGCCGGTAGCCGGATCGTGCGGGGTGCCGCGGCCGTCGCCGGACGCCGCGGCGATCTTCGCGCGCGCCGCGGCCACCGCCGCCTCGAACTGCGCGAGCCCATGCCAGCCGGTCGCGCGGCCGAGCCGCTTGCCGCCGTGGAAGAAGAACCACGTCGGCACGCCGTGCAGGCCGAAGCGGCGCCCCAGCTCATGATGTTCGTAGACGTTGCAATGGAACCACTTCAGGCCCAGCGCGCGGATCGCGTCGGGTTGCGCGAGCATCGCCTTCTTCGCGATCTCGCAGTTGAAGCAGTCGACGCCCCAGACGAACACGACGGCCAGCGCGTCGCCGGCGCCGGCGAGTTCGGCGTCGAACGTGTCGGCCGCCAGCGCCTGCATGTCGAACGCTTCGAACGCGGCCGGATCGACGCCGGCGGGAAGCATCGCGGCCGCCTTACTTCGGCTGCGCGACGGTGACGAGCGCCGGGCGCAGCACGCGGTCGGCGATCATGTAGCCTTTTTGCAGCACGGCCACGACGGTGTTCGGCTCCTGCTCGGCCGGGACCATCGAAATCGCCTGGTGCTGGTGCGGGTCGAACTTCTCGCCGACCGGGTTGATCGCGACGACGCGGCCCTTCTCGAGCGCGCTCGTCAACTGGCGCAGCGTCAGCTCGACGCCTTCGCGCACCTTCGCGATGTCGCCGGAGGTATCGACGGCAGCCGCCTCGAGGCTGTCGAGCACCGGCAGCAGGTGCTCGGCGAAGCTCTCGATCGCAAACTTGTGCGCCTTCGACACGTCGTCCTGCGCGCGGCGACGGACGTTTTCGGTCTCGGCCTTCGCCCGCAGGTAGCTCTCCTGCAGCTCGGCGACCTTGGCTTGAGCCTCCGCGAGCGCCGCGTCGGCGGCTTCGGCGGCGGGAGCGGCGCCTTGTGCCGCTTGCTTCGCGCTGCCGATGTCTTCGGCCGATTGGGTAGCCGGGTTCTCTTGCGTGTTTTCCATGTCGCTGAAAGTCGATTAGAGGTTGAAGCCAAACCGGCAACCGCCGGGCCGTATGCCCGCGGCGCCGCACATTGCTGCTGCAAATAAGGCCGGAAACTGCGATTTCAAGAGGGTTATCCGCGCCGATTCGTGAAGACCGCGAAACAACCGCGCGCGCGGCGCGCGATTGCACGCATTTGCCGCCAGATTGGACGAAACGACCGGTAACACCGCTTACCAGGCAAGTACTAGCTCGGCATCGGGGCCTGCACTACACTCCATTCAAGCGTCGGAAAGCGCGTTAACCCTAGCTTGCCGCCGCCCGACATCCACCATGAGGCGAGTACCGTGAAACTGACCTTTGCGATATCGGTGGTCGCGCTGGTACTCATTGCCGGCACCACCACCATCTGCCTGTCCGGCGCCGTCACCGACCGCACCACCGAATACGGCAGCGCCCGCGCGACGTTCGACCAGATGTTCAGCGTTCACCCGAAAATCTGTCGATGATGCGACGGTCGCGCTTGGTCGGCCGGCCGTGCAGCTCGGCCGCCGGCTCCCGGTAGGTACGGCGCCGTTCGAGTTCGGCGAGCCGCGCGGTGCGGCCGGCCTCGGTTTCCGCGTAGAGCGTCTGCGCGACGCTCGCCGGCCCGCGCACGTCGCAGATGCCCAGCACGGCAATGTGCCAGACCACTCCGTCGATCGCAATCTCGACCTCGTCGCCGACGCGCACGTCCTTCGACGGCTTGACGGCCGCGCCGCCGATCTTCACGTGGCCCTTGTCGACCGCGTCCGATGCAAGCGAACGCGTCTTGAAGAACCGCGCCGCCCACAGCCACTTGTCGATGCGCAGTTTCGCGCCCGGTTCGGTCGAAATCCTGTAGTTCATCGCGTTCAACTCACCGTTTCGGGCTGCGCCGCCTTGGCCGGCCAGCCCTGCAGATTCTCGGCGACGATCTCGCCGAGCGCGCCGATCCACGCGGACGCCCCGTTCAGGCACGGTATCCGGTGGAACGCCTGGCCGCCGCCCGCGAGAAACTCGTCGCGCACTTCCATGCCGATTTCCTCGATCGTCTCCAGGCAATCGGCCGTGAAGCCCGGACAGAACACGTCGGCGCGCCGCACGCCGGCCTCGCCGAGCTCGCGCAGCGTCGGCGCCGTGTACGGCTGCAGCCACTCGGCCTTGCCGAAGCGCGACTGGAACGTCACGCGGCATTCGAGCGTGGACAGCCCGAGCGCGGCCATCAGCAGTGCGCCCGTCTGCTGGCACTGGTCGTGATAGGGGTCGCCCAGGTCGAGCGTGCGCTTCGGCACGCCGTGGAAGCTCAGTACGAGCTTGTCGCCGGCCGCGAAGTCGGGCCGGCCGTGCTGCGCCCAGTAGTGACGCACCTGCTCGGCGAGCGCATGGATATAGGCCGGATGGTCGGCATAGTGCCGCACCGTGCGCACTTCCGGCTGGTTGCGCATCCGCGTGAGCGCGGCGAACGCGGCATCGAACGCGGTTGCGGTGGTGGACGCCGAGTATTGCGGATACATCGGCATCAACAGCACGCGTTCGACGCCCGCGCGCTTGAACTGCGCGAGCGCCTGCGCGATGTTCGGGCTGCCGTAGCGCATCGCGTAATCGACCTGCACCTGATAATCGTTCGCTGCGAGCAAATGCCGCACGCCTTCGGTCTGGCGTTCGGTGTACACCCGCAACGGCGAGCCTTCAGGCATCCAGACCGCCGCGTATTTCTTCGCCGACGCGCGGCCGCGCAACGGCAGGATCACCGTGCGCAGCAGCACCTGCCAGATGGCCTGCGGAATTTCGACGACGCGCGGATCGGACAGGAATTCGGCGAGATAGCGGCGCACCGCGCGCGGGGTCGGGGCGTCGGGCGTGCCGAGATTGATCAGCAGCACACCGATGCGATGGGCAGCCGCGACGCTCGAAGGCGGCTCAAGGTCAAAGCGCATGGGCAGGATCGTGCTCGCGGCACGCAGTCGAACGGCTCTCAATTATAGCGGCCCGCCTCGATCGGGGCGGCTGGCCGTTCGGCCGACTGGCGGCGCACACGGCGCCGCGGGACGATGACAGAACGATGACGGTGCGCAAGCGGCCGGCTTATTGCTGGCTCAGCGCGAGCGACAGCAGCCGCGCCGTGATGTCGACGATCGGGATCACGCGGTTGTACGCCATGCGGGTCGGGCCGATCACGCCGAGCGTGCCGACGATCTTGCCGTTCACCTCGTACGGCGCGGTGACGACGCTCATTTCCTCGATCGGCACGAGCGTCGATTCGCCGCCGATGAATATCTGCACGCCCTGGGCGTGGCTCGACACGTCGAGCAGTTGCAGGAGGCCCGTCTTTTGGTCGAACACGTCGAACAGCTTGCGCAGCCGCGCCATGTCGGACGACAGGTCAGCCACTTCGAGCAGGTTGCGCTCGCCGGAAATCAGCACGGTGTCCTCGGTGTCGGGCACCTCGGTGCTGGCCGTCACGGCCGCGTGCATCAGCGTGGTCATGTCGCCGCGCAGCTGGTCGAT
This sequence comes from Burkholderia sp. WP42, assembly GCF_000745665.1. NCBI lineage: Bacteria > Pseudomonadati > Pseudomonadota > Betaproteobacteria > Burkholderiales > Burkholderiaceae > Burkholderia > Burkholderia sp. WP42. The sequence goes on along the minus strand of NZ_JQJT01000032.1, from coordinate 62,884 downwards.
CTCGTCGCGCAGGCGGCGGCGCACCTCGTCGAACGACAGGCCGGCAAAGTGCGCGTTGATGTAGTTCGACGCCTCGGTCAGCTGCGACGGCGTGTAGTCGCGCGGCGTTGCGAGCATCCGGTTCTGCACGTCGCCTTCGGGCGTGACGATGATCAGCAGGATCCGCTTGTCCGACAGCCGCATGAATTCGATCTGCTTGAACACGTGGCTGCGCCGCGGCGTCAGCACGACGCCGGCGAACTGCGACAGGTTCGACAGCACGCTCGCCGCCGCCGCCACCACGCGCTGCTGCGGCTCGCCGGCCTGCAGCGTGTTCTGCACCTGCCGCGCGACGGCCTCGGCGTCGATCGGCGCCTCGACCGTCAACATCGTGTCGACGAACAGCCGGTAGCCGCGCGGCGTCGGGACGCGCCCGGCGGAGGTATGCGGGCTGGACACGAGGCCGAGCTCCTCCAGGTCGGACATCACGTTGCGGATCGTCGCCGGGCTCAGCTCGAGCCCGGAGTAACGGGACAACGTGCGCGAGCCGACCGGCTGACCGTCGGCGATATACCGTTCGATCAGGGTTTTGAGGAGGGTTCGTGCGCGAGGATCTAGCATGGTGGAAAATTTTAGCGCAACCGGGCGGGCGCGGCGAGTGGCCGCAGCGTTCATCGCGCCGGCCGGCCGATCCGGCCCCGTGCGCGCGCAGCCGGTTCTTTTCGTCAACGAGCTATGGTGTAATGCCGGCATGAAAACCGGTAATCAGTTCAATACTGTTGCGCTCGTCGGCCGGAGCAACACGCCCGGCATCGCCGAGCCGCTCGCCACGCTCGCTGGCTGCATCGCGAAACTCGGCTTCGACGTCGTGTTCGAGGCCGATACCGCGCGCGAGATCGGCATCTCGGGCTATCCGGCGCTCACGCCGGCGGAAATCGGCGCGCGCGCGGACGTCGCGGTGGTGCTCGGCGGCGACGGCACGATGCTCGGCATCGGCCGCCAGCTCGCGCCGTACAAGACGCCGTTGATCGGCATCAACCACGGGCGGCTCGGCTTCATCACCGACATCGCCGCAGCCGACATGCAGGCGCTCGTGCCGGTGATCCTGTCGGGCAAGTTCGAGCGCGAGGAGCGCTCGCTGCTCGAGGCGCGGATCGTGCGCAACGGCGAACCGATCTACCACGCGCTCGCCTTCAACGACGTCGTCGTGAACCGCAGCGGCTTTTCCGGGATGGTCGAGCTGCGCGCGTCGGTCGACGGCCGCTATATGTACAACCAGCGTTCGGACGGCCTGATCGTCGCGACGCCCACCGGCTCGACCGCGTACGCGCTGTCGTCGGCCGGCCCGATCCTGCATCCGCAACTGCAGGGCGTCGTGCTCGTGCCGATCGCGCCGCACGCGCTGTCGAACCGGCCGATCGTGCTGCCGGACGATTCGAAGATCGCCATCCAGATCGTCGCCGGTCGCGACGTCAACGTGAACTTCGACATGCAGTCCTTCACGGCGCTCGAGCTGAACGACACGATCGAAGTGCGCCGCTCGAAGCACACGGTGCCGTTCCTGCACCCGATCGGCTACAGCTATTACGCGACGCTGCGCAAGAAGCTGCACTGGAACGAACACGCATCGAACGAAGACGACAAGGCGTCCTGACGCAAGCGAGCCCGACACCATGCTGCGCCACCTCTCGATACGCGACTTCGTCATCGTCGCCGCGCTCGATCTCGAATTCGACGGCGGCTTCACCGTCTTTTCCGGCGAAACCGGCGCCGGCAAGTCGATCCTGATCGACGCGCTGGCGCTCGCCCTCGGCGAGCGCGCCGACGCGAGCGTCGTGCGCGCCGGCTGCGGCCGCGCCGACATCACCGCCGAGTTCACGCCGCACGACCGCGTCGCGCGCTGGCTCGACGAGCACGCGTTCGATGCCGAGGACACCGTGATGCTGCGTCGCGTGATCGACGCGAACGGCCGCTCGCGCGCGTTCATCAACGGCACCAGCGCCACGCTTGCCCAACTGCGCGAGCTCGGCGAGATGCTGGTCGACATCCACGGCCAGCATGCGCACCAGTTGCTGATGCGGCCCGACGCGCAACGCGAGCTGTTCGACACGCACGCGGGCTTGGCCGCCGATGCCGCCAACGTCGCGCGCGCATGGCGCGTGTGGCGCGACGCGACACAGGCGATCGACGCGGCAAAGGCGCACGAGCGCGAGCTTCAGCTCGAACGCGAAAAGCTCGCATGGCAGCTCGCCGAGCTCGACAAGCTCGCGCCGCAACCGGGCGAATGGGATGAAGTGGGCCACGAGCACAAGCGCCTGTCGCATTCGGCGAACCTGATCGCCGGCGTGCAGGGCGCGCTCAACGCGCTGTCGGAGGCCGACGGCGCGATGCTGCCCCAACTCGGCGCGATCGTGTCGAAGCTGCGCAGCCTGGCCGACTACGACAGCGGGCTCGCCGACGCGCTCGCGTCGCTCGAACCGGCCGAGATCCAGTTGCAGGAAGCCGTCTATTCGCTGTCGCACTACGCGCAGCGGCTCGATCTCGATCCGGCCCGGCTCGCGCAGGTCGAAGCGCGCCTCGACGCGCTGCACTCGACCGCCCGAAAGTTCCGACTGCCGCCCGACACGCTGCACGAGGAGCATGCGGCGCGCCGCGCGCAGCTCGCGGCGCTCGATGCGGCCGCCGACCTCGGCGCGCTCGAAGCCGCGCAGTCGAAGGCGTGGGATGCCTATCTCGCCGACGCGAAACGGCTGTCGAAGGCGCGCGCGCAGGCGGCGAAGGCGCTCGGCGCCGCGGTCACGGCCGGCATGCAGGAATTGTCGATGGCCGGCGGCAGCTTCGAAGTCGCGCTCGTGCCGCTGGCCGACGGCGGCCCGCACGGGCTCGAACAGGTCGAATTCCGCGTCGCCGGCCATCCCGGCGTGCCGCTGCGGCCGCTCGCGAAAGTCGCGTCGGGCGGTGAACTCGCGCGGATCAGCCTCGCGCTCGCGGTGATCGCCAGCGCGGCCAGCCCCACGCCCACGCTGATCTTCGACGAGGTCGACACCGGGATCGGCGGCGGCGTCGCCGAGGTAGTCGGGCGCCTGCTGCACCAGTTGGGGCGCAACCGCCAGGTGCTGTGCGTGACGCACCTGCCGCAGGTCGCGGCGCGCGGCGACCATCACTTCCAGGTCGCGAAGGGCGCGGACGAGCGCGGCGGCACCGTATCGTCGGTCATCGCGCTCGACAAGGCGAGCCGTGTGGAGGAAGTCGCGCGGATGCTCGGCGGGCTGGAGATCACCGCGACCACGCGCAAGCACGCGAAGGAAATGCTCGCGGCCTGAGCGGCCCGGCCGACGGCCGGGTCGGATGGAGGCGGACCACCCCGGGCCGGATCGGGGCATGCCGGGCTATATCGGGTCGCGCCGGATCACACCGAGCCGTGCTGGGCCACTGCGAGCCGTGCTGGGCCGCACCGAGTCGTGCCGTGCCGTGCCGAAGCCGTGCCGAAGCCGTGCCGAAGCCGTGCCGAAGCCGTGCCGAAGCCGTGCCGAAGCCGTGCCGAGCCGCGCCGTGCCACACCGAGTCGCGCCGGGCTACACCACACCGAGCCGCGCCGGTCCACACCACGAAGCACCGGACTACACCGGGCCGCACTCCGACCTCACCCGCCCGAATCCCCGCAAGCAACCGCGGAACGGACGCGCCGGCCATCACCGGCGGCCCGACTGCGCGATACGACGCGCCCGCCCCACCTCATCATCGCCTCAAACACCCACCCCACCCGCCGCTCTCAAACACCCGTTCGAACCGCCCCGAACACCCGCGCCCACAGCGCCGTAACGGCCGCCCGCTCCTCGGCCACGACCGCCGGGTCGACGCGCGCCTTCTCCATCCCGTCGAGCCGCAGCTTGTGCTGCAGCTTCCGGTATTTGCGGTACGCGGCGCCGACGCACTCCGCCTCGTCCGCCTCCATCAGCCCGAACCGCGCGACTTCGCGCAGCAGCGCGATGTTGCCGGTGTTGCGGATCAGCTCGGCATCGCTCGACGCATGCAGCAGCACCCAGTACTGGACGATGAACTCGATGTCGACCATCCCGCCCCGATCGTGCTTCAGGTCGAACAGCTCGCTGTGGTTCGGGTGACCGGCGAACACCTTGTCGCGCATGTCGACGATTTCCCGCGCGAGCACGGCCGCATCGCGCGGCGTCGTCAGCACCTGCTGGCGGATCGCCTCGAAGGCCGCGCCGATCTGCGCGTCGCCGGCGCTGTACCGCGCGCGCGTCAGCGCCTGGTGCTCCCAGACCCACGCGGTATTCGCCGCATCGCCTTCGCGCAGCTGGTAACGGCGGAACGCATCGAGATCGGTGACGAGCAGCCCGGCCTCGCCGTTCGGCCGCAGCCGCAGGTCGATGTCGAACAGCGCGCCCGCGCCGGTCGCGGTGGTGAGCCACGTGATGAGCCGCCGCGTAAACGTCGTATAGACGTCCGCCGAGCGCTCGTCCGGGTCGTCGTACAGGAAGATCAGATCGAGATCCGACGCATAGCCGAGCTCCTTGCCGCCGAGCTTGCCGTATGCGATCACCGCGAACTTCGGCACGTCGCGATGGCGTTTCGCGAGCTGCGACCAGACGACCTCGATCGTCACGTCGAGCACTGCATCGGCGAGCTCGGACAGCCGGTCGCTCACGTGCTCGACCGACAGCTGGCCGGCCAGGTCGATCAGCAGGATGCGGAACACCTCCGCATGCTGTGCGTGCCGCAGCAGGTCCATCTGCTGCTCGGGGCCGTCGGCGGCGGCGAGCCGCGCGCGCAGCGCGTCCTTGAACGCGGGCCAGTCGAACGGGCTCGCGATCGCCTCGTCGTCGAGCAGCTCGTCGAGCAATTGCGGATGCCGAATCAGATAGCCGCCGCCCCAGCGCGTCGTGCCGAGCACCGACAGCACGCGATCGAGCGCGGCCGGGTACTCGGTGAGCAGCGCGAGATAAACGCCGCGCCGGCTGACCGTCTCCAGCAGATCGAACAATCGCACGACCGTCTCGTCGCGGCGCGCGGCGTCGATCCGCGGCGCGGCCTCGAGCGCGCGCTGCGCGACGCTGTCGAAGCGCTGCCGGCTCTTTTCCGGCAGACCGGCATAGCGCGACGACTGCCAGATCGCGCGCAGCCGGGCGAGCACCGCGGCCGGATCGGCGAAGCCGAGGCCGACGAGGCGCGCGAGCAGCGTCTCGTCGTCGCCGTCGTCCGCGAGCGCGCCGCTCCATATCCAGGCGGCGGCAGCGTCTTCGCCCGACGCGCACGCGCCGCCGTTGCCCTTGTCGGCGAAGATCTGATCGAACTGCGCCTCGACGAAGGTCCGGTGCGCATCGAGCGCGGCGGTGAGCGCCGCGTAGTCGGCAAAACCGAGCGACGCGGCGAGCACCGCCCGCTCGCCCGGATCGACCGGCATCGCGTGGGTCTGCGCGTCGTCGCGATACTGCAGCCGATGCTCGAGCGTGCGCAGGAAGTTGTACGCGTCGGTCAGCCGCTCGCGCACGTCCTCGCCGATCAGCCCGCGCGCCTGCGCATGGCGCAGCACCGCGAGCGTCGGCCGCACGCGGAACTCCGCGTCCTGGCCGCCGCGGATCAGCTGGAACACCTGCGCGCTGAATTCGATCTCGCGGATGCCGCCGCGCCCGAGCTTGATGTCGTCGGCCTTGTCGGGCCGCATCGACGCGCGGCGCGCGGCCTCGTGCCGGATCTGCTGATGCAGCGACCGGATCGCGCCGATCACGCCGAAATCGAGATAGCGGCGGTAGACGAACGGCTTGACGATTGCTTCGAGCTGCGATGCGAGCCGCCGCGCCGCGTCGCTGTCGCCTTCCGACACGAGCCGCCCCTTGATCCATGCATAGCGCTCCCATTCGCGCCCCTGCACGTAGAAGTATTCCTCGAGCATCCCGAGGCTGCATACGAGCGGCCCGGAATCGCCGTTGGGACGCAGCCGCATGTCGACGCGAAACACGTAGCCGTCGGCGGTGACCTCGGACAGCACGCCGATCAGGCGCCGGCCGAGCCGCGTGAAGTACTCCTGCGTGGACAGCGGCGCGCGCGTGCCGCCGGCCGTCTCGCCGTCGTCCTCGTAGACGAAGATCAGGTCGATGTCCGACGACACGTTCAGCTCGCGGCCGCCGAGCTTGCCCATCCCGACCACGCCGAGCACGACGCGCTGGCCGTCGGCGCCGCGCGGCTCGCCGTAGGTGGCCTCGAGCTCCGCGGACAGCAGCGCGAGCGAGCGCTGCACGGCCACTTCGGCGAGGTCGGTCATCGCGGAGGTGACCTCGGCGACGTCCGCGACGCCGCGCAGGTCGCGCTCCGCCACCGCGCCGAACACTTCGACGCGCAACTGCCGCAGCGCGCGCTTCAATTCGTCGTCGCCCGGCGCGGCCGCGCCGGAACTCGCCGCGAGCAACTCGGTGAGGCGCGCGTCGAGCCGCGCGCGCGTGAGCGGCGCGTCGGCCCACGCGGCGATCAGCTCGGCCAGCGCGGGGCGCGCGGCGACCGCGCGGGCGAGATAGCGGGAATAGGACGTGCTGATCAGGGCGGAAGCGTCGGTCATCGTCATCGAAAAGCGGGCGTGGCGGTAAGGCCCGTTGCCGCGGGTCGCGCGTGCGCGCGCCGCTGCCGACAGACCGTTGGACTCGGCGCGGTGTGAGCGGCCGCGCGTGCGCCGCCGCCCACACCGCGCGCCGGAAAGCCCGTGCCGCATGCGCGCAACGGCCGCCGGCACGAACCCCTGTGATACATTTCAACGTCAATCTGCAAAACTACCATATCGCCGCCCCTCCGCCGCATGTCCGACCGTCAGGAATCCGCCGTAGCTGCGCCCGAAGCGGGACCTCCGAAGCACGATCATCCGGTCCTGCGCCGCGTGTTCAGGGTGACGCTGGCAGTCGGCATCGGCGTGTACTTCGTCGCGTCCGGCGCATTCCTCGGGCTGCGCTACGTGGTGCTGCCGCGCATCGACGAATTCCGGCCGCGCATCGAGCGCGCCGTGTCCGACAAGCTCCACGCGCAGCTTTCGATCGGCAGGCTGTCCCCGCACTGGTCGGGCATGCAGCCGGGCGTCGAAGTGACGAACCTCACCGTTCGCGGCCGTGACGGCCGCATCGCGCTGTCGGTGCCGCATGCGACGGCCGCGCTGTCGTGGATCTCGCTGCTGCGGCTGTCGCCCGCGCTGTCCAGCCTGATCGTCGACCATCCGGATCTCGTCGTCGCGCGCGCGGCCGACGGTTCGCTGAGCGTCGCGGGCATCGGCGTCGCGACCACCCACGGCGGCAACGACACGTTCGGCACCTGGCTGCTGAAGCAGGAAGCGATCGTGCTGCGCAACGGCACGCTGCGCTGGCGCGACGCCCAGCACGACGCACCGGAGCTCGCGCTGTCGGGCATCCGCCTCGCCGTGCTGAACCACGGCCGCGAGCACAAGGTCGCGCTGCAGGCGCCGGCCAACGGCACGCTGCTGCTCGGCCCGCTCGACTTCCGCGCGCGCTTCACGCACAAGCCGCTCGCGCCGATCGGCAAGCCGACCAACTGGACCGGCAACGCGTACCTGTCCACCGGCCCGGTCGACCTGCAGACGCTCGGCCGCTACCTCGACCTGCCGTTCACGGCCCACGCGGGCCGGATCGACAACGCGATCTGGGCGACCTTTCAGGACGGCCACCTGCGCTCCGCGGGCGGCGACCTGCAGGGCGCCGACGTCGTGCTGCGCGTGCGGCCGACCCAGCCGCGCCTGGAAGTGCCGACGGTCGGATTCGGCTGGGACATCGCGCTCGACGCCGGCCGCGACTACACGCTGCACCTGACGCGCTTCAACGCCGAGCTCGGCCAGCCGCCGCTGCCCGACGGCACGCCGCTCGCGCGCTCGCTCGCGCTGTCGACGCTGACCGCCCGCTACCGCGTGCCGACCGCCGATCAGGGGCAGTTGCTGAGCGTCGCCGGCGACCGCGTCGATCTGGGCATCCTCAGCGAATTCATCCGCGGGCTCCCGCTGCCGGCGCGGCTGCGCAACGAGCTGATCAAGCTCGACCCGCACGGCATGGTGTCGAACTATCACATCGAGGTCGAACGCGCGAAGCCCGCGCGGGCCGAGCTCGCCGACGAGGAACGCCGCACCGGCGCCGCGCCGATCGTCCGCTACCGCTTCCTCGGCGATCTGCAAGGCATCAGCTTCGCCGCGCAGGAGCCGCCGCCCGGGCTGTCGCCGCGCGGCCATCCGCGCGCCGGCTGGCCGGGCGTCGAGAACCTGTGGGGCAGCGTCGACGCGACCGAGACGGGCGGCGCCGCGCACTTCGACACGGTGAACGCGGCGGTCACGGTGCCCGGCGAGTTCGACGAACCGCGCCTGACCTTCGACCGGCTGCGCGGCAACGCCAAATGGGTGATCACGCCGGCGCCGGGCGAGAAACACGCGCGCGTCGACGTGACGTTGCCCGACCTGTACGTCGCGAATCCCGATGCCGAGATCGACGTATCGGGCACGTACACGAACCCCGGCCACGGCCGCGGCTCGCTCGACCTGCGCGCCGAGTTCGCCCGCGCGGCGGTGGCGCGCATCCCGCGCTACCTGCCGACCGGCATGTCGGAGCGGCTGCGCGCGTATCTCGGGCATGCGCTGCAGGACGGTCGCGTGACCAAGGGCGCATCGATCGTCGCGCGCGGCCCGCTCGAAAAATTCCCGTTCGAACACGAGCCCGATGCCGGCGTGTTCCACATCGTCGCGCCGTTCACCGGCGGGCGCTTCGAGCCGACGCCCTACCCGCCGCGCAAGCTTGCGAACGGCACGCCGAGCGTGTGGCCGGCGCTCGACGGGATCGACGGCGTGTTCGAGCTCGCGCAGAACAAGCTGCGCTTCGACATCGCACGCGCGCGCTACAAGCGCGTCGCGCTGACGAACGTCAATGGCCGGATCGACGACCTCGGCAATCCGTCGAAGTCGCCGCTCGTGATCGACGGCCACGCGCACGGGCCGCTCGCCGACCTGATCGACTACGCGGACAACAGCTCGCTCGGCACGATGAGCGGCCACATCGGCCAGCGCATCGACGCGCAGGGCCCGGCGTCGCTCGCGCTGAAGATCACGATTCCGCAGCACGTGCCGCATCCGCACACGCACGTCGAAGGCGCGCTCGCGTTCGGCGGCAACACGCTGTCGACCGACGGCGTGCCGCCGCTGTCCGCGCTGCGCGGCAGCGTGCGTTTCACGGAGGCCGGCGCGTCGCTGCACGACCTGGCCGGGCGCTTCCTCGGCGGGCCGGTGCACGCGAACGGCAGCTTCCAGTCGCACGGCCCGTACACGGTCGACGTCGACGGCAAGCTCGCGCTCGACGCCGCCCGCGGGCTGAACCTGCGCGGCACGGCCGCGGCGCTGCTCGAACACGTGGTCGGCGACGCGCCGTACCAGGTCGCCGTGCGCGGCGCGCCGGGCAGCCTGCCGCAGATCACCACGCGCTCCGACCTGACGGGCGTCGCGCTGAACTTCCCGGCGCCGTTCGCGAAACCGGCCGGCGAGCCGATGCCGTTCCGCTTCACGCTGCAGCCGGCCACGCCGGCCGGCGGCAAGCGCATCGAGCACGCGGACCTGACGCTCGGCCCGGTGTCGGCCACCTATCTGCTCGACGCGACGCGCGGCCAGCCGCTGCGCGCATTGCGCGGCGCGATGGGCATCCACCGGATGCCCGACCTGCCGCAGGACGGCGTGAGCGCGGCGGTCGACGTCGACGAGCTGGATGCCGACGCGTGGCTCGCGCTCGCGCACACGCTGAAGCCCGACACGCCGCGCACGCCGGAGCCGCCGCCGGAGGCGCCGACGCGGTCGCGCATCGATGTCGCCAGCTTCACGCCGAAACGTTTCGCGCTCCACTTCGGCACGCTGAAGCTGCTCAAGCGCAACTGGGAAAACGTGATCGTCGGCGCGTCGCACGTCGACGAGCTGTGGCAGGCGAACATCGCGTCGAACCAGGTCTCGGGCTACCTGTCGTGGGCGCCGGGCGGCGGGCACAACGGCGCGGGCGTGCTCAATGCACGGCTCGCGAAGCTGGTGATTCCCGACAGCGCCGAGCACGACCTCGTCGGCCGCGCGATGAACCTGCCGACGCCGACCGACCGGCCGATACCGTCGGTGGACCTGATCGTCGACCAGGTCGTCGCGCGCAATCACGACATCGGCCGGCTGGTCGTCAACGCGCGCAACATCGACGAGGACGGCGTACCGGTGTGGCAGCTCGACCGGCTCGAGCTCGCCAATCCGGCCGCGAAGCTGACGGCCACCGGCAACTGGCGCACGTCGCGCCGCGCGCTGGCCCGCGGCGTGGACGACAACGACGCGCCGCGGCGCAGCGTGTTCGACTTCAAGCTCGACGTCGGCAACGCGGGCGCGCTGCTCGACCTCGTCGGCCTGCCGCGCACGCTCGAGAACGGCCACGGCACGGTGACCGGCAAGGTGGGCTGGCGCGGCGGCCCGACGGCCGTCGAGGTGCCGTCGCTCGGCGGCCAGGTCGCGCTCGACTTCGAGCACGGCCAGATCCTGAAGGTCGATCCGGGCGCCGCGAAACTGCTCGGCGTGCTGAGCCTGCAGAGCCTCGCGCGGTTCCTGACGCTGAACTTCCGCGACGTGATCGGCAAGGGGCTACCGTTCGACAAGATCACCGGCACCAGCCGGATCTCGAACGGGATCGCCCGCACCGACGACTTCTCGATGACGACGGCGCCCGCGAACGTGACCGTGCGCGGCGCGGTCGATCTGGCCACAGAGACGCAGGACCTGCACGCGCACGTCGCACCGAAGATCGGCGCCGGCACCGCGGCGATCGCGGCCGCGATCGTCAATCCGCTGCTCGGCGTCGGCGTGCTGGCGGCGAACTACGCGCTGTCGCAGACGCTGTCGCACGCGTTCGCGCTCGACTACGCGATCACCGGCTCGTGGGCGCATCCGCACATCGAGCGGGTGCGGGGCGATCAGGGTAAGATGGATCACGGTCCGGCCGATGCGGCAAGCCACTGACGCGTGCAGGCCGCCGGACCGCACCCCTTTTACGAAGCCAGCGATCCTGCGATGACCGATCCGACCCGTTCCGCCACGCCCTTCCGGGTTGCCGCGCTGCAGATGGTGAGCACGCCGGACGTCGCGCGCAATCTCGCCGACGCCGGCCACCTGATCGAGCAGGCGGCGGCAGACGGCGCGCAACTGGTGCTGCTGCCCGAGTATTTCTGCTTCATGGGCCACCGCGACACCGACAAGCTCGCGCTCGCCGAACCCTATCGCGACGGGCCGATCCAGCAGTTCCTCGCGCAGGCCGCGCAGCGGCATCGCGTCTGGGTGATCGGCGGCACGCTGCCGCTGCAGGCGCCGGAGCCCGACCGCGTGCTGAACACGACGCTCGTGTTCGACCCGAGCGGCCGCGAGGCCGCCCGCTACGACAAGATCCACCTGTTCAACTTCGAGAAAGGCGACGAATCGTTCGACGAGGCGCGCACGATCCGCGCGGGCGACACGGTCGTCGCGTTCGACGCGCCGTTCGGGCGGGTCGGCCTGTCGGTCTGCTACGATCTGCGCTTTCCCGAGCTGTACCGCCGGATGGGCGATTGCGCACTGCTCGTCGTGCCGTCGGCGTTTACGTATACGACGGGCCGCGCGCACTGGGAAACGCTGCTGCGCGCGCGGGCCGTCGAGAACCAGTGCTACGTGCTGGCCGCCGCGCAGGGCGGCAAGCACGAGAACGGCCGGCGCACGTGGGGCCACAGCATGCTGATCGATCCGTGGGGCGAAATCGTCGCGGTCCGCGACGAAGGCGCAGGCGTCGTGGCCGGCGCGCTCGACTCTCAGCGCATCGCCGACGTGCGCCAGAGCCTGCCCGCGTGGCGGCATCGCGTGCTGGCCTGAAGCGCCGCCGCCGCTTGAAACGCCGCCCGGCCAACCCATCTGTCCAGAACGCACCCGACAACTTTTTGAGAAACCTCGATACCCGCATGAACATCATCGAACCCGGCATCCGCAATCTTGCGCTGGCGAAGGACATCCTCCTCACGCCGTACGGCCTCGACGAGAGCCTGCTCACGCGCACGATCGCCGACATCTTCACGCATCGCGTCGACTACGCGGACCTGTACTTCCAGGCCACCCGCAGCGAAGCGTGGAGCCTCGAGGAAGGCATCGTGAAGTCGGGCAGCTTCAGCATCGACCAGGGCGTCGGCGTGCGCGCGGTGGCGGGCGACCGCACCGCGTTCGCCTATTCGGACGACCTGTCGCCGGAAGCCATCGCCCAGGCGGCCGCGGCCACCAAGGCGATCGCGGCGGCGGGCGGCGGCCGCCAGAAGATCAAGGCGGCGACGTCGCTGAAAGGCATCACCGGCCGCGACCTGTACCTGCCGTCCGACCCGCTCGCGTCGCTCGACGCGACCGCCAAGGTCAAGCTGCTCGAGCGCATCGAGCAGATGGCGCGCGGGCGCGACCCGCGCGTCACGCAGGTGATGGCGGGCCTCGCCGGCGAATACGACGTCGTGCTGGTCGCGCGCAGCGACGGCGCGCTCGCGGCCGACATCCGGCCGCTCGTGCGCGTGTCCGTCACGGTGATCGCCGAGCAGAACGGCCGCCGCGAGATCGGCTCCGGCGGCGGCGGCGGGCGCTTCGACTACGCCTATTTCACCGACGACGTGCTGTCGCGCTACGTCGACGACGCGGTGCACGCCGCGCTGGTGAACCTCGACGCGCGCCCGGCGCCGGCCGGCGCGATGACCGTCGTGCTCGGGCCGGGCTGGCCGGGCGTGCTGCTGCACGAGGCGATCGGCCACGGCCTCGAGGGCGACTTCAACCGCAAGGGCTCGTCGGCATTCGCGGGCCGGATCGGCGAGCAGGTTGCCGCGAAGGGCGTGACGGTGGTCGACGACGGCACGCTGCCGAACCGCCGCGGCTCGCTGAACATCGACGACGAAGGCAACCCGACGCAGTGCACGACGCTGATCGAGGACGGCATCCTCAAGGGTTACATCCAGGACACGCTGAACGCGCGCCTGATGAAGATGCCCGTGACCGGCAACGCGCGCCGCGAGTCGTACGCCGCGCTGCCGATGCCGCGCATGACCAACACGTACATGCTCAACGGCGACAAGGATCCGCAGGAAATCATCGCGTCGGTGAAGAACGGCCTGTACGCGGTGAACTTCGGCGGCGGCCAGGTCGACATCACGAACGGCAAGTTCGTGTTCTCGGCGTCCGAGGCGTACATGATCGAGAACGGCAAGGTCACCTACCCGGTGAAGGGCGCGACGCTGATCGGCAGCGGCCCGGAATCGCTGAAGTACGTGAGCATGATCGGCAACGACATGTCGCTCGACTCGGGCGTCGGCGTATGCGGCAAGGAAGGCCAGAGCGTGCCGGTCGGCGTCGGCCAGCCGACGCTGCGGATCGACAAGATGACCGTCGGCGGTACGGCATAACCGCATCGCCGCGCAGACAATCCGCGCATTTTGACGAAACCACGCGGATTGTCCGCATTTTTGATTGCCCCCGGTTGCCAGCTGCGCGGCGACCGGGTATAAATTGCGAATCGACTTTTTCGACGAACCGAATCTCCGTCATGTCCGCCAAGTTTTATTTTTACTTTTTTTGGCATCTCAGACCGCTGGCGGATCGAGAGGGTTGATGGCGCGTAAAGCGCAACCGAAATTCCCGAAAAACCGCCGGCGAACCCGGCGGTTTTTTTTCGCCCTTCGCCAACCGGCCGTCGCAGCGGATCCCGCCGCACCGGCCGGCGCCGACCGAATCACCCGAATCGATGAATCTGCCGCACGCGCTCTGACCGAACGGCGCCCGTAAAACCAGGAGAACCAGCATGCCCCCGCACAACACCGACGACGTCCGCATCCGCGAACTCAAGGAACTGACGCCGCCCGCCCACCTGATCCGCGAATTCGCATGCTCCGAGGCCGCGTCCGAGCTGATCTACGAGTCGCGCCGTTCGATGCACCGGATCCTGCACGGGATGGACGACCGGCTGATCGTCGTGATCGGGCCGTGCTCGATCCACGACACGAAGGCGGCGCTCGAATACGCGGGGCGGCTCGTGAAGGAGCGGGAGCGCTTCAAGGGCGAGCTGGAAATCGTGATGCGCGTGTACTTCGAAAAGCCGCGCACGACGGTCGGCTGGAAGGGGCTGATCAACGATCCGCATCTCGACAACAGCTTCAAGATCAACGAAGGGCTGCGCACCGCGCGCGAGCTGCTGCTGCAGATCAACGAAATGGGGCTGCCGGCCGCGACCGAATACCTCGACATGATCAGCCCGCAGTACATCGCCGACCTGATCTCGTGGGGCGCGATCGGCGCGCGCACGACCGAGTCGCAGGTGCATCGCGAGCTCGCGTCGGGGCTGTCGTGCCCGGTCGGCTTCAAGAACGGCACCGACGGCAACGTGAAGATCGCCGTCGACGCAATCAAGGCCGCGTCGCAGCCGCACCATTTCCTGTCGGTGACCAAGGGCGGCCATTCGGCGATCGTGTCGACGGCCGGCAACGAAGACTGTCACGTGATCCTGCGCGGCGGCAAGACGCCGAACTACGACGCGGACAGCGTGAACGCCGCCTGCGCGGACATCGGCAAGGCCGGCCTCGCCGCGCGCCTGATGATCGACGCGAGCCATGCGAACAGCTCGAAGAAGCACGAGAACCAGATCCCGGTGTGCGCGGACATCGGCCGTCAGGTCGCCGCCGGCGACGAGCGGATCGTCGGCGTGATGATCGAGTCGCACCTCGTCGAGGGGCGCCAGGACCTGAAGGAAGGCTGCGCGCTGACCTACGGCCAGAGCATCACCGACGCATGCATCGCGTGGGACGACAGCGTGAAGGTGCTCGAAGGGCTCGCGGAAGCGGTGAAGGCGCGCCGCGTCGCACGCGGCAGCGGCAACTGACGGCCAGCGGGCCGCGGGCCGGCGCATGCCGCGCGCGGCCCGATCGATGCCCCAATAAGACAAGCCCGGCTCGCGCCGGGCTTTGTCGTTGCGTCGCTGCATCGGCCGCCACCGGCCAAGCGGTCGTTACTCGAGCGCGCCCGAGCCGAAGATCTCGGTGTTGATACGTTCCGGCGCGACGCCGAGCGCGACCAGCGCGTCGCGTTGCGCCTTCATGAACGCGATCGGGCCGCAGATGTAGTAGTCGGCATCCGGCACCAGCACATACTGCTGCACGCGCTCCGGCGTCAGGCGCCCTTCGAGGTCGTGATCGACGCCCGCGCGGTCGTTCGGGCCGACCAGCTCGTACAGCACCGTGCGCTTGAAATTCGCGTGTTCGCGCACCGTATCGTTCAGCCAGTCGCGGAACGCGTGCACCGCGCCCGAGCGGCAGGCGTGGACGAACCGCACGTCGCGCTTGCTGCCTTCGGCCACCAGCGTCGACGCCATCGACACCATCGGCGTCAGGCCCACACCGCCGGAGATCAGCACGACCGGCGTATCGACGCCGCGCTTCAGCGAGAATTCGCCCATCGGCGCGGTCACCTCGACGATCGCGCCCTCCTCCACGCCGTCGTGCATCAGCGTGGAAACCTTGCCGGCCGGAACCGCTTCGGCCTGGCCGGACTCGCGCTTCACCGAGATGCGCAGCCACTTGCCGTGCGGCGCGTCGGACAGGCTGTACTGGCGCGGCTGGTCGACGCCGAGGTCGCCGACGAAGCGCTTCACCGTGACGTACTGGCCCGGCTCGAAGGTCGGCGCCGCGCCGCCGTCGGCCGGCGTCAGGTAGAACGACGTGATCTCGTCGCTTTCACGCACCTTGCGGGCCACCTTGAACGGACGGAAGCCGCTCCAGGCGGCGCCCGCGTACAGGTCGGCCTCGGCGCCGATCAGGATCTGCGCGAGCTGGCCGTACGCGACGCGCCAGGCTTCGAGCGTCTGCGCGTCCACCGCGTCGCCGAGCACTTCGACGATCGATGCAAGCAGGTTCTCGCCGACGATCGGGTAATGCTCCGGACGGATGTTCAGGCTCGCGTGCTTGTGCGCGATGTGCGACACCGCTCCGCCGAGCGCGCCGAGGTTGTCGATGTTCGCCGCATACGCATAGACGGCCTTCGCGAGCGTCTCCGGCTGGCTGCCGGTCTTCTGGTGCGTCTGGTTGAACAGGTTCTTCAGCTCGGGATGGCGCGTGAACATGCGCTGGTAGAAGTGCTTCGTGATCGTCGCGCCGTGCACGGCCAGGACGGGGGCAGTGGCCTTCACACGAGCCATCTGGTCGGCGGTGATGTCAGTCATGTCGTTCTCCGTTAAACATGCTCAAACGATACATGTTTAAAAATCGCGGCCCCTCGGGCAAATTGTCGCAGCGCGGGAAGGCGCGCGGCTCAGCGCACGCGCCCTCGCTCCCACAGCACGTCCGAGCCGCCGCCGGCGCGGTTCAGCACGCGCGCGAGCACGAACAGCAGGTCGGACAGCCGGTTCACGTAACGCCGCGGCGCATCGTTCAACGTGTCGGCACGGCCGAGCGCGACGATCGAACGCTCGGCGCGCCGGCACACGGTGCGGCACACGTGCGCGAGCGACGCGGCGCGCGAGCCGGCCGGCAGGATGAATTCCCGCAGCGGCGGCAGCGTCGCGTTGTAGTCGGCCAGCCATCGGTCGAGGCGCGCGAGATGCGTGTCGTCGAGTACCGTGTGGCCGGGGATGCACAGCTCGCCGCCCAGATCGAACAGGTCGTGCTGGATCGTCACGAGCGCGGTGCGCACGTCGTCCGGCAGCGGCTCGGCGAGCAGCACGCCGAGATTCGAGTTCAGTTCGTCGACGTCGCCGATCGCGACGATCCGCGCGTCGTCCTTGCCGATGCGCCGGCCGTCGCCGAGGCCGGTGGTGCCGTCGTCGCCCGTGCGCGTGGCGATCTTGCTCAAGCGGTTGCCCATGCGAATGTCCTCTCGTGCGCGGCCGCGACGCGGCCCGGTTGTGTAGGAACGCGATTATCGCAGCCGGCGGGGCGGGTCGCAGCGGACGTTGCGGCGTAGAATGACCCAAAAGTTCGACAAGCAGCCGTCAGGAGACGCTCGTGAATCACCCCGCCACGCCGGCCGCCACGCGCCGCCCGCTTCCTCCCGCGATGCTCGATGCGCTGCGCGCCACCTTCGGCGAGCGCGTGTCGATCGCCGACGCGGTCCGCGCCCATCACGGCCGCGACGAATCCCCGTTCGATCCGCAACTGCCCGACGCCGTCGTGTTCGCGCACAACGCCGACGAAGTGCGCGCCGTCGTGTCGCTGTGCGCGCTCTACAGCGTCCCGTTGATCCCGTACGGCGCCGGCTCGTCGCTCGAAGGCCATCTGCTGGCGGTGCGCGGCGGCGTGTCGCTCGATCTGTCGGAGATGAACCGTGTGCTGTCGATCGACGCGGAAGACCTGACCGTGACGGTCGAACCGGGCATCACGCGCAAGGCGCTGAACGAAGCGCTGCGCGACACCGGCCTGTTCTTCCCGATCGATCCGGGCGCCGACGCCAGCATCGGCGGCATGACGGCGACCCGCGCCTCGGGCACCAACGCCGTGCGCTACGGGACGATGCGCGAGAACGTGCTCGGCCTGAGCGCCGTGCTCGCCGACGGCCGCGTCGTGAAGACCGGCTCGCGCGCGCGCAAGTCGTCGGCCGGCTACGATCTGACGCGGCTGTTCGTCGGCTCGGAAGGCACGCTCGGCGTGATCACCGAGATCACGCTGCGCCTGCATCCGCTGCCCGAAGCGGTGTCGGCCGCGATCTGCGCGTTCCCGACGATGGGCGACGCGGTGCGCACCGTGATCGAGACGATCCAGATCGGCGTGCCGATCGCGCGCGTCGAATTCGTCGACGCGCTGGCGGTGCGCTCGATCAATCGCCATTCGAACCTGACGCTCGCCGAGGCGCCGACGCTGTTCTTCGAATTCCACGGCACCGACGCCGGCGTGAAGGAGCAGGCCGAGCTCGTGCAGGCGCTCGCCGGCCAGAACCACGGCCAGGGCTTCGAATGGGCGACGCGCCCCGAGGACCGCACGCGGCTGTGGGCCGCGCGCCACAACGCGTACTTCGCGATGCTGCAGCTCAAGCCCGGCTGCCGCGCGGTGACGACCGACGTCTGCGTGCCGATCTCGCAGCTGGCCGCCTGCGTCGAGGAAACCGAAGCCGACCTGCGCGCGTCGTCGCTGCCCTGCCCGATCGTCGGCCACGTCGGCGACGGCAATTTCCACGTCGCGATCCTGATCGACCCCGACAAGCCCGCCGAGCTCGACGAAGCCGAACGCATCAACGACCGGATCGTCGAGCGCGCGCTGCGGCTGGGC
Organism: Burkholderia sp. WP42; assembly: GCF_000745665.1. Taxonomy (NCBI): domain Bacteria; kingdom Pseudomonadati; phylum Pseudomonadota; class Betaproteobacteria; order Burkholderiales; family Burkholderiaceae; genus Burkholderia; species Burkholderia sp. WP42. The sequence goes on along the minus strand of NZ_JQJT01000032.1, from coordinate 44,611 downwards.
GGCACCTGCACCGGCGAACACGGCGTCGGCCTGCACAAGATGCGCTTCCTGCCGAAGGAGCACGGCGAGAACGCGATCGACGCGATGCGGGCGATCAAGCTCGCGCTCGATCCGCGCAACCTGATGAATCCCGGCAAGATCTTCACGTGCTGACACGGCGGCGCGCGGCCGCGCGCGCTCAGGAGACTCAATGAACGCTTCCGTCGAACTGTCGAGCGCGATGCGCGCGCAGCGCCAGCGCGAAATCGTGCAGGCGCTGATGGCCGTGCTGCCGACCCATTGCCTGCTGTACCGCGACGAAGACACCGCCGCGTACGAATGCGACGGCCTGTCGGCGTATCGCCGGCTGCCGCTCGCGGTGGCGCTGCCGGAAACCGAATCGCAGGTGCAGCGCATCGTGCAGATCTGCCGCCGCATGGAAGTGCCGATCGTGCCGCGCGGCGCGGGCACGAGCCTGTCGGGCGGCGCGCTGCCGATCGCGAACGGCGTCGTGCTGTCGCTCGCGCGCTTCACTCGGATCGTCGAAGTCGATCCGTACGCGCGCACGGCGACCGTCCAGCCCGGCGTGCGCAACCTCGCGATTTCCGAGGCGGCCGCGCCGTACGGGCTGTATTACGCGCCCGATCCGTCGTCGCAGATCGCCTGCACGATCGGCGGCAACGTCGCGGAGAATTCGGGCGGCGTCCACTGCCTGAAGTACGGGCTGACGGTGCACAACGTGATGCGCGTGCGCGCGGTCACGATGGACGGCGAGATCGTCGAGTTCGGCTCGCTCGGGCTCGACACGCCGGGCCTCGACCTGCTCGCGGTGATGATCGGCAGCGAAGGGATGTTCGCGATCGTCACCGAAGTGACGGTGAAGCTGATCCCGAAGCCGCAGACCGCGCAGCTCGTGATGGCGAGCTTCGACGACGTCGTGAAGGGCGGCGAGGCGGTCGCCGCGATCATCGCGTCGGGCATCATCCCGGCCGGGCTCGAGATGATGGACAAGCCGGCCACGCAGGCGGTCGAGGCGTTCACGCACGCCGGCTACGACGTCGACGCGAAGGCGATCCTGCTGTGCGAATCCGACGGCACGCCCGAGGAAGTCGCGGAGGAGATCGTCCGCATGACGGCCGTGCTGCGCGAGCACGGCGCGACGCGCATTCAGGTGTCGCGCAACGAGAGCGAGCGGCTGCGCTTCTGGTCGGGCCGCAAGAACGCGTTCCCGGCCGCCGGCCGCATCTCGGCCGACTATTACTGCATGGACGGCACCGTGCCGCGCCGCGCGATCGGGCCGCTGCTCGCGCGCATCGAGCAGCTCGAGACACGCTACGGGTTGCGCTGCATCAACGTATTCCATGCCGGCGACGGCAACATGCATCCGCTGATCCTCTACAACGCGAACGATCCCGAGCAGTTGCACCGCGCCGAGCAGTTCGGTGCGGAGATCCTCGAATGCTGCGTGGAATTCGGCGGCAGCGTCACCGGCGAGCACGGCGTCGGCATCGAAAAGCTCAATTCGATGTGCGTGCAGTTCTCGCCGCAGGAGCGCGACGCGTTCTTCGCGGTCAAGCGCGCGTTCGATCCGGCCGGGCTGCTCAACCCCGACAAGGGCATCCCGACCCGCGCGCGCTGCGCCGAGTACGGCCGTCAGCACGTGCGCGGCGGGCTGCTGCCGCATCCCGACCTGCCGCGCTTCTGAGCGGCGCGCGCCGTGCGGAGGCCCGGCGTGCGCGCGTCGGGGCGTTAGGGATAGTCGCGATGTGGATTCGCGCCACCCCGGTACAATCGACCGGACAACAACGAGGCAGCAACGGAACATGGAAGAGGACGACATCGTCGCCGGATGGGCCGAGCGCGTGCGCGCCGCCAGCGCCGACGGGCGGCCGCTGCGGGTCCGCGGCGGCGGCACCAAGGACTGGTACGGCCAGACGCTGGACGGCGAAATACTCGACACGCGCGCGTTTCAAGGCGTCGTGTCGTACGACCCGGCCGAGCTCGTCGTCACGGTGCGCGCGGGCACGCCGCTCGCGCAGCTCGAAGCCGTCCTCGCCGAGCGCGGCCAGATGCTGCCGTTCGAGCCGCCGCACTTCGGCCGCGCGGCCACCGTCGGCGGCTGCATCGCGGCCGGTCTCGCCGGCCCGCGGCGCGCGGCCTGCGGCGCGCCGCGCGACTTCGTGCTCGGCGTCACGCTGATGAACGGGCGCGGCGAAGTGCTGCGCTTCGGCGGGCAGGTCGTGAAGAACGTCGCCGGCTACGACGTGTCGCGCCTGATGGCCGGCGCGCTCGGCACGCTCGGGCTGATGCTCGAGCTGTCGATCAAGGTGCTGCCGGTGCCGGTCGCCGAAGTCACGCTGAAGTTCGAGATGACGGCCACCGACGCGGTGCGCAAGCTCAACGAATGGGGCGGCCATCCGCTGCCGGTGAGCGCGAGCGGCTGGCGCAACGGCACGCTGGTGCTGCGGCTGTCCGGCGCGGAAGCGGCGGTCAAGTCGGCGAAGACGCTGCTCGGCGGCGAAGTCGTCGATGCGGTCGAAGCCGAGCGCTTCTGGGCCGGCCTGCGCGAGCACACCGATCCGTTCTTCAACGGCATTCCGCCCGGCTATGCGCTGTGGCGCCTGTCGCTGCCGTCGATCACCGAGCCGATGCACCTGGCCGGCAACCAGCTGATGGAATGGGGCGGCGCGCAGCGCTGGTGGATCACCGACGCCGATGCGCAGACGGTGCGCATGAGCGCGAAGCAGGCCGGCGGCCACGCGACGCTGTTCCGCGCGGGCGATTCCTACGACCGCAGCGCCGGCGTGTTCACGCCGCTGCCCGCGCCGCTGATGAAGATCCACCGCGGGCTGAAGGCCGCGTTCGATCCGGCGCGCATCTTCAACCGCGGCAGGCTCTACCCCGATCTCTGAGATGCAAACGAACCTCGCCGATTTCATCCGCAACACGGCCGACGGCGACGAGGCCGACGCGATCCTGCGCAAGTGCGTGCATTGCGGCTTCTGCACCGCGACGTGTCCGACCTACCAGCTGCTCGGCGACGAACTCGACGGCCCGCGCGGCCGCATCTACCTGATCAAGCAGATGGTCGAAGGCGCACCCGTCACGCGCAGCACGCAGCAGCACCTCGACCGCTGCCTCACCTGCCGCAGTTGCGAGACGACCTGCCCGTCGGGCGTGCAATACGGCCGGCTCGTCGAAATCGGCCGCAAGCACGTCGAGGCGCAGGTGCAGCGCCCGGCGCAGCAGCGGCTGATGCGCCGGCTGCTCGCGAGCGTCGTGCCGAACGCGGCGCTGTTCTCGCCGATGATGCGGCTCGGCCAGCACGTGCGGCCGCTGTTGCCGAAACGGCTGCGCGACAAGGTGCCGCCGCGCACGCGGCTGCTCGAGTGGCCGCAGCAGCCGCATGCGCGCAAGATGCTAATGCTCGGCGGCTGCGTGCAGCCGTCGATGCTGCCGAACATCAACATCGCGACCGCACGCGTGCTGGATGCGCTCGGCATCGAGACGGTCGTCGCGCCGGACGCCGGCTGCTGCGGCGCGATCCGGCTGCACCTGAACTATCACGACGACGCGCTCGACGACGCGCGCCGCAACATCGACGCGTGGTGGCCGCATGTCGAGCAAGGCGCCGAGGCGATCGTGATGAACGCATCGGGATGCGGCGCGACGGTGCTCGAATACGCGCACCTGCTGCGCGACGACCCGGCCTACGCGGAGAAGGCGCAGCGCATCGTCGCGCTCACGCGCGACATCTCCGACGTGCTGCTCGCGTCCGAGGCCGAGCTGGCGACGCTCGCGCGACGCCGCGCGATCCATACCGTCGCGTATCACCCGCCGTGCACGCTGCAGCACGGCCAGCAGTCGCGCGGCAAGGTCGAGCGCCTGCTCGAGACGCTCGGCATCGACGTGCGGCTGCCGGTCGACAGCCATCTGTGCTGCGGATCGGCCGGCACCTATTCGCTGACCCAGCCGTCGCTGTCGTACCGGCTGCGCAAGCAGAAGCTGCTGAAGCTGCAGGCGCTCGAACCGCAGATGATCGTATCCGGCAACGTCGGCTGCATCGCGCACCTGCAAAGCGGCACGCAGATTCCGGTCGTGCACTGGGTGCAGCTCGTCGAGCATCTGCTGTACGGCTGACGCGAGCGGCGGCCCGCTGCGGCGCGGCGCGCCGTCCGCCTGCCGTCCGTCCGCGTGCCGTCCGTATAATGGGCGCTTTGCTGCGGCGCATGCGGTGCCGCAGCGCGCCGTCTCCGCTTCAGTGCCAGCTTCCGTGCCCGTCATGTCCGATCTCGCCGCCCGCCTCGACTCCGTTCACCGCCGCATCGCCGACGCCGCCCGCGCAGCCGGCCGCGATCCCGCGACCGTCTCGCTGCTCGCCGTGTCGAAGACCTTCCCCGCCGACGACGTGCGCGCCGCGCACGCGGCCGGACAACGCGCGTTCGGCGAGAACTACGTCCAGGAATCGATCGACAAGATCGACGCGCTCGCCGACCTGCGCAGCGCGCTCGAATGGCATTTCATCGGGCCGCTGCAGTCGAACAAGACGCGCGCGGTGGCCGAGCGCTTCGACTGGGTTCATTCGGTCGACCGGCTGAAGATCGCGCAACGCCTGTCCGAACAGCGCCCGCCGCAGTTGCCGCCGCTGAACGTGTGCATCCAGGTCAACATCAGCGGCGAGGAATCGAAGAGCGGCGTCGCGCCGGCCGACGTGGCCGAGCTCGCACGCGCGGTCGCCGCGCTGCCGGCGCTGCGGCTGCGCGGCCTGATGGCGATCCCCGAGCCGGCCGGCGACACCGATGCGCAACGCGCGCCGCATCGCGCGCTGCACGCGCTGTTCGACACGCTGCGCGCGCACGGGCTGGCCCTCGACACGCTGTCGATGGGCATGTCCGCGGATCTCGAAGCGGCGGTGCTCGAAGGCGCGACGATCGTGCGCGTCGGCACCGCGATCTTCGGCGCGCGCGACTATTCGCACTGAGCGCCGCGCCGCCTTTCCGTTCACTCACTCGCTCAATCCGACATCATGAAAATCGCATTCATCGGCGGCGGCAACATGGCCGCGGCCCTGATCGGCGGGCTCGTCAAGCGCGGCGTCGCCGCCGACGGCCTGTACGCCATCGACGTCAACGAGGACGTGCGCGCGCGTGCCGCGCAGCAGTTCGGGATCCGCACCGGCGCGGCCGTCGACGCGACGCTCGCCGATTACGACGCGATCGTGCTCGCGGTGAAGCCGCAGGTGCTGAAGGAGGTCGCGCAGGCGCTCGCGCCGCACCTGAAGTCGCAGTTGGTGATCAGCATCGCGGCCGGCATCCGCGGCGCCGACCTCGCGCGCTGGCTCGGCGGCTACACGCGTGTCGTGCGCACGATGCCGAACACGCCGGCGCTGGTCGGCATGGGCGTGACGGGCCTCGCGGCGCTGCCGGGCGTCGACGCGACCGGTCGCGAACTGGCGTCGAGCGTGCTCGGCGCGGTCGGCGAGATCGTCTGGTTCGCCGACGAAGTGCAGCTCGACGCGGTCACCGCGATCTCGGGCAGCGGGCCGGCCTACGTGTTCTATTTCATCGAAGCGCTGCAGGAGGCCGCCCGCCGCCTCGGCCTGAACGACGAACAGGGCCGCGCGCTCGCGGTCGCGACGTTCGCCGGCGCCGCGCAGCTGGCCGCGCAGTCGGGCGAGCCGGCGAGCGTGCTGCGCGAGCGCGTGACGTCGAAAGGCGGCACGACGGCCGCCGCGCTCGCGTCGTTCGACGCGCAGCAGGTGAAGGAAGCGATCGTGCGCGGCGCGCTCGCTGCGCACGCGCGCGCGCAGGAAATGGGCGACGAGCTCGGCCGCGCGTAAGCGCTGCAGCCTGCGCCGGTTTCCCGGTGCGCCAACAAAAAAGCGGCCTCGGCCGCTTTTTTGTTGCATCGCGCCTTCGCGGCGCCTGCCAGCTCAGGCCGGTTCGGGCCGGTTCACGCCGGTTCAGTTACCGGCCGCACCGGCCACCAGATAGTGCGCGGCGATCCCGGCGAACAGCACGCCGCCAAGCCAGTTGTTGTGCCGGAATGCGGCGAAGCACGGCATCCGCTCGCGGTCCTTGATCAGCGTGTAGTGATACAGCGCGCAGCCGAGCGCCGCGGCCCAGCCGGCCCAGAACGCGAGCCCGAAGCCGAGCGTCGCGCCGATCCATGCGTAGATGCCGAGCGTCACCGCATAGCAGAGCATGATGGCCGCGACGTCGAAGCGGCCGAACGTCAGCGCGGACGTGCGGATCCCGATCTTGATGTCGTCGTCGCGGTCGACCATCGCATATTCGGTGTCGTACGCCACCGACCAGAACACGTTCGCGACCAGCATCACCCACGCGAGCGCCGGTACCGTGCCCTGCACGGCCGCGAACGCCATCGGGATGCCGAAGCCGAACGCGATGCCGAGGTACGCCTGCGGAATCGCGAAAAAGCGCTTCATGAACGGATACGAGCCGGCGACGAACAGCGCGACGACCGACAGCTCTTTCGTCAGCGTATTGAGCGGCAGGATCAGCAGGAACGCGACGAACGACAGCACCGCCGCGATCGCGACGGCCTCCCATGCGCGGATCTTGCCCGAGGTCAGCGGCCGATCGGCCGTGCGCTTCACGTGACGATCGAAATCGCGGTCGGCATAGTCGTTCATCGCGCAGCCGGCCGAGCGCATCAGCAGCGTGCCGAGCGCGAAGATCGCGACCAGCGGCCAGCGCGGACGGCCGTCCGACGCGATCCACAACGCGTTGAGCGTCGGCCACAGCAGCAGCAGGCTGCCGATCGGCTTGTCCATCCGGACGAGGCGCAGATACAGGGGAAAGCGGGCAAGCATGGCGAAACACCGGGTAGGGAATCCCGGCATTTTAGAGCCGAGCGGCGGTCCGCGTCATGTCGCGGTGGGCGGCGAGCCGCCGCAGGATGCGGGTCGGCGGCGCCGCGCGGGCCGTTGCGGCACGGCGCCGTAATCCGGGGCCGGATCCAGGGACGCAGGCCGGTCGGCATGCGGCGGGTAGGCGCTGGGTAAACCGAAAGCCTCGGACGACGCCGGCCGCGCGCTATACGGCCGGCAGTACGCGGCGGGTGATGGGCGAGCGACCGTGGCAGCCGACGTTACGCTGCTAGCTGTACGCAACCGACCGCGCGCTACCGAACGCACACCGGGCGGACCGTAGGCACGCGGCTTCACAGAAACCGACCGTACGCCGCGACCACCAAGCGACGACCGCACCCGACCGGCGACGGCCCGCGCCCCACCACCACCTTACGCGAGCAGCGACCGCAGCATCCATGCGGTCTTTTCATGCGTCTGCAGGCGTTGCGTCAGCAGGTCGGCGGTCGGCTCGTCGCGCGCCGCATCGGCGAGCGGGAAGATCTCGCGCGCGGTGCGCACGACGGTCTCGTGCCCTTCGACGAGCTGCCGGATCATCTCTTCGGCCGCCGGCACGCCGTTCGCTTCCGGCACCGACGACAGCTTTGCAAAATCGGCGAACGTGCCCGGCGCGACGACGCCGAGCGTGCGAATGCGCTCGGCGACCGAATCGACCGCGAGCCACAGTTCGTTGTACTGCTCCTCGAACATCAGGTGCAGCGTGTTGAACATCGGACCCGTGACGTTCCAGTGGAAGTTGTGGGTCTTCAGGTACAGCGAAAACGTGTCGGCGAGCAAACGCGACAGGCCGTCCGCGATCTTCTTGCGGTCCTTGTCGCTGATGCCGATGTTGATCTGCGTGACGTTGCCTTTCTTGGCCATCTTCGAGACTCCTTGTTCGAAACGTTGAACCGACGAAAGCGCGCGCAATCCGCATGCCGCATGCCGCGTCGCGGGCATCCGGGCGCGACTTGCCAGTCTAGCGCGATGAGCGAATCGTTGCGCTCAGTGTCCCGCCCCGAGCGACGCGAGCGCGTGCAGCGCCTGCGTGGCCAGCTCGGCCGCGCCGCCGATGACGATCGCGAACCCGAAGACGCGCCGTACCAGCTCGGCCGGCGTATATGCTGCGCGCATGTTGAGGATCATTTGCGTCATGGTCGTTTCTCCTTCGACAAGACCAGATGGTGGATCGGAAGAAAAAACGGCCGGTCGTGCGACCGGCCGCTTCACGTTGCAACGCGACGGACTATCGCGTCGCGATGCTCATGCGAGGTCGAAGCGGTCGAGGTTCATCACCTTGTTCCAGGCTGCGACGAAATCACGCACGAACTTCTCGTTCGCGTCGGCGCTGCCGTACACCTCGGCCAGCGCGCGCAGCTGCGAGTGCGAGCCGAAGATCAGGTCGACGCGCGTGCCGGTCCATTTCAGCTGCCCGCTCGCACGGTCGCGCCCTTCGAACACGTCGTTCGCCGCCGACGCCGGCTTCCACTCCGTGCCCATGTCGAGCAGGTTCACGAAGAAGTCGTTCGACAGCGTGCCCGGACGATCGGTGAACACGCCGTGCAGCGCGCCGCCCGCGTTCGCGCCCAGCACGCGCAGGCCGCCGATCAGCACGGTCATCTCCGGCGCCGTCAGCGTCAGCAGCTGCGCCTTGTCGACCAGCAGCGCCTCGGCCGGCGTCTTGTACGCAGCCTTCAGGTAGTTGCGGAAACCGTCGGCGACCGGCTCGAGCACGGCCATCGCGTCGACGTCCGTCTGCTCCTGCGACGCGTCCATCCGGCCCGCGGCGAACGGCACCGTGACCGCGACGCCCGCCTGCTTGGCGGCCTGTTCGACGCCGGCCGCACCGGCCAGCACGATCAGGTCGGCGAGCGACACCTTCTTGCCGCCCGTCTGCGCGTCGTTGAACGCCTTCTGCACGCCTTCGAGCGTCTCGAGGACCGCCGCGAGCGCCGCCGGCTGGTTCACTGCCCAGTCCTTCTGCGGGGCGAGGCGGATGCGTGCGCCGTTCGCGCCGCCGCGCTTGTCCGAGCCGCGGAACGTCGACGCCGACGCCCACGCGGTCGACACGAGTTGCGGCACGGTGAGCCCGGTCGCGAGGATCTTCGCCTTCAGCGCGGCCGCATCGGCGTCATCGATCAGCGGGTGGTCGACGGCGGGGATCGGGTCCTGCCACAGCAGTTCCTCGGCCGGCACTTCCGGGCCGAGATAGCGCGAGCGCGGGCCCATGTCGCGGTGCGTGAGCTTGAACCACGCACGCGCAAACGCGTCGGCGAACTCGTCCGGGTTCTCGTAGAAGCGGCGCGAGATCTTTTCGTAGGCCGGATCGAAGCGCAGCGACAGGTCGGTCGTCAGCATCGTCGGGCGATGCTTCTTCGACGGATCGAAGGCATCGGGAATCACCGCCTCGGCATCCTTCGCGACCCACTGGTGCGCGCCGGCCGGGCTCTTGGTCAGCTCCCATTCATAGCTGAACAGGTGCTTGAAGAAGTCGTTGCTCCATTGGGTCGGCGTCGACGTCCACGTGACTTCGAGGCCGCTCGTGATCGCGTCGCCGGCCTTGCCCGAGCCGTAAGTGCTCTTCCAGCCGAGGCCCTGCTGCTCGATGCCCGCCGCTTCCGGCTCGGCGCCGACGTGCGATGCCGGGCCCGCGCCGTGCGTCTTGCCGAACGTGTGACCGCCGGCGATCAGCGCGACCGTCTCTTCGTCGTTCATCGCCATGCGGGCGAACGTGTCGCGGATGTCGCGCGCGGCCGCCACCGGATCGGGCTTGCCGTCCGGGCCTTCCGGGTTCACGTAGATGAGGCCCATCTGCACGGCCGCGAGCGGATTCTCGAGATCGCGGTCGCCCGAGTAACGGCTGTTCGGGCCGCCGCTCAGTTCCAGCCAGATCTTTTCCGAACCCCAGTAGACGTCGTCCGGCTCCCACGTGTCGGCACGGCCGCCGCCGTAACCGAAGGTCTTGAAGCCCATCGATTCGAGCGCGACGTTGCCGGTCAGGATGAACAGGTCGGCCCACGAGATGTTGCGGCCGTACTTTTGCTTGATCGGCCACAGCAGGCGGCGCGCCTTGTCGAGGTTGCCGTTGTCGGGCCAGCTGTTCAGCGGCGCGAAGCGCTGCTGCCCGCCGCCCGCGCCGCCGCGCCCGTCGGCGATCCGGTACGTGCCCGCGCCATGCCAGGCCATCCGCACGAACAGGCCGCCGTAGTGACCGAAGTCGGCCGGCCACCAGTCCTGCGACATCGTCATCAGCGCATGCAGGTCGCGCTTCACCGCTGCGAGGTCGAGCTGCTTGAACGCCTGCGCGTAGTCGAACTCGGCGTCCATCGGATCGGACAGCGCCGAATGCCGGTGCAGGACCTCGAGGTTCAGCCGGTTCGGCCACCAGTCATGGTTCGACGTGCCGCCGGCCGCCGTGTGGTTGAACGGACATTTCGATTCGGTCGACATGCTTTTCTTCTCCATTGTTTGCTCGTAGGCCCCCACGTGCCGTGGCGCGGTCAGTGAAGCATTGCGGGGGATAAGACGGAACAGGCTCGTACACCTGTGTTGCTATCGGATGTCGTGCGTCGTGGCCGCAGCGCGGCCGGCCCGCCGATCCTGCGCGGCGGCTCTCATCCGCCGTACGCGCGGTCCGCGAGATACGCATACGCGAGCGGACCCAGGCTGCGGGCCGCGGCCCGCGCACGATTGACGACTTCATCGCGCAACGGCATGTTCCGCCGCGCGTGCTCCAATACCGATCGCATCATGACATCCTCCCCTGACCCTTGCACCCAGCGTGCAGACCGCGTTTGACCGGCCTGCTGCATCCATGTCGATCATTCTATTTTCATCTATCGACATTTTGAATTTGATAACTTGTATCTATGCGATAGGAAAAAATAAACGGGGCCTCGGAGCCCCGTTCATCGGCCGGCGCACGGCGTACGCCGCGCGTGCTCAGTTCATCGTCGCCGGCATGTCGAGCTTCGCGACGCCCGGCAGCTCGCAGGCGGCGATCGCCTCGCTGATCGCGTCGATCGCCGGCATCCGCGTGAAGCTCTTGCGCCACACGAGCACGACGCGACGGTCCGGCACCGGTTCGTGGAACGGCACGTACGACAGCAACTCGGCGTCGGGGCCGTTCGCGCGCGGGCCGATCTCGGCGACCGACATCCGCGGCAGCACCGTGATGCCGACGCCGCTCGCGACCATATGGCGGATCGTCTCGAGCGACGAGCCTTCGAAGGTCTTCTGGATCCCGTCGGCCGTCTGCGAGAAGCGCATCAGCTCCGGGCACACGCCGAGCACGTGATCGCGGAAGCAGTGGCCGTTGCCGAGCAGCAGCATGGTTTCCTGCTTCAGGTCCTCGGCGTCGATTTCCTCGCGCTTCTCCCACGGATGGCCGGCCGGCAACGCGACCACGAACGGCTCGTCGTACAGCGGCCGGACCATCAGGCCCGTTTCGGGGAACGGCAGCGCCATGATGGCCGCGTCGATCTCGCCCTGCTTGAGCAGCTCGAGCAGCTTCAGCGTGTAGTTCTCCTGCAGCATCAGCGGCATCTGCGGCACGCGCTGGATCATCTGCTTGACGAGCGTCGGCAGCAGGTACGGCCCGATCGTATAGATCACGCCGAGCCGGAACGGGCCGACCAGCGGGTCCTTGCCCTGCTTCGCGATCTCCTTGATCGCGAAGGTCTGCTCGAGCACGCGCTGCGCCTGCGTGACGATCTGGTCGCCGATCGGCGTCACGCTCACTTCGCTCGCGCCGCGCTCGAAGATCTGCACGTTGAGCTCGTCTTCCAGCTTCTTGATCGCCACCGACAGCGTCGGCTGGCTCACGAAGCACGCTTCGGCCGCGCGGCCGAAATGCCGCTCGCGCGCCACCGCGACGATGTATTTCAGTTCGGTCAGGGTCATTGTGGGTCAATCAGGGATATGCATGCGATAGGTTTAATTTATACACCTACCGGCACCGGTTCGCAAAGTTTCTCTGTATCGCGGGCCGTCAGCGCCGGGCCGACGCGTGCTTTTCGATCCGGCCCCGCGCCGACCAGTCAGGCCTTCAGGTACTGTTCGCGCGCGCCGAGCCAGCGCGCGAGATGCTGCGTGACCACGTCCGGATACGCGGCGATCAGCCGCGACGCCGCGTCGCGCGCCGGATCGATCAGCCAGCCGTCGGTCTCGAGGTTCGCGAAGCGCAGCATCGCCGCGCCCGACTGGCGGGCGCCGAGGAATTCACCGGGTCCGCGGATCTCGAGATCGCGCCGCGCGATCTCGAAGCCGTCGGTCGTCTCGCGCATCGTCTTGAGCCGCTCGCGGCCGGCGAGCGACAGCGGCCCCGAGTACAGCAGCACGCACACCGACGCCGCGGTGCCGCGCCCGACCCGGCCGCGCAGCTGGTGCAGCTGCGCGAGGCCGAAGCGCTCCGCGTGCTCGATCACCATCAGCGACGCGTTCGGCACGTCGACGCCGACTTCGATCACGGTCGTCGCGACCAGCAGCTGCACGTCGTTGCGCGTGAACGCGTCCATCACGGCCGCCTTGTCGGCGGGCGACAGCCGGCCGTGCACCAGCCCGACCTTCAGCTCGGGCAGCGCCGCGGCGAGCGTCTCGTAGGTCTCGACGGCCGTCTGCAGCTGCAGCGTCTCGCTCTCCTCGATCAGCGGGCACACCCAGTAGACCTGACGCCCGGTCAGTGCGGCCTCGCGCACGCGCGCGATCACCTCGCCGCGCCGCGCGTCGGCGACGAGCCGCGTGAGCACCGGCGTGCGGCCCGGCGGGAGCTCGTCGATCGTCGACACTTCGAGATCGGCGTAGTACGTCATCGCGAGCGTGCGAGGGATCGGCGTGGCCGACATCATCAGCTGGTGCGGCTGGAAGTCGCGCGCGCCGTTGGCCGCGTTCGCCGCCTTCGCGCGCAGCGCGAGACGCTGCTCGACGCCGAAGCGATGCTGCTCGTCGACGATCACGAGGCCGAGCCGCGCGAACTCGACGGTGTCCTGGATGATCGCGTGCGTGCCGATCACGAGCTGCGCGGTGCCGAGCGCCGCGGCTTCGATCGCCGCGCGTTTCTCCTTGGCCTTCAGGCTGCCCGCGAGCCAGGCGACCGAGACGCCGAGCGGCTCGAGCCATGCGCGCAGTTTGCGCGCATGCTGTTCCGCGAGGATTTCGGTCGGCGCCATCAGCGCGGCCTGGTAACCGGCGTCGATCGCCTGCGTCGCGGCCAGCGCGGCGACGACCGTCTTGCCGCTGCCGACGTCGCCCTGCAGCAGGCGCTGCATCGGGTGCGGCAGCGTCAGGTCGTACGCGATCTCGTCGACGACGCGCGACTGCGCGCCGGTCAGCGTGAACGGCAGCGCCGCGTACAGACGGGTGGTCAGCGAGCCGGCGTCGTCCGCGGCGCGGCGCGGCATCGCCGGCGCCGAGCGCGTGCGGCGCTCCTCGTGTGCGCGCTTGAGCGACAGCTGCTGCGCGAGCAGCTCCTCGAACTTGATGCGCGTCCAGGCCGGGTGCGAGCCGTCCATCAGCGCCGCCTCGTCGGAATCGACGCCGGGGTGATGCAGGATGCGCACGGCCTGCGCGAGCGTCGGCACGCCGAGCGGCTTCAGGTAGTCGCGTTCGATCTCGGGCGGCAGCAGCTCCGGCAGCGGCGTACGCTCGACCGCGTTTTCGATCGCCTTGCGCAGATACGCCTGCGACACGCCGGCCGTGCTCGGATAAACGGGCGTGAGCACCTGCGGCAGCGGCGCATCGGCTTCCACCACGCGCACGGCCGGATGCACCATCTCCATCCCGAAGAAGCCGCCGCGCACGTCGCCGCGCACGCGCAACCGCTGGCCGACGGCCATCTGCTTGACCTGCGAGCCGTAGAAATTCAGGAAGCGCAGCACGAGCTGCGCGCCGTCGTCGTCGCGGATCTTCACGACCAGCTGGCGACGCGGCCGATATGCGACCTCGTTGTCGAACACGACGCCTTCGGTCTGCGCGATGCCGCCCGGCAGCAGCTCGTCGATCGGCGTGAGCGTGGTTTCGTCCTCGTAGCGCATCGGCAGATGCAGCACGAGGTCGATCGAGCGGGTAAGGCCGAGCTTGGCGAGCTTGTCGGCCGTCTTCACGGGCTTGTCGGCGGCCGGCTTCTTCTTGCGCTTCGGAGCTGCGGCGCCGGTGGCGGCCGCGCCGGCTTCGTCGACGTCGCCGGCCGCTGCGGCATCGGCATCGGCCTGCTGCGCGGCGGCCGGCTGCGCGAGCCGCCCGTCGGCGCGGCGCCGCGGGCTCGCGCGGCGCGCCGGCGCACCTTCCGGCTGGCCGCCCGGGCCGGGCGACGCGGCGGCGTCCGCGTCGAACGGATCGGCGGGATCGGCTGAATCGGCAACGGTGGCGGCGCTACGGCGTGGTGACACAGGCATCGGATCGTCAGGGTGCTTCACAAGGCAAGTACAATAGCGGCTTTCACGTCGTCCGAACGAACGACGCCGGCCAGGCCGCGGACCCCGCCATCATAGCGGCTCGCGCGCGCCATTCACGCATTTCCGCCCTGTCGGCGGCGCCCGCCGGCCGTTCCGAACCAGCCCGCATGTTCACGCTCTCCGATTTCGATTTCAATCTGCCGCCCGAGCTGATTGCCCAAACCGCGCTGCCCGAGCGCACCGCGAGCCGCCTGCTCGAGGTCGACGGCACCGTGGCGCCCGCGCGCCTCGTCGATCGCCGCTTCGCCGAGCTGCCGTCGTGCATCGCGCGCGGCGACCTGCTCGTGTTCAACGATACCAAGGTGCTGAAGGCGCGCTTCTTCGGCCAGAAGGCCAGCGGCGGCAAGATCGAGGTGCTGATCGAGCGCGTGACCGGCACGCACACGGCGCTCGCGCAGATCCGCGCGAGCAAGTCGCCGGGCGCCGGCACGACGCTGCGGCTGGCCGACGCGTTCGACGTGACGGTCGGCGAACGCGTCGAGCCGTTCTTCACGCTGCACTTCCCGCAGCCGTGCCTCACGCTGATCGAGCAGTACGGCCGGCTGCCGCTGCCGCCGTACATCGAGCACGACGCCGACGCGACCGACGAGACGCGCTATCAGACCGTCTATGCGAGCAACCCCGGCGCCGTCGCGGCGCCCACGGCCGGCCTCCATTTCGACCAGCCGCTGCTGGAGAAGCTCGACGCGATGGGCGTCGAGCGCGCGACGCTGACGCTGCACGTGGGCGCCGGCACGTTCCAGCCGGTGCGCGTCGAGAACATCGCCGAGCACCGGATGCACAGCGAGTGGTACGAACTGCCGCAGTCGCTGGTCGACAAGATCGCCGCGACCCGCGCGCGCGGCGGCAACGTGATCGCGGTCGGCACGACGTCGATGCGCGCGCTCGAAGCCGCGGCGCGCAGCGCCGAAGCCGCCGGCCGGCCGCTCGCGGCGACCCAGGACGAAACCGACATCTTCATCACGCCCGGCTACCGTTTTCGCGTCGTCGACCGGCTGGTGACGAATTTCCACCTGCCGAAATCGACGCTGCTGATGCTGGTGTCCGCGTTCGCGGGCGTCGAGACGATCCGCGCCGCGTACCGGCACGCGATCGACGAGCGCTACCGGTTCTTCAGCTACGGCGACGCGATGCTGCTCACGCGGCGCGACACGCCGGAGCACGCGTAAGCGCGGCCGCTTCGCCATCGCTTCACCGCCGTTTCACCGCTGTTTCACCGCCGCGCGCGCCACGCGCCGCCGCAACCGCTTTTTCCCGCCGCCCTTTCCGGGCGGCGTTTCGCAACATGCGCCGGACTGTTTTCCGGTAGCAAGGAGAATCACGCGATGACCGAAGGTTCATCCCACGACACGCACGCGAGCGCCGACGTGCACGAACGCCCGGCAAACGGGCTCGAATTCGAGCTGCTGACCACCGACGGCCACGCGCGCCGCGGCCGCGTCAAGCTCAACCACGGCGTGGTCGAGACGCCGATCTTCATGCCGGTCGGCACGTACGGCACGGTCAAGGCGATCCAGCCGCGCGAGCTGCACGAGATCAACGCGCAGATCATCCTCGGCAACACCTTCCACCTGTGGCTGCGCCCCGGCCTCGACACCATCGACGCGCACGGCGGGCTGCACCGCTTCATGGGCTGGAACAAGCCGATCCTGACCGACTCGGGCGGCTTCCAGGTGTTCTCGCTCGGCGACCTGCGCAAGATCACCGAGGACGGCGTCACGTTCGCGTCGCCGATCAACGGCGACAAGCTGTTCCTGTCGCCGGAAGTGTCGATGCAGATCCAGAAGGTGCTGAACTCCGACATCGTCATGCAGTTCGACGAGTGCACGCCGTACGCGACCAACGGCGTGCCGACCACGCACAAGGAAGCGGCCGATTCGATGCGCATGTCGCTGCGCTGGGCGAAGCGCTCGCTCGACGAATTCGACCGGCTCGGCAATCCGAACGCGCTGTTCGGGATCGTCCAGGGCGGGATGTTCGAGGACCTGCGCGACGAATCGCTCGCGGGCCTGTCGGAGCTCGGCTTTCACGGCCTCGCGATCGGCGGGCTGTCGGTCGGCGAGCCGAAGGAAGACATGATGCGCGTGCTGCGGCACGTCGGCCCGAAGCTGCCGGCCGACAAGCCGCACTACCTGATGGGCGTCGGCACGCCGGAAGACCTGGTCGACGGCGTCGCGAACGGCATCGACATGTTCGACTGCGTGATGCCGACCCGCAACGCGCGCAACGGCTGGCTGTTCACGCGCTTCGGCGACGTGAAGATCCGCAACGCGACGCACAAGAATTCGCTGAAGCCGCTCGATCCGACCTGCAGCTGCTACACGTGCCGGAACTTCTCGCGCGGCTATCTGCACCATCTGCATCGCGTCGGCGAAATCCTCGGCGCGCAGCTGAACACGATCCACAACCTGCACTACTACCTGCAGCTGATGAGCGAGATTCGCGAAGCGATCGAAACGCATACGTTCGACGCGTTCCGCCAGCGCTTCGCGCAGGATCGCGCGACCGGGGTCGACTGAACGGACGGCGCGCAGGCCGTGCATGCGCGCGGCCTGTATCACGACCCGCATAACAACCCGTCTCGCTCGCCGCAACCGGCAGTCGCGGCCGACGAATATTACAATCAGCTTTCCAGACGCGCGACAGCGGTGCCGGTTCGTGCTTTAACAGCTTGATCCGAAAGCGCATTTGCTGCGCCGTTTGCGCTTGGGGCCGGTGGTAGAATAACCGGCTTATTTTTCGATCTTCCCCTACGGAGAGACCAACGTGCCGTTCATTTCCAATGCCTTCGCGCAAGGTGCCGGTGGCGCCGAATCGAGCCTGATGAGCTTTCTGCCGCTCATCCTGATGTTCGCGGTGCTGTACTTCATCATGATCCGTCCGCAGATGAAGCGCCAGAAGGAGCACCGCAACATGCTCGCGGCCATGGCGAAGGGCGACGAAGTCGTCACGAGCGGCGGCCTCGTCGGCAAGGTGACGAAGGTTTCCGAAGGCTACATCGGCGTCGAGATCGCCGAAGGCACCGAAATCACCGTGCAGAAGTCTGCGGTCACGACCATTCTGCCGAAGGGCACGATCAAGTCGCTGTAAGGCTTTCAACGAGCGTCCGGCTCCCCGCGTCGTGCCCGCCTGACAGCGCGGGCCGGCGCGGCGCCGGACGCGACGCTTTCACGCCAACCATCCGTTCGGCCCCCTCATGAATCGTTATCCAATCTGGAAATATGTCGTGATGGTCGTGGCGCTCGCCATCGGCTTTCTGTACACATTGCCCAACTTCTTCGGCGAAGCGCCGGCGGTGCAGGTGTCGAGCGGCAAGGCCACGGTCAAGCTCGACTCGGCCACGCTGAGCCAGGTCGAAGCCGCGCTCGCGTCCGCACAGATCAAGCCGGACGACGTGACCTTCGAGAACACGGCGACCAACGCGAACATCCGCGTGCGCCTGAAGGACACCGATACGCAGCTGCGCGTCAAGGACCTGCTGCAGAAGTCGCTGAATACCGACCCGAACGATCCGCAGTACGTCGTCGCGCTGAACCTGCAGAGCGCGTCGCCGCGCTGGCTGACGGCCATCCACGCGCTGCCGATGTACCTCGGCCTCGACCTGCGCGGCGGCGTCCACTTCCTGCTGCAGGTCGACATGACCGGCGCGCTGACGAAGAAGCTCGACTCCGACGCGACCGACGCGCGCGCCTTGCTGCGCGACAAGAACATCCGCGACGGCGGCGTGAGCCGCGTCGATCAGTCCGTCGTCGTGAATTTCAGCGACGCGCAGACGGCCGAAGACGCGCTCAAGGCGCTCGCCGCGTCGATCACCGAACTGCAATGGGCGACCCAGCCGGGCGGCGGCGGCACGCAAGTGGTCGGCACCTTCACGCCGGCCGTGCAGAAGTCCGTCGAGGACGCCGCGCTCAAGCAGAACCTGACCACGCTGCACAATCGCGTGAACGAGCTCGGCGTGTCCGAGCCGATCCTGCAGCAGCAAGGCAGCGACCGCATCGTCGTCGAGCTGCCGGGCGTGCAGGACACCGCGAAGGCGAAGGACATCATCGGCCGCACCGCGACGCTCGAGGCGCGCCTCGCCGATCCGATCAACACGCACCCGAACCCGAACGACCCGGTGCCGCCGGGCGAGGAACTGTTCACGCAGGGCAACCAGGCGCCCGTGCTGCTGAAGAAGGACGTGATCTTCACCGGCGACCGCATCATCGACGCGTCGGCCGGCTTCGACGAACACCAGCGTCCGTCGGTCAACATCCGTCTCGACTCGGCGGGCGGCCGCTCGGTGCGCGCGGTGTCGCGCGAGAACATCGGCAAGCCGATGGCGATGGTGCTGTTCGAGAAGGGCAAGGGCGAAGTGCTGACGGTCGCGACGATCCAGTCCGAACTCGGCGACCGCTTCCAGATCACCGGCCAGCCGACGCCGCAGGCCGCGGCCGACCTCGCGCTGCTGCTGCGCGCCGGCTCGCTCGCCGCACCGATGGACATCATCGAAGAACGCACGATCGGCCCGAGCCTCGGCGCGGACAACATCAAGATGGGCGTCCACTCGGTGATCTGGGGCTTCTGCGCGATCGCCGTGTTCATGGTCGCGTACTACATGCTGTTCGGCGTGATCTCGGTGATCGGCCTGTCGGTGAACCTGCTGCTGCTCGTCGCGGTGCTGTCGCTGATGCAGGCGACGCTGACGCTGCCGGGCATCGCGGCAATCGCGCTCGCGCTCGGCATGGCGATCGACTCGAACGTGCTGATCAACGAGCGCGTGCGTGAAGAACTGCGCGCCGGCCAGCCGCCGCAGCTCGCGATCCAGTCGGGCTACGCGCACGCCTGGGCGACGATTCTCGACTCCAACGTGACGACGCTGATCGCCGGCCTCGCGCTGCTCGCGTTCGGCTCGGGCCCGGTGCGCGCGTTCGCGATCGTGCACTGCCTCGGCATCCTGACGTCGATGTTCTCCGCGGTGTTCTTCTCGCGCGGGATCGTCAACCTCTGGTACGGCGGCCGCAAGAAGCTGAAGTCGCTCGCGATCGGCCAGGTGTGGAAGCCGGAAGGCGCGGCGGCCGGCGCGACGTTCGCGGCAGCCGACGAATCGACCGACACCGCGCGCGCCGCGAAGCTCGCCGCGCCCGCGAAAGGCAATGGGCCGCGCGCCGGCAAGCCGCAGCTGCGCAACCGCGCGCAGCCTGGCGTGCCGCCGAAGAAACCGGGCTCGACCCAATAAGGCGCCGGAGACGAAGCCATGGAATTTTTCCGCATCCGTAAAGACATTCCGTTCATGCGGCACGCGCTGGTGTTCAACGTGATCTCGCTGGTCACGTTCATCGCCGCCGTGTTCTTCCTGTTCCACCGAGGGCTGCACCTGTCCGTCGAATTCACCGGCGGCACGGTGATCGAGGTCCAGTACCAGCAGGCCGCGCAGCTCGAACCCGTGCGCGACACGCTCGGGAAGCTCGGCTACGCCGATGCGCAGGTGCAGAACTTCGGCACGTCGCGCAACGTGCTGATCCGCCTGCAGCTCAAGCAAGGCCTCACGTCCGCGCAGCAGAGCGACCAGGTGATGGCCGCGCTGAAGGCGCAGAGCCCCGACGTGACGCTGCAGCGCGTCGAGTTCGTCGGCCCGCAGGTCGGCCGCGAGCTCGCGACCGACGGGCTGCTCGCGCTCGCGTGCGTCGTGATCGGCATCGTGATCTACCTGTCGTTCCGCTTCGAATGGAAGTACGCGGTCGCCGGCATCATCGCCAACCTGCACGACGTCGTGATCATTCTCGGCTTCTTCGCGTTCTTCCAGTGGGAGTTCTCGCTGGCGGTGCTCGCGGCGATCCTCGCGGTGCTCGGCTACTCGGTCAACGAGTCAGTGGTCATCTTCGACCGGATCCGCGAGACGTTCCGCCGCGAACGCAAGATGAGCGTGCAGGAAGTGATCAACCACGCGATCACGACCACCATGTCGCGTACGATCATCACGCACACGTCGACGGAAATGATGGTGCTGTCGATGTTCTTCTTCGGCGGCCCGACGCTGCACTACTTCGCACTCGCGCTGACGGTCGGCATCATGTTCGGCATCTACTCGTCGGTGTTCGTCGCGGGCTCGCTCGCGATGTGGCTCGGCATCAAGCGCGAAGACCTCGTCAAGGAAAAGAAGACGGCCCACGATCCGGACGATCCGAACGCGGGCGCGCAGGTTTGAGCGGCGCGGCGTTTGGGGGCTTTTTCGGCGGCTTTTTCGGCCGCTTTCCGAAGTAGCGAAAGGCCGGTTCCTCAGGGACCGGCCTTTTTTTATCGGCGTGCGGTTTGCCGCCTGTCGCCTATCGCGATGCCGCCGCGCGGGCGTCGGCTACAATCGCGACACCGCCCCGCCCCGTCCCGCCACTGGCCGAAGCCGCGCTCCTCATGAACCCCGTCATGCCTGCCATTCGTCGCGTCGTCGCGTCGCGCACCGGTGCGATCACCGCGGCGGTGTTCATTGCATTTGCATTCGAATTGGCGCCCGCGGCGCTCGCGCAAACCGTCCCGGCCAGCGCCACTACCGCCACCACCGCCCTGCCCGCGCCCGCCGCCGCGCCGCTACCTTCCCCGTGTCCGCCCGACTGGGAAGCGCAGCTCTGCGAACTGAAAGCGGCAATCGAAGTGCTGAAGAAGCAGCATCTGACCGACGTCGACATCGGCGCGCTGCTCGACGCGACCGTGCACGCCGGGATCAAGACGCTGCCGTATGCGCGCTTCTTCAACGCGGCCGAGCGCCGGCAGCAGCTCGACGACGAGCGCCGCGCGCGCGACGGCACGCCGGGCATCGGCATCGTGTTCGAAACGCGGCCCGACGGCCTGCACATCATCGACGTGATTCCCGACGCGCCCGCGGAGAAGGCCGGCGTGCGGCCCGACGATCTCGTCGTCGCGATGAACGACCAGAGCGTGGTCGGGCTCGACAGCGCCGACGTCGTGAAGCTCGCGAAAGGCGACGCGGGCGTGCCGCTGAAGCTGACGATACGGCGCGGCCCCGGGCAGGCGACGCTCGTCGTCGCGCCGGTGCGCGCGATCGTCCGCCCGCACCCGGCGAGCGCGAAGCGGCTCGCCGGCGACATCCTGTACACGCGGCTGTCGAGCTTCCCCGAGCCCGCGGTCGGCAACTACATCGACGCGGTCGAGGCCGCGCGCCGCAATGGTCCGCCGGTGAAAGGCGTGATCCTCGATCTGCGCATCAATGGCGGCGGCGCGCTGAATGCGGCGATCGGCATCACCGCGCTGTTCGCCGGGCGCGAGCGCACCGCGATGGTGACGCTCGAACGCGACGGCAGGAACCGCCGCCGCATCACGACCAACTGGCCGGACTACGAACTGCCGGTGATGCACGGTCAGGATCCGCTCGCGCCGCTGCAGGCCGACGACTGGTGGCGCACCGTGCCGCTCGTCGTGCTCGTCGACGGCCAGAGCGCGTCGGCGGCCGAAGCGACCGCGGCCGCGCTGCGCGATCTCGGGCGCGCGCGGCTGCTCGGCATGCCGACCTACGGCAAGGGGCTCGCGCAGACGGGCGTCGATCTGATCGACGGCACGCGGCTCAATCTGACGTTCGCGCGCAACCTGCGGCCGAACGGCTGCCCGATGGACGGCTACGGCGTCGTGCCCGACTGGCTCGTCCCGCCGCGCCGCGACTCGGACGTCGACGGCGTGCTGCTGTGGTACCGCGAGGTCGATCTCGCGCGTGCGCCGTATGCGGACCGGCTCGCGCCCGATCCGTTCGCCACGGTGCGCGACGCCCGGCGCAAGCTGCGCGACGCGCGCGTGCGCGCGAAGGTCGAGATGTCGAAGAGCGCGGCGCTGCCGCAGCGCGAATTCGGCACGGCCGCGGACTGGCAGCTGCGCCAGGCGCTGGCCGCGCTCGCCGGGCAGCCGGTGCAGACCGTCGCCGCGCCCGCGCAGCTGATGCCGGCCCAGCCGGTATGCGAGCGCCGCGACGACTGACGCGCGCTCAGCGAAACCCGAAGCGCCGCCTCAACACGACCAGCGCCGCGATGCTCAGCACGGCCGCGAACATCAGGTAGAAGCTCGGCGCGGTGTTGGTGCCGGTCGCGCGGATCAGCCACGCGATGATGAACGGCCCGAAGCCGCCGAACACGGTGACCGCGACGTTGTACGCGAGCGACATGCCGGTCGTGCGCGTCTGCACCGGAAACACTTCGGACAGCAGCCCGGGCAGCGCCGCGAAATAGCCGGTCATCAGGAACGCGAGCAGCACCTGCAGCGCGATCAGCGTGCCGAAGCCCGGATGCGCGACCAGATACGCGAACGCCGGATAGATCAGCACGAGAAAGCCGATGGCCGGCGCCAGCATCACGCGCACGCGGCCATAGCGATCCGACCAGTGGCCGACGAGCGGCGCGAACGCCATCTGGATCACGCCGACGACGAGGATCGCCGCGAACGCGGCCGACGGCGCGAGGCCGAGCTGCTTCACGCCATAGGTCGGCATGAACAGCACGAGATAGGTCGCGACGGTGCCGAGCACGACCGCGCCGATCGCGGCGACGAGCCGCGCCTTGTGCGACGCGAACGTGTCGCGCAGCGGGTTCGCCGTGACGTCGGCCGCGAGGAATTCGGGCGTCTCGTCGACCTTCGCGCGGATGTAGTACGCGACCGGCCCGAGCAGCAGCCCGAAGAAGAACGGCACGCGCCAGCCCCATGCGGCCATCTGCGCGGCGGTGAGCTGCGCGTTCAGCACGGTGCCGAAGGCGGCGGCGAGCAGCGTCGTGAGCCCCTGGCTCGCGACCTGCCAGCTCGCGAAGAAGCCGCGCCGGCCGGGCACGTGCTCGGCCAGGAACGCGGTCGCGCTGCCGAATTCGCCGCCCGCCGAGAAGCCCTGGATCAGCCGCGCGGCGACGAGGATCAACGGCGCGGCGACGCCGATCGTCCGGTAGGTCGGCAGCACCGCGATCACGAACGTGCCGGCCATCATCAGCAGGATCGACAGCGTGAGCGCGGCCTTGCGGCCCGCGCGGTCGGCGTACGCGCCGAGCACGATCGCGCCGAGCGGGCGCATGAAGAACGACACGCCGAAGGTGCCGAGCGTGAGCAGCAGCGACACGGTGTCGTTGCCGGCGGGAAAGAACAGGCGCGAGATCGTCACCGCGAAGAAGCCGTAGACCACCAGATCGAACCACTCGAGCGCATTGCCGATCGACGCGGCGACCACCGCGCGCCACACGCGCGGCGACGAAGCAATGGAGCGGGACTGCGTGACGGCATCCATCGGCGATCTCCTGTCGTTCTACGTCGTATTCGACGCGTGCGGGGCGGGGCCGCGCCGCGCGATGCCGCCGATTATAGGCGCGCAAAAAAGCCGCCGCGCCCAGCAACGGGAACGCGGCGGCTCGCAGGCGGCGCGCGGCGCGAAGGCCGCGGTCGCGTTACTCGTTACTGCTTGACGGCTTCGGCCGTGATCAGCAGCTTGGTCGCCATCTTGAAGCCGTACTGCTTGCCGTAATCGAGGCCGAACTCGTCGCGGTTGAATTCGCCGACGGCGTCGACGCCGCACACTTCACGCTTGAGCATCGGATGCGGCATGCACTTGAACGAGTCGATCTTCAGCGTCAGCGGCTTCGTCACGCCGTGCAGCGTCAGGTTGCCGACCACCGACACCGGCTTGTCGCCGTCGAACTTGATCGCGCCCTTGTAGACCGCCTGCGGGAACTTGGCCGCATCGAAGAAATCGGCCGTCTGCAGGTGCTCGTCGAGCTTCGCGCTGCCGGTGTGGATCGACGCGATGTCGGTCGTCACGTCGACCGTACCCGTCTTCGCCGCGCGGTCGAGCGTCACGGTGCCGCTCGACTTGTCGAACTTGCCGCGCCAGACCGACAGGCCGCCGAAGTGGTCGGCCTCGAAGCTCGGGTACGTGTGGCTCGGGTCGAACTGGTACGTCGCGCTTTCGGCGAAGGCCGAGAACGACAGCGAGGCTGCCAGCGCGCCCGCGGCGATGATCAAATGCTTTTTCAACTTTTTCTCCTTGGAACGGCGCCGCGCGCTTGCGCGGCATTCGGGTGAGGCACGTGATACGGGTGATGCGGGACCCGCCGCTTACTTCGTCGCGACGAGATGGAACTTGATCTGCACTTCGTCGGCGACGATCGACGTGTCCTTCCATTCGCCGGTGCCGACGTTGAACGCGGAGCGCTTGATCGGCAGCACGCCGTCGAAGGTCTGCGTCGCGCCGCTCTGCGTGACCGTCACGGGCACCGTGACGTTCTCCGACTTGCCCTTGATCGTCAGCTTGCCGGTCACGTTGTACTTGTTGCCGCCGGCCGGCGCGATCGCGCTCGACGCGAAGGTCGCCTGCGGATACGTTTTGGCGTCGAACCAGTCCTTGCCGGCGACCTGGTCGTTGTACATCTTGTCGCCGAGGTCGAAGCTCGCGATGTCGATCGTCACCTGCGCGCTGCCCTGCGCGGCCTTCGCCGGGTCGAACTTCACCTGCGCGGAGAACTTCCGGAACGCGCCTTCGGTCGGCACGTTCATCTGCTTCGACACGGCGGACACCTTGCTCTTGGCGAGGTCGACGTCGGCGTGCGCGGCGGCCGATGCGGCGAGCGACGCCGCGGCGAATGCGGTCAGCACGGAGCGGGAGAAAGTCACTTTCATGGGTTCCTTCATTTGGCAAAGGGAAGCATGCGCGACAGCAGCCCGTCGCGGTCCAGCACCTGATGCTTGAGCGCCGCCAGCACGTGCAGCGACACCAGCGCAAGCAGAATGTAATTCAACGTCACGTGGAGCGTCTTCAGCGTCTCCTTCAGCACCGGATCGGGGTCGATCAGGCGCGGCAGCGGCACGATGCCGAGGTAGACGACCGGGATGTTCGACGCGGAGCTATACAGATAGCCGGTGACGGGGATCGCGAGCATCAGCGCGTATAGCAGCATGTGGACGCCGTGCGACGCGGCGCGCTGCCAGGCGGGCGTAGCGCCGGGCAGCGCGGGCGCCGCGTGGGTCGCGCGCCACAGCAGCCGCATCAGCGCCAGCGCGAACACGGTCACGCCGATCCACTTGTGCCACGAGTAGTACTTCAGCTTGGCCGGCGTGAAGCCGGGGATGTCGGTCATCACCCAGCCGAGCGCGAAGCCGCCGACGATCAATACCGCGATCAGCCAATGGAGCGCGATCGCGGTTTGCGTGTAACGTACCGGGGTGGCCGGCAGCGAGTTCGATGCCATCGTGGGTTCCTCAGGTGAGCGAACGGCCGCGCCGGTATATTCGTCCGACGCTTGTCAAGGGCGCCATGCTACCGCAACCTTTCTCGACGCGCGGACTCTGAGGACAGGCACGCCAGCCGGCTGTCACGTTCGCGCCATGTTACCGGCCGGTCACCGCGCGCCCGGGCATTGACACCGCCGAAAAACCGATTTGGTAAGATTGGCGCGGGTTCCGGCCCCGTCGACGCGCCGCCCAGCCGTCGCAACACCGCCTTTTCCATGCAACGATACGACCTGATTGCCTGTCACGAATGCGACGCACTGTTGCATAAACCGCGTCTGAGCGGCCGCCAGATCGCGCGCTGCCCGCGTTGCGACGCGCTGCTCTATCGCAACAGCACCACGCAGATCGAGCGCATCACCGCGCTCGCGGTCGCCGCGCTCGTCACGTTCGTCATCGCGCAGACGTTCCCGATCCTCGAAATGGACCTGAACGGCACGCGCGTGCAGACGACGCTGATCGGCGCGATCGACGCGCTGTGGCATCAGGACATGGCGATCGTCGGCGTGATGGTGTTCTGCTCGACCGTGCTGTTCCCGCTCGTCGAGATGGCCGCGCTGCTCTACGTGCTGCTGCCGATCCGGCGCGGCGTCGTGCCGCCCGGCCTGAACCTCGTGCTGCGCACGATCCAGCTCGTGCGGCCGTGGGGGATGATCGAGGTCTTCATGCTCGGGATCGTCGTGACGATCGTGAAGATGGTCAGCCTCGCGCGCGTGGTGCCCGACGCGGCGCTGTTCGCGTTCGGCGCGCTCACGCTGATGATCGCGGTCGTGCTGATGTTCGACCCGCGCACCGTGTGGGACATCGCCGACGACCTGCGCGCCGGCCGCTCGCCGGGCGCCCCCGCCGCTCCTGCTACTCCCGCCGCCGCCGACCCGGCCGCGCTGCCGGAAGCGCCGCGCCGATGACGACGCCGACCGCCGCCCGCGAGGGTTACGCCAGCTGCCACGCCTGCGGGCTCGTGCAGACGCTCGACCATGCGCATGCGCATTGCGCGCGCTGCGGCAGCACGCTGCATTTCCGCACGCCGGACAGCGTCATGCGCACCTGGGCGCTGCTGATCGCGGCCGTGATCCTGTACATTCCGGCGAACCTGCTGCCGATCATGCGCACGTCGTCGATCGTCGGCTCGCAGGAAGACACGATCATGAGCGGCGTCATCTATTTCTGGACCTCCGGCGACTGGCCGCTCGCGGTGATCGTGTTCGTCGCGAGCGTTCTCGTGCCGATGCTCAAGCTCGGCGTGCTGACGCTGCTCGCGACCAGCGCGCAGCGCCGCGCGACGTGGCGGCCGCTGCAGCGCACGCTGCTGTACCGGATCGTCGAGCGGATCGGCCGCTGGTCGATGCTCGACATCTTCGTCGTGACGCTCACCGTCGCGCTCGTCCATTTCCGTTCGCTCGCCGTCATCACGGCCGGTCCCGGCGCGCTCGCGTTCGGTTCGGTCGTGATCCTGACGATGCTCGCGTCGATGCAGTTCGATCCCCGCCTGATCTGGGATCCAGTCGAAACCTCAGGGAAACACCATGAATAGTCCGCAAGGCCCGCAGCACGACGCGCCCCGGCCGCCCGACCCGGCAATCTCGACGAAAGGCGGCTGGCTGCCGTCGCTCGTCTGGCTCGTGCCGCTGCTCGCCGCGCTGATCGGTATCGGCCTCGTGATCAAGTCCGTGCGCGAGCGCGGCCCGGAAATCACGATCAGCTTCCACAGCGCGGAAGGGCTCGAGCCGGGCAAGACGCAGGTCAAGTACAAGGACGTCGAGATCGGTACGGTCAAGACGATCACGCTGTCGAAAGACCTCACGCGCGTGCTCGTCCAGGTGCAGTTGAAGAAGGAGGCCGAGGACTTCGCGATCAAGGGCTCGCGCTTCTGGATCGTGCGGCCGCGCGTGGGCACGACCGGCGTGTCGGGGCTCGGCACGCTGCTGTCCGGCGCATACATCGGCGTCGACGCCGGGCGCGGCCCGGACGCGCAGAGCGACTTCATCGGCCTCGAGTCGCCGCCCGCCGTGACCCGCGACCAGAAAGGCACGCAGTACGTGCTGCGCGGCGATTCGCTCGGCTCGGTCGACATCGGCTCGCCGGTCTATTACCGTCGCGTGCAGGTCGGCCAGGTGGTCGGCTTCTCGCTCGACAAGGACGGCACGGGCGTCACCTTCAACGTGTTCGTCAATGCGCCGTACGACCAGTACGTCGGCATGAATTCGCGCTGGTGGCAGGCGAGCGGCGTCGACCTGCGGCTCGATTCGAGCGGCCTGAAGCTGAACACGCAATCGCTCGCGACGGTGATCCTCGGCGGCATCGCATTCCAGACGCCGCCGAACCAGCGCACCGGCGCGACCGCGCCGAACAACACGACGTTCCGCCTCGGCTCCGACGAAGGCGACGCGATGCGCGATCCGGACGGCGAGCCGCTGCAGGTTGTGATGAACTTCAACCAGTCGCTGCGCGGGCTCGCGGTGGGCGCGCCGGTCGACTTCCGCGGCATCGTGCTCGGCGAAGTGACGAACATCGGCATCGACTTCGATCCGAAGACCAAGAACTTCCTGATGCCGGTCACGATGAACGTGTATCCGGAGCGGCTCGGCCCGCGCTTCCGTGAAACCATCGGCAACAAGGGCGAGTCGGCTCGTCGCGAGATCGTCGAGCGCCTCGTCAGGCACGGGCTGCGCGGCCAGCTGCGCACCGGCAACCTGCTGACGAGCCAGCTGTACGTCGCGCTCGACTTCTTCCCGAAGGCGGCGGCCGTGAAGATGGACACGACGCGCCAGCCGCTCGAGCTGCCGACCGTGCCGAACACGCTCGACGAGCTGCAGCTGCAGGTCGCCGACATCGCGAAGAAGCTCGACAAGGTGCCGTTCGACCAGATCGGCGCGAACCTGAACAGCGCGCTCACGAACGCCGACAAGCTGTTCAAGCAGCTCGACACGCAGGTCGCACCGGAAGCGCGCGACACGCTGTCGGCCGCGAAGCAGACCTTCTCGACCGCCGAGGCGACGCTGCAGCAGGATTCGCCGCTGCAGTCCGACGTGCGCGGCGCGCTGAAGGAGCTCACGCGCACGCTGCAATCGCTGAACGCGCTCGCCGACTATCTCGAGCGTCATCCCGAATCGCTGCTCAAGGGCAAGCCAGGAGATCAACCATGACCACGACACGCGTGAACGTGCTCGCGAGCGGCGCAGCCGCGCTGTTCGCCGTGCTCGCGCTCGGCGCGTGCAGCTCGCCGCCCGCGCGCTTCTACACGCTGAGCCCGGCCGACGCCGCCGCGCCCGTGCGCACCGCGCCCGCCAATCCGGCATTCCTGATCGAGGTGCCGTCGGTGGGCGTACCGGAGCAGGTCGCGAGGAACCAGTTCGTCGTGCAGCGCAACGCCGCGCAGGTCGACGTGCTCGAGCAGGAGCGCTGGGCCGCGCCGCCGGCCGACGAGATCCGCCGCGCGCTGTCGGACGATCTCGCCGCGCAGCTCGGCACGATCGACGTCGCGAATTCCGCGTATCCGGCCGGCGTGCCGGTATATCGGATCAGCGTGAACGTGCAGCGCTTCGAGTCGTGGCCCGGCAAGCGGGCGGCGATCGACGCTGTGTGGAGCGTGCGCGCAGTCGGCACGCAGACGGTGATGACGTGCCGCACGAGCGTCGCGGAGCCGGTCGCCGGCGGCTACGATGCGCTGGTGGCCGGGCATCGGCGCGCCCTCGACGCGATTGCCTCGCAGGCCGCGGCCGGCGTGCGCGCGATCGCCGCGCGGCGTGGGGCGGCGGCGAGCGGGGCGAGCACGGCTGCGGGCGGCAAGACGACGGTCGCCGCGACGGCCGTGCCGGTCGTGCCCTGCCCGGCCAATCCGGCGCCCGGCGGCGACGCAGGCGCGACCGGCAAGTCGGGCGCGTAAGCCGGCGGCGGGGTGCGCGTGGATGCGAGCGCATGGGGGGTGTGGGTGCGTGGCTCGTATGGACATATGGGGCGTGTAGCCGCGTGGCTCGTGTCGTTCGTGAAGCTCGCGGAGTCCATATCGCCCGTGTCGCTCACTGCGTAACCCGTCTGGTCCGCGCGTCCCCTGTAACTCGTCCGGCCCACCTGACCCGGTAACCCGTTCCAGCAGCATCACCGATCACGACCGCCGGCCGCACCACCCACGCCCGATCTCTGCCATCGCCCACCTCGCCTCGCTCGTCGAAATCGGCAAAAACCGGCGTCACGCAACGCGGTCAGCTTGCCTTTTCGCAGCCAATTGACGATCCTACGCTGTCCCCGACCCGCGCCGCCTGTCGTGCGGGCCAGCCGATGGCGCACCGCCCCGGTCCGACCGAGCGCCGCGCGAGCGCAGGCCCGCGACGGCCCACGCACGGCGCGTGGCGACCGTCCGCCCATCGTCCGGCTTGCCCGACCCGCGTCACCGTTGCCCTCGGCGCCGCGCCGCGTTTCCGGCCGGCATCCCGAACCCGCCCACCCGTGGGCTTTCGCTATTCCGTTTATGTTTCGTTCCCTGACGACCCTGATCAAGAAGTGGCGCGCGTCGCGCAATGCCAGCCACCAGCTCGATGCGCTGCTCGCGCACGCCGACGCGCACGCGTCGTACGCCGAACGCAGCGAATGGCTGATCGAGCTCGCGCACTGGCTGCGCCGCAACGGCGCGATGCAGCCCGGCCAGGACGCCCCGGCCGAGCGCGACGCCGACGCGCGCGCGTATCCGGCCCACGCGCGACTGCGCTACCTGTTCCACGTGCTCGACCGCAATCCCGCGTGGAAGTCGCACGCCGCGCGCATCCTGCGCGGGATCCTGCGCGAATGCGACGGCATCTCGCTGCTGTGCGACGCCGGGATGCCCGTGCATTCCGGCTTCTTTGGCGCGCTGTTCGAGCGGATCGACTCGTCGCTGATCCCGCCCGCGCCGAACCGCCGCGAGCTGTCGGCGCTGTTCACGCTGATGTTCCCGACGCCGGAGGACGCGCAATGGATCGACGCGCTGCCCGACGACCTGCTCGGCCGCTTCGCCGAACTGTTCACGTTCGACGTCACCGACGCCGAGCGCCACGAGCCCGGCTCGTTCTCGCGCGACCTGCTGGCCGCGCTGCACAACCTGACCTGCCAGATCAGCTCGACCGGCCTGTCGCAGACGGTGCGCAGCCGCCTGTCCGACGACGATGCGCGCAAGCCGCTCGAAGGCCAGCCGTTCTACCGCCTCACGCGCGCGCTGCTCGCGGTCGAGACCGCGCATGCGGCCGCCGAGGACGGCGGCGATCCGAGCAAGCTGCTGCACGAGGTGAACTATCTGCGCGTGCTGCTCGACGAATGCCGGACCGCGGTCGACGACGTGTTCGCGCACCTGTACCGCAACGGCGTGTCGGTCGACATCGTGTTCCAGGTCGAGCGGATGCGCATGCGCATCCAGCGCGCGGAACTGCTGCTCAACGCATGGATGGCGCGGGACGACCTACGCGGAATGGCACGGCTCACCGCCGAGCTGGTCGACGCGAACCAGAACAGCCAGAGCGTCTCGCATCTGATGCGCAGCAACTTCTCGCTGTTCGCGCGCAAGCTCGTCGAGACCAACGCGGACACCGGCGAGCACTACATCTCGCGCGGCCGCGCCGAATACCTGAAGATGCTGCGGATGGCCGCGGGCGGCGGCCTCGTGACGGTCGCGACGGTGTGCGTGAAGTTCGCGATCACCGGCTCGCACCTGCAGTCGATGCTCGAAGGGCTGCTCGCGGGTGTCAACTACGCGGCGAGCTTCATGCTGATGCACTTCCTGCATTTCACGCTCGCGACCAAGCAGCCGGCGATGACCGCGCCCACGCTCGCGCGCGAACTCGACGACACCGGCCACGACGAAGGCGTGAAGGCGTTCGTCGCGTCGGTGATCGCGCTGATCCGCACGCAGGCCGCGGCGATCTCCGGCAACGTGCTCGTCGTGTTCCCCGTCTGCCTGCTCGTGCAGCTGCTCGCGGGCAACCTGCTGCACGCCAACGTGATCTCGCCGGCCAAGGCGCACGCGACCCTGCATTCGTTCTCGCTGCTCGGCCCGACGCCGTTCTACGCGGCGCTGACCGGCGTGCTGCTGTGGACGTCGAGCCTGCTCGCCGGCTGGGCCGACAACTGGTTCGTGCTGCACCGCGTCGGCGACGCGCTCACGTACAACCGCCGCCTGCGGCTCACGCTCGGCGCGGCGGGCGCCGCGAAGCTCGCGCACTTCTGCCGCTCGAACGTCGCCGGCGTGGTCGCCAACGTCGGGCTCGGGCTGATGCTCGGCCTAGTCCCGGCGATCGTCACCGTGTTCCTGTTCCCGTTCGAGGTGCGCCACGTGACGCTGTCGGCCGGCGCGATCGGCGTCGCGATTGGCGTGCTCGGCCAGGACGCGCTGCGCACGCCCGAACTCTGGTGGGCCTGCGCCGGCGTGCTGAGCATGGCGATCCTCAACGTGCTGGTGAGCTTCGTGCTCGCGTTCACGATGGCCGTGCGCTCGCGCAGCCTGCGCCGCACCAAGGTGCGCGCGCTGGTCGGCGCGATCGTGCGCACGGTGCTGGCGAAGCCGTCGGCGCTGTTCTGGCCGGCCGGCGCACCGGCCGCTCGCGCGGGCCAGCCGGGCTCGCACTGACGGTTCGACGGGCCGGCGGCGCACGCGCGGCGGGGCCGCCCGGCCCGCCGCGACGTCCGGTCGGCCGGCGCGCGCGCACCGGCCGCGCGCGGGCCGCACGCCGAAACGGACGCCAAAACGGACGCGGCGCCGGCTGAGGCCGCCCGCGCCGCGTACAATGGTGGACTTTTGCACGTCCTCACCCGCCTCATGTCCTCGCCTACCCTGTACGAATTCTTCGCTCCCTGCCCGCGCGGCCTCGAAGCGGCGCTCGCCGCCGAGCTGGCCGAGATCGCCGGCCGCCACCTGAACGGCGCGCCGTTCACCGCGGGCGCGCAGGTGCCGGGCGGCGTGCACTTCCGCGGCGGCTGGGCCGCCGGGATGGCCGCGAACCTGCACTCGCGCATCGCGAGCCGGATCCTGCTGAAGATCGCGCACCGCGCGTACCGCAACGAGCAGGACGTCTACGCGCTCGCGCTCGAGCAGCCGTGGGAGCGCTGGTTCGCGTCGACGCAGACGCTGCGCGTCGACATCACCGCGATCAAGTCGCCGCTGAAGAGCCTCGAATTCGCGACGCTGCGCGTGAAGGACGCAATCTGCGACCGGATGCGCGAGAAGACCGGCTCACGCCCGAGCATCGACACCGGCGCGCCGGACATACGCGTGTTCGCCTTCCTCACGACCGGCGAATGCACGCTGTATCTCGACACGTCGGGCGAGCCGCTGTTCAAGCGCGGCTGGCGGCTCGACAAGGGCGCAGCGCCGCTGCGCGAGAACCTCGCGGCCGGCATCCTGCGTCTGACCGGCTGGACGCCCGGCACGCCGCTGTACGACCCGATGTGCGGCAGCGGCACGTTCCTCGCGGAAGCCGCGCAGATCGCGCTGGGCGTCGCACCGGGCGTCGAGCGCCGCTTCGGCTTCGAAAAGCTCAAGCACTACGACATCACCGCATGGCAGGGCCTGAAAGTCCCCGCGCTCGACGCGAAGCGCGCCGCGCGCGGCAAGCGCGACCCGCTCGGCGTGTACGGCAGCGACATCTCGGGCGACATGCTCGACAAGGCGCGCGCGAACCTCGAACGCGCGGGCGTGCCGTCGGTATGGCTGAAGCAGATCGACGCCCGCGCGATGACGCCGCCGTGCGACGGCCCCGGCATCATCCTCGCGAACCCGCCGTACGGCGAGCGGATCGAGGTGCGCGGCCGCAGCGCGCGCGGCGAGGTGCGCGAGACGGGCCGCAACCGCGGCAACGACGACGCGTTCCGCCGCACGCACACCGACGCGCCCGACAGCGAGTTCTTCAACGCGCTCGGCGATGCGCTGAAGCAGCGCTTCACCGGCTGGCAAGCGTTCCTGCTGAGCTCCGACCGCTCGCTGCCGGGCCAGCTGCGCCTGCGCGAATCGGCGAAGACGCCGCTGTTCAACGGCGCGCTCGAATGCCGGCTGTTCCGCTTCGACCTGATCGCCGGCAGCGTCAAGGCGCGCCCGGCCGCTGCGGAAGGCGACGCGTGACGCGCCGCTCCCGCGCACCGGCCGCTGCGGCCGGCTGCTGACAGCCAGTCCCCGACGCCCGGCATTCGCCGGGCGTTGTTACTTGCGGCGCCGATGCGTGCGCCGCTTCGTCTGCCGTACCTTCCACCCCACCGTCCGCTTCGGCGCTGCGCTGCGCGCCGGCTGCCGCCGCGCGACGCGCGAAGCGCGAACGGGCAGGCGCTTTCCACACCGGCGCGCGGTGCGTTGTCAGTACCGCCATCACTACTGACAGCACGCTGTCAGGAGCCCGCGTTCACACTGCAATCCCGGCGCAATGCAAGGCTGGTTTCCATCAAGAATCCGAACAACAAGGAGCTCGTCATGACGTCCGCGACTGCAAACGCAAACGCACCCGCAACCCTCGACCGTGCCATCGCATGGTTCGACATCCCGTCGCTCGATTTCGACCGGGCGATCCGCTTCTACGAAACCGTGCTGCAGACGACGTTGCATCGCGACGTGATCGGCGGCGTGCCGATGGCCGTGTTCGATCACGAGGCGTCGAACACGGGCGGCAGCATCGTGTTCGATCCGCAGCAGATGAAGCCGAGCGCGAACGGCGTGCTCGTGTACCTGAACGCCGGCGAATCGGTCGTCGCGGCGCTCGAGCGTGCGAAGCGCGCGGGCGGCGTCGTGCAGGGCTCGGTGGTCGAGCTGCCGAACAACTACGGCTACATCGGCTACCTGATCGATACCGAGGGCAACCGCGTCGGCCTGCACGCGCCGAAATGCCACTGAGCGCAGCCGCGAGCGGGCCGGCGCGGCGCTATCATCGCGGCAATCCCCTCACCGCAGGAGTCGAGGTGCCGCGATGACGCGCCGTGCCGACCGCCTTTTCCAGATCGCCGAGCTGCTGCGCGGGCGCCGCCTGACGACCGCCCAGCAGCTGGCCGACTGGCTGTCGGTGTCGCCGCGCACGGTCTATCGCGACGTGCGCGACCTGCAGCTGTCGGGCGTGCCGATCGAAGGCGAAGCGGGCATCGGCTACCGGCTGAACCGCAACGCGAGCCTGCCGCCGCTCACGTTCACCGCCGAGGAGCTCGCGGCGCTCGCGGTCGGCGCGCGGATGCTCGAAACCTGGGGCGGCGCCCGCTTCGCCGGCGGCGCGCGCTCGGCGCTCGCGAAGATCGCGTCGGCGATGCCCGCCGACAAGCGCACGGCGCTCGATCGCCTGCCGGTGTTCGCGCCGTCGTTCCACATCGACGAGACGTTCTGCGCGAAGGTCGATGCGATCCATCAGGCCGTCGATACGCGCCACATCGTCAGCTTCGACTACCGCGACCGGTTGGGCGCGCACACGAAGCGCCGCGTGTGGCCGCTCGGGCTCGTGTACTGGGGCGGACGCTGGACGATCGGCGCGTGGTGCGAGCTGCGCGACGATTTCCGCACGTTCGACATCGCGCGGATGGGCGACATCACGCTGCACGAGCAGTTTCCCGACATGGAAGGCCGGCGCATCGCCGACTACATGCGGATCGCGCAGGCGCCGAGGTGCTGACGCGCGCGGCGCGCGCACGAAGCGCGCCGCGCGCAACCACCATCGCGATCGCGACCCGCCAGGTTCACTGCGCCGCCGGCTGCGTCGGCCGGGACGGGCGCCGCGTTCGCACATCGCGCCCACCGCCCGGCCTTGAAGCGCGGCCGCGCGGCGAGCTCCGTGCGCCGGCGGAGCGGCGCTTCGCATCCCGCCGTCAGCCGTTGAATACGACCGGCCGCTTCGGGCGCTCGTCGACGTGCAGCGAAAACACGTCGGCGCGCGCGTAGTGCCCGACCACGTCGAAGTCGTAACGCGCGCGGACCAGCTCGTCGGTATCGATGCGCGCCGTCACGAGGCCGGGCTCGCCGATCAGCGGCTCGGTCAGCAGATCGCCGAGCGGCCCGACGATCACGCTGCCGCCGCGGATCAGCGGCCGCTCCGGGTCCCAGCCCGGCACGTCGATGCCCAGCGCGCGCGGCGACGGCTGCACCTGGCACGCGCTCACGACGAAGCAGCGGCCTTCGTGCGCGATGTGGCGCATCGAGCTTTGCCACAGATCGCGCTCGTCGACGGTCGGCGCGCACCAGATCTGCACGCCTTTCGCATACATCGCGCAGCGCAGCAGCGGCATGTGGTTCTCCCAGCAGATCGCGGCGCCCGCGCGGCCCGCGGCCGTGTCGACCACCGGCAGCGTCGAGCCGTCGCCCTGCCCCCAGATCAGCCGCTCGGTGCCGGTCGGCATCAGCTTGCGGTGCTTCGCGACGAGCCCGTCACGCGGATCGAAGAACAGCGCGGTGCAATACAGCGTGCTGCCGCCGCGCTCGATCACGCCGATCACGAGGCTCGCGCCCGTGCGCTGCGACAGCGCGGCCAGTTCGTCGGTTTCCGGTCCCGGCACGTCGATCGCCTGCGCCGCATAGCGCGCGTACGCCTCGCGGCCCTCGGGCAGCCGGTAGCCGAGCCGCGTGCCGAACGTCTCGCCTTTCGGATAGCCGCCGAGCACCGCCTCGGGCAACACCACGAGCGATGCGCCGCTGTCGCGGATCGCGGTTTCATAAGCGAGGATCGCGTCGAGCGTGGCGCGCGTGCCGGCCGGCGATGCGCCGATCTGCAGCGCGGCGATGACTGAGGTGGACATGAAGGCGTCTCCGGTGAAAGTGTCGAACGGGATGGAAAGGGATCGAATGGAAGACGCCATCTTTGCCGATATCATGTCATCGATCAAATCGATAGCACGATAACTGACATGAATGCGGATGATATCGCCGGGCTCGACCTGAACCTGCTGAAGGTCTTCGAGGCGTTGTACGAGGAAGGCGGCGCGAGCCGCGCGGCTTTGCGGCTCGGCCTCACGCAATCGGCGGCCAGCGCCGCGCTGGCGCGGCTGCGCGTGATCTACGCCGATCCGCTGTTCGTGCGCACCGGCCGCGGGCTCGCGCCGACGCCGCGCGCGGACGAATTGAAGCCGATCCTGTCGGACGCGCTCGACCGCTGCCGCGCGAGCCTCGCGATCGCCGCCGACGCGGGCGAGCGGATCGGCCGAACGATTTCGGTCGGGCTGTCGGACGACTTCGAGATCGCGCTCGGCCGCCCGCTGATCGACGCGGTCGCGC
Organism: Burkholderia sp. WP42; assembly: GCF_000745665.1. Taxonomy (NCBI): domain Bacteria; kingdom Pseudomonadati; phylum Pseudomonadota; class Betaproteobacteria; order Burkholderiales; family Burkholderiaceae; genus Burkholderia; species Burkholderia sp. WP42. The sequence continues at coordinate 7,881 of NZ_JQJT01000032.1, read as the reverse complement.
GCGACGCCGCGGGTATCCGCCTGATCTTCCGGCAGACGCACAGCGGGATCGCCGGCGACGCGCTGCTGCGGCACGGCGTCGATCTCGCGATCGCGTCGGGCGGGTTTTCCGCGCACGGGCTCAGCCGGCGCGCGGTCGCGACCGGCGGCTACGCATGCGTGATCGACCCGGCGGGCAGCGCTCGCGCGCCGCGCACGCTGTCGCTCGCGGAGTTTCTGCGGCGCGATCACGTGCTGGTGTCGTCGGGCGGCGTGATCGGGATCGTCGACGAGGCGCTGGCGGCGCTCGGCCACAAGCGGCGCGTCGCCGCGTCGACGACGCACTTCGCCGCGCTGCCGTACCTGCTCGCGGGCTCCGACGCGGTCGCCACGATTCCGGCGCACGCGGCCCGCGCGATCGCGCGCGCGACGTCGCTGCGCGCGCTCGCGTGCCCGGTCGAGCTGCCGCACTATCCGGTCGAGATCGGCTGGCGCACGAGCGCGCAACGCGACCCGGCCATCGTGCGCGTGCGCGACGCGATCGCAGCGTGCGTCGCGACGATCGTCGCGGCGTGACGGCCGGGGTGACCTGGCGACTTGGCGACGTTTCGGGTCCAAAAGGGTCGGATAGATCACCCGACCGCCCGGCACCCGCCGGTCGCAACCGGTAAAATGTCGAACCATGAAACCCGAAATCTGGACCCCGCATGTGACCGTCGCGGCGCTCGTCGAGCGAGACGGCCGCTTCCTCGTGATCGAGGAAGAAACCTCGACGGGCCTGCGCATCAACCAGCCGGCCGGCCATCTGGAGGCCGGCGAAACGCTCGCCGACGCCGTGATCCGCGAGACGCTCGAAGAAACCGCGCATCCGTTCGTCCCCACGGCGCTCGTCGGCGTCTACCTCGCGCACTACGAGCGCCCCGGCAGCGCGGGCGCGACCTATCTGCGCTTCACGTTCTGCGGCACCGCGGGCGAACCGCTGCCCGGTCACGCGCTCGACGACGGCATCGTCCGCACGCTGTGGCTGAGCGCCGACGAACTGCGCGCGTGCAGCGAGCGGCACCGCTCGCCGGCGGTGATGCGCTGCGTCGACGACTATCTCGCCGGGCGGCGCATCCCGCTCGATTTCGTGCATACGCATTCGGTCGCGCCGCGGCCGCAAGCATTCGACCGTCAGGCGGTGAACAAATGAGCAAGCGCCGTGTAGTAGTGGGCATGTCGGGCGGCGTCGATTCGTCGGTGACCGCGTGGCTGCTGAAGGAACAGGGATACGACGTGGTCGGCCTGTTCATGAAGAACTGGGAAGACGACGACGACGGCGAATACTGCTCGACGCGCCAGGACTGGATCGACGTCGTGTCGGTGGCCGATCTGATCGGCATCGACGTCGAAGCCGTGAACTTCGCGGCCGAATACAAGGACCGCGTGTTCGCCGAATTCCTGCGCGAATACTCGGCCGGCCGCACGCCGAACCCGGACGTGCTGTGCAACGCCGAGATCAAGTTCAAGGCGTTCCTCGATCACGCGATGTCGCTCGACGCCGAGATGATCGCGACCGGCCACTACGCGCGCGTGCGCGAGCGCGACGGCCGCTTCGAGCTGCTGAAGGCGTTCGATCACACGAAGGATCAGTCGTACTTCCTGCACCGGCTGAACCAGGCGCAGCTGTCGAAGACGATGTTCCCGCTCGGCGAGATGCCGAAGACGAAGGTGCGCGAGATCGCCGCGCAGATCGGCCTGCCGAACGCGAAGAAGAAGGATTCGACCGGCATCTGCTTCATCGGCGAACGGCCGTTCCGCGACTTCCTGAACCGTTATCTGCCGACCAAGCCCGGCCCGATGAAGACGCCCGACGGCAAGCGCGTCGGCGAGCACATCGGCCTCGCGTTCTACACGTTCGGCCAGCGCAAGGGCATCGGGCTCGGCGGCAGCAAGGACGGCAGCGGCGAGCCGTGGTTCGTCGCCGCGAAGGACATCCCGTCGAACACGCTGTACGTCGTGCAGGGCCACGACCATCCGTGGCTGCTGTCGCACGAGCTCGTCGCGGGCAACGTCAGCTGGGTCGCCGGCGAGCCGCCGGCCGACGGCTTCGCGTGCGGCGCGAAGACCCGCTACCGGCAGGCCGACGCGGCATGCCGGTACGGCGCGGCCGCAGCCGGGCCGGCCGGCGAGGCGCGCTTCACGCTCGCGTTCGACGACGCGCAATGGGCCGTCACGCCCGGCCAGTCGGCCGTGCTGTACGACGGCGAGATCTGCCTGGGCGGTGGCATCATCGAGCACGCGGCCAGCGGCCGCGATGCTGCTGCTGCGGCCCCCGCAGCGGCACTCGTCGAAGCACGCTGACACCCATTCGGTTTAGACTTGCGGCACGCCGCGCCCGGCGCAACACGATTGCACCGAGGCCGGCGCGCCGCCGTCGCAGCGTACGCATGGCGGCCTACTTTCACGGAGTTCCCCCATGCTTTCCAGACGTTACCTCGCGATGTGGGGTGCCGTGCTGTTGCTCGCCGCCGCAGCCGCACTCGCGTCGATCCATGCGCTGTCCTGGCTGTGGATCATTGTCCCCGCCGCCCTCGTCGCCCTCGGCCTGTACGACCTGAACCAGGACCGCCACGCGATCCTGCGCAACTATCCGTTGTGGGGCCATTTCCGCTTCCTGTTCGAGTTCATCCGCCCCGAAATCCGCCAGTACTTCGTCGAGGACGACACCGACGAGAAGCCGTTCTCGCGCGCGCAGCGCAGCCTCGTCTACCAGCGCGCGAAGAACGTCGCCGACAACCGCCCGTACGGCACCGAGCTGAACGTGAAGTCGGTCGCGCACGAATGGATCAGCCACTCGCTCGCACCGACCCGGCTGCCGAACCACGACTTCCGCGTGCGCGTCGGCGCGAACCGCGCGCAGCCGTACGACATCTCGGTCCTCAACGTCTCGGCGATGAGCTTCGGGTCGTTGTCCGCGAATGCGATCCGCGCGCTGAACCTCGGCGCGAAGAAAGGCGGCTTCGCGCACGACACCGGCGAAGGCTCGTTGTCGAAGTATCACCGCGAGCACGGCGGCGACATCATCTGGGAGATCGCGTCCGGCTACTTCGGCTGCCGCAACGACGACGGCACGTTCAACCCGGACAAGTTCGCGAAGCAGGCGGCCGATCCGCAGGTCAAGATGATCGAGATCAAGCTGTCGCAGGGCGCGAAGCCCGGCCACGGCGGCGTGCTGCCGGCCGCGAAGATCACGCCGGAAATCGCCGAGACGCGCGGCGTACCGATGGGCAAGGACTGCATCTCGCCCGCGACGCATTCCGAATTCTCGACGCCGCGCGGGCTGCTCGAATTCGTCGAGCGGCTGCGCACGCTGTCCGGCGGCAAGCCGACCGGCTTCAAGCTGTGCATCGGCCATCCGTGGGAGTTCTTCGGGATCGCGAAGGCGATGATCGAGACCGGCATCGTGCCGGACTTCATCGTCGTCGACGGTGCGGAGGGCGGCACCGGTGCGGCGCCGCTCGAATTCACCGACCACGTCGGCGTGCCGCTGCAGGAAGGCTTGCTGATGGTGCACAACACGCTCGTCGGGATCGGCGTGCGCGACCGCGTGAAGATCGGCGCGAGCGGCAAGATCATCAGCGCGTTCGACATTGCGCGCACGCTCGCGATCGGCGCGGACTGGGTGAATTCGGCGCGCGGCTTCATGTTCGCGGTGGGCTGCATCCAGGCGCAGCACTGCCACACCGACCGCTGCCCGACCGGCGTCGCCACGCAGGACCCGGTGCGCCAGCGCGCGCTCGTCGTGCCCGACAAGGCCGAACGCGTGTACAACTTCCATCGCAACACGCTGCATGCGCTGCAGGAGCTCGTGCAGGCGGCCGGCCTCGGGCATCCGTCCGAGCTGCGCGCGCATCACATCGTGCAACGCGTCGCGCCGCACGAGGTCCGGCTGATGTCGCAGTTGCTGAAGTATCTGAAGCCGGGCGCGCTGCTCGAGGGCCGGACCTGCGGCTATACGCTGTACGACAAGTGGTGGCCGATCGCGCGCAGCGATTCGTTCGTGCTCGGCGAGAATGCGTACGCGTCGATCGAATGACGTCAGCGCGGCGCGGTGGTTGATCGGTTGAGCGGTTGATCGATCGCTCGCCGCATCCGCAAAAAAGAAAAGCGCCCGAGCGGCGCTTTTCTTTTGTCTGCTCAATCCGCGGCGCGTGGCCGCTCAGCCCTGCGGCAGCGTGTCGACGAACGTCTGCCGCTGCGACAGCTTCGCGAAATGCTTGTCGAGGTTCGGATGACGGTCGCGCCAGTTCAGCTCGGGCATCCGGAAGTCCAGGTAGCCGAGCGTGCAGCCGAGCGCGATGTCGGCGAGCGTGTAGTGATTGCCGACGCACCAGGTCTTGCCGCCGAGGCCCTGCGACATCGCGACCAGACCGTCGTCGATCTTGCGCTGCTGGCGTGCGATCCAGCTCGCGCTGCGCTGCCCTTCCTCGCGCAGCGTGTGCTCGAGACGGATCGCCACCGACGCGTCGAGCACGCCGTCACCGAGCGCTTCCCAGCAGCGCACTTCGACGCGCTCGCGCCCGGACGGCGGAATCAGCTTGCCGACCGGCGACAGCGTGTCGACGTATTCGCAGATCACGCGCGAATCGAACACCGCCGCACCATCTTCCATCACGAGACACGGGACCTTGCCGAGCGGATTCGATGCCTGAATGTTCGTGTCCGGCGCCCACACGTTCTCGAGCTCCAGCTTGTAGTCGATCTTCTTTTCAGCGAGCACGATCCGCGCCTTTCGGACGTACGGGCTGCTGAGCGAACCGATTAATTTCATCATCTGCCTTTTTAAGGGAACCGCCGAGAGTATACGTTGTCGCCGATCATAACCGGCCGGTGCGACGGGGTAGAAAATCGGCCGTCCTGCCTGTGGATGGTTTGCAACAGCCGACGCCGGCGCGCCGCCGACTCCCGTCTCACGCGCCGCGTCCGGCGGCGCTACAATCGCACGAATGAATGCGCCCCTCGATACCGCCATCGCCGTCGACGTCTACCGCCAGCGCCGCGAACGCGTGCTTTCCGCACTGCGCGCCGCCGGCGGCGGCGTCGCCATCGTCCCCACCGCGCCCGAAATGCTGCGCAACCGCGATACGGCCTACCCGTACCGGCACGACAGCTACTTCTACTACCTGACGGGCTTCACCGAGCCGGATGCCGTGCTCGTGCTGAACGCGACCGGCCCGCAGGGCAGCCCGCAATCCATCCTGTTCTGCCGCGCGAAGAACGCCGACCGCGAAACCTGGGAAGGCTTCCATTACGGGCCCGACGCCGCGCGCGACGCGTTCGGCTTCGATGCGGCTCATGCGGTCGACGTGATCGACGCCGAAATGCCGCGCCTGCTCGCCGACGCGGGCACCGTGCACTACCGCTTCGGCGCGTCGACGCAGTTCGAGCGCCAGCTCGCCGGCTGGCTCGAGGCAGTGCGCGCGCAGGCGCGCGCGGGCGTCGCCGCGCCCGATGCGCTGCGCGACCTCACGCCGCTGCTCGACGACATGCGGCTCGTGAAAGACGAACACGAGCTGGCGATCATGACGCGCGCCGCGCACATCTCGGCGCTCGCACATTGCCGCGCGATGCAGGCGTGCCGCCCCGGCATCCGCGAATACGAACTCGAGGCCGAGCTGCTGTACACGTTCCGCAAGCACGGCGCGCAGGCGCCAGCGTACGGGTCGATCGTCGCGGCCGGCGCGAACGCGTGCGTGCTTCACTATCCGGCCGGCAACGCGGCCGCGCGCGACGGCGACCTGATCCTGATCGACGCCGCCTGCGAGCTCGACGGCTACGCGTCGGACATCACCCGCACGTTCCCGGCGAACGGCCGCTTCTCGCCCGCGCAGCGCACGCTGTACGACATCGTGCTGGCCGCCCAGCAGGCGGCGATCGACGCGACGCGCGCCGGCGTGCCGTTCGAGGCGCCGCACGACGCGGCCGTGCGCGTGCTCGCGCAAGGGCTGCTCGACACGGGGATCATCGCGAAGACGCGCTTTTCGAGCGTCGACGACGTGATCGCCGAGCGCGCGTATGGGCGCTTCTACATGCACCGCACCGGCCACTGGCTCGGCATGGACGTACATGATTGCGGCGACTACCGCGAGCGCCTCGCCGCGCGCGACGCCAACGGCGCGCTGCCGTGGCGCACGCTCGCGGCCGGCATGACGCTCACCGTCGAACCCGGCCTGTACGTGCGCGCCGCCGACGACGTGCCGCCCGAATACTGGAACATCGGCATCCGCATCGAGGACGACGCGATCGTGCGCGAGCACGGCTGCGAGCTGATCACGCGCGACGTGCCGGTCGCGGCCGCCGACATCGAGGCGCTGATGCGCGCGGGCGCGGCGCACGGTGGGTGAGCGTGCAGGCGCGGGGCTCGTTGTTGCTTCACGGTCGCGCTGCGGTTGATTCACCGTCGCGCCGCAGTCGCTTCGCCGTTGCCTCGCCGGTGATCTGCCATTGATACGCCGTTCCCAGTTACCCCGTTTCACGAACACCGATGACGACCGCTTCCTCCCCGGCCACGCCGGAATATGACCTTGCCATCGTCGGCGCGGGCCCGGTCGGGCTTGCGCTGGCCGGCTGGCTCGCCCGACGCAGCGCCACGCAGCACGCGTCGATCGCACTGATCGACGCGCGCGAGCCCGCTGCGAGCGCGAACGATCCGCGCGCGATCGCCGTGTCGCACGGCAGCCGCGTGCTGCTCGACACGCTCGGCTGGCCGGCCGATGCGACGCCGATCGAACACATCCACGTATCGCAGCGCGGTCATTTCGGCCGCACGCTGATCGACCGCGACGAGCACGACGTCGCCGCGCTCGGTTACGTGGTGCGCTACGGTTCGATCGTGCAGACGCTCGCGCAGGCCGTGCACGGCACGCGCGTCGACTGGCTCACGTCGACCACCGCACGCGCGCCGCAGCAGGACGCCGACGGCGTCACGCTGACGCTCGACGGCCCGCACGGCGAGCGCACGCTGCGCGCCCGGATCGTCATCAACGCCGAAGGCGGCTTGTTCCACGAGCGGCAGGCCGATGCCGACAAGCATCGGCGCGACTACGGGCAGACCGCGATCGTCGGCACGGTCACCGTGTCCTCGCCGCGCCCGAACGTCGCGTGGGAGCGCTTCACGCACGAAGGGCCGCTCGCGCTGCTGCCGCTCGGCGGCCCGCGCCAGGCCGACTATGCGCTCGTCTGGTGCTGCGCGCCCGACGAGGCGGCGCGCCGCGTCGCGCTGCCCGACGATGCGTTCCTGCACGAGCTCGGCAGCGCGTTCGGCGAGCGCATGGGCCGCTTCGTCGCGATCGCCGCGCGCGCATCGTTCCCGCTCGGGCTGGCCGCGGCGCAAACGCTCGTCAACGGCCGCGTCGCGATCGTCGGCAACGCCGCGCAGACGCTGCATCCGGTGGCCGGCCAGGGCTTGAACCTCGGCCTGCGCGATGCACACACGCTCGTCGACGCGGTGTCGGCGCAGGGCTTCGAACCGACGGCTCTCGCCGCCTTCAACGCGCGGCGCGCACTCGACCGGCGCTTCACGATCGGCGCGACCGACACGCTCGCGCGCCTGTTCACCGTCGATGCCGGGCCGCTGCCGCTGCTGCGCGGCGCGGCGCTCACCGCGCTCGAATTCGTGCCGCCGCTGAAGAAGGCGATCGCGCGCCAGATGATGTTCGGCCAGCGCAGCTGAGCGGGCGGCGGGTTCGGTGCATTCGGTGCATTCGGTGCATTCGGTGCATTCGGTGCATTCGGTGCATTCGGCGCATTCGGCGCGTTCGGTGCGTTCGGTGCGTTCGGTGCGTTCGGTGCGTTCGGCGCGTTCGATGCGTTCGATGCGTTCGGCTCGTTCGGCTCGTTCGGCTCGTTCGGCTCGTTCGGC
>NZ_JQJT01000031.1:0-96164 GCF_000745665.1 Burkholderia sp. WP42 | reverse complement strand
GCGGTGGTCGACGAGACGGGCCAGGACGTGCCCAACGGGCAAGGCGGGATCCTGGTGGTCAAGCGTCCGTGGCCGTCGATGATCCGCACGATCTGGGGCGACCCGGAGCGCTTCAAGAAGAGCTACTACCCTGAGGAGCTCGGCGGCGGGCTGTATCTGGCGGGCGACGGCACGGTGCGCGACAAGGACACCGGTTACTTCACGATCATGGGGCGCATCGACGACGTGCTGAACGTGTCGGGCCACCGGCTCGGCACGATGGAGATCGAGTCGGCGCTGGTGTCGCACGAGCTGGTGGCGGAAGCGGCCGTGGTCGGCCGGCCGGACGACACGACGGGCGAGGCGGTGGTCGCGTTCGTGGTGCTCAAGCGCTCGCGCCCTGAAGGCGACGAGGCCGCGGCGCTGGCCAAGGCGCTGCGCGACTGGGTCGGCAAGCAGATCGGGCCGATCGCGAAGCCGAAGGACATCCGTTTCGGCGACAACCTGCCGAAGACGCGCTCGGGCAAGATCATGCGGCGCCTGCTGCGCTCGCTCGCGAAGGGCGAGGCGATCACGCAGGACACCTCCACGCTCGAGAATCCGGCGATTCTGGAGCAGTTCGGCCTGTCGCTCTGAATGACGGGGCCGGCACCGGCCGGCCCCACCCGACCTCCGCGACGCACGCACGTTCCGGCGCCCATCCCCGCCGCGAACGCGCGACGCGCAGCCGCCACCCGGCCGAGCACCTGCGTCCCCGCGCCCCATCCCGCGTGCGCGGCCCGGGCGACGGACACCGCTGCGCGGCCGTCCGGCGCCTTTTCTGTTCGATGCATGGACGTACAACAACACTGGAGACACCCCGATGAAAAGCAGGATCGTGATCGGCTGCGCCGCGCTCGCAGGCGCGCTTGCCAGCCCCAGCGGCTTCGCCCAAAGCAGCGTGACGCTGTACGGCAACCTCGACGCCGCGTTGCTGTACACGAGCAAGACGCTCGATAGCGCCACCGGCGCAAACGCAGGCCATCAGTTCTCGATGGCCGATACCGGCATGACGCCGACGACGTTCGGGATGACCGGCACCGAGGATCTCGGCGGCGGCCTGAAGGCGAAGTTCCAGCTCGAAAGCGGCTTTGCCGTCACCAACGGCGCATTCGCGCATTCGAACGGCAACATCTTCGGTCGCCAGGCGTGGGTCGGACTCGACGGCGCGTTCGGCACGGTCAAGGCCGGCGTCCAGTATTCGCCGTTCCTGCTCGCGATCTTCGATTCGGACCCGCGCAGCTTCTCGCACTTCGGCAGCGGGCTCGTCAACTACGTCGACAACGTGCTGGTGACCGGCCTGTTCAACCCGAACGCCGTGTCGTACACGAGCCCGACGATCGCCGGCCTCACCGGCAGCGCGATGTTCGCGTTCGGCGGCAAGGCCGGCGATTTTCAGGCGGGACGCCAGTACTCCGCGAGCCTCAAGTACGAGCACGGCGGCTTCATGATCAACGCCGGCTTCTACAACGGCAACGACGGCACCAACCCGACGCCCACCGCCAGCACCGTCGCGTTCGTCGGCCGCACGATCGGCGCCGCGTACCGGTTCGGCCCCGTCACCGCGAAGGCGTCGTTCGCCAGCTACAAGGTTGCCGGGTCGTTCAGCAACAACGTGTACGGCGGCGGCCTCGACTACCAGGCGACGCCGACGGTCGACCTGAACGGCGGCGTGTGGTTCACGAGCGATCGCAACGACACGGCCAACCACTCGCTGCTCGCCGCCGTCGGCTCGACGTACAGCCTGTCGAAGGCGACCGCGTTGTATGCACAGGTCGCGATGGTCAACAACCACGGCGCGATGGACACCGGGCTCGGCATCACCAACGCGCTTTACGCGGTCAACGGCACGACCGTCGGCGCGAACGTCGGGATCCGGCACATGTTCTGATGCAGGAAACGGCGGCATCGGCAGCGCCGCCGTTCTGCATTTGCAGTCCGAATCATCAAGTGTCGGAGTCGGCATGCGCCGACTCCGGCGCGAACTTCGTCGCGCATCGAGGGTGCGATCCGCTCGCGCACGCGCTGCGTCCGCGCCGCATGCCCGCAAGAAGGCCTGGTATAGACCGCGCGCTTCCCGGTCCAACGCGTCGACCGACGCCGCCCGGTGTTGCGGCGCACATCGCGCGGCTGCGCGATGCGTGTCGTTTACGACCGATTTCCGGGCGCATCGCCGATAGTCCGCACGCTCCGTTTCTCTACACTGGTGCACGCCAGCACACAGCCACCTGCCCCGTGTCGCGTGTCGCGTGTCGCGTGTCGCGTGTCGCGTGTCGCGTGTCGCGCCGCGTCACGGCACCGTGGCGATCCCGAGACAACCGCCCTCGCCGCCGACGCTGCCGCGTCCGTCCCGCCGCGCTGCCGCCGGCCCGCTGCGAAGGCCCCTTCCAGGAGCGTTCATTGAGTTCACCGCACGCGCACTCCGCGAAAACCCGATCTTCGCGCCAGGCCCTCAAGCTCGACGACATCACGATCGTGGACCGCGCCATCCTGAAGCGCGCGGTCGGCGCGATGGCGTTCGGCAATGCGATGGAATGGTTCGACTTCGGCGTCTACAGCTACATCGCCGTCACGCTCGGCAAGGTGTTCTTCCCGTCGAGCAGCCCGTCCGCGCAGCTGCTCGCCACCTTCGGCACGTTCGCGGCCGCGTTCGTCGTGCGCCCGCTCGGCGGCATGGTGTTCGGCCCGCTCGGCGACCGCATCGGCCGCCAGCGCGTGCTCGCCGCCACCATGATCATGATGGCCGTCGGCACCTTCGCGATCGGCCTGATTCCCAGCTACGCGTCGATCGGCATCATGGCGCCCGTGCTCCTGCTCGTCGCCCGCCTCGTGCAGGGCTTCTCCACCGGCGGCGAATACGGCGGCGCCGCCACCTTCATCGCCGAGTTCTCGACCGACAAGCGCCGCGGCTTCATGGGCAGCTTCCTCGAGTTCGGCACGCTGATCGGCTATACGCTCGGCGCGGCCACCGTCGCGCTGCTGACGGCGACGCTGTCGCACGACGCGCTGCTGTCATGGGGCTGGCGCGTGCCGTTCTTCATCGCGGGGCCGCTCGGCCTCGTCGGTCTGTACATCCGGATCAAGCTCGAGGAAACGCCTGCGTTCAAGAAGGAAGCGCTGGCGCGCGAAGCAGACGAACGCGCGCGCCCGAAGCAGTCGTTCGGCACGCTGCTCGTCGAACAGTGGCGGCCGCTGCTCCAGTGCGTCGGTCTCGTGCTGATCTTCAACGTGACCGACTACATGGCGCTGTCGTACCTGCCGAACTATCTGTCGGCCACGCTGCACTTCAACGAGACGCACGGGCTGTTCATGGTGCTGATCGTGATGCTGCTGATGATGCCGATGACGCTCTATGCCGGGCATCTGTCCGACCGCATCGGCCGCAAGCCGGTGATGATGTTCGGCTGCGTCGGCCTGCTCGTGCTGTCCGTGCCGGCGCTGATGCTGATCCGCACCGGCGGCATGCTGCCGGTGTTCGGCGGGATGCTGATCTACGGCACGCTGCTGTCGACCTTTACCGGCGTGATGCCGTCGGCGCTGCCCGCGCTGTTCCCGACGCGGATCCGCTACGGCGCGCTCGCGATCGGCTTCAACGTGTCGGTGTCGCTGTTCGGCGGCACGACGCCGCTCGTCACCGCATGGCTCGTCGATCGCACCGGCGACCTGATGATGCCGGCGTACTACCTGATGGGCGCGTCGTTCATCGGCATCGTGTCGGTGCTCGCGCTGCGCGAGAGCGCGCGGCGGCCGCTGCCGGGCTCCACGCCGTGCGTGGGCAGCCGCGCCGAAGCGCAGGAGCTGATCCGCCGCGGCGCCGGCGAGGTCCGCGGGCGCGAACGCAAGCTCACGCCGATCGGCGAACGCGCTTGATCATGTGACGCACGTGATGTGCCTGATGCGCGGCACATCCGTCGCGCAGTGCCAGCCGCAGCGGCGTCACGCAACGCCGCGTGCCGCTCAAGCCGCGGCGAGCTTCTGCTCGTCGAACCAGTCGAGCAGCGTGCGCGTGACGAAGGCGGGATTCTCGAGGTTCGAGATGTGGCCGGCGTCCGGCACCAGCACGTGGCGGCAGCCGATCACGCCTGCCATCTTCTCCGTCTCCGACGGCGGCCGCGCCATGTCGCCGGCGCCGCACATCAGCAGCGTGCGCGCGGCATCGAGGTCGGCGAGTGCGGCCAGCGTGTCCGGACGCCCGAAAATCAGCCGGCCGAACGGGACGATCGACTCGCGCAGCCGGTCGGCAGGCAGGCCGGCGAGTGCGGCGCGAAATGCGCTCGGCACCGGGTCCGACAGATTCGCGTCCGGGCGGAAGAACAGCGGCACGATCGCATCGAGCAGCGGTGGCGCAATCTTGCCGGCGGCGGCGATCGCATCGAGCATCCCGAAGTAGCGCAGCCGCGTCGCGTCGGGCTCGGCTTCGAGCGACGCGTCCATCAATACGAGCGAGCGCACGCGCTGCGGTTCGCGCAACGCGAGCCGCGCGCCCCACATCCCGCCAACGCTCAGGCCGACCACCGCGCATTGCTCGATCTCGAGCGCGTCGAGCAACGCGCTCGCATGCGCGGCGAGATCGTCGAGCGTCTGCGTGCCGGCCGGCAGCGGACCCGATGCGCCATGCCCCCACAGGTCGGGCACGATCACGCGATACCGGCGCGACAGCGCGTCGATCTGCGGCGCCCACATCGCCGCGTCCCACAGATAGCTGTGTCCGAGCAGCACCGGGAAGCCGGTGCCGTGATCGTGGTAATGCAGCGTGCTGCCGTGGATGGTGCGGGTGAGCATCGGGCCTCCGGGTATGACGACGATGGGCAGCGGCGCGCAAGCGCGCGCTGATTCACTGGCGCGTTGCCAGCAACGCTGGCGCCGCGCATGATCGCACAGCTCGGCGGGCGCTGCAGGCGACGTGTGTAGCGCGTCGCGGCGGCGGTGGCGCGCTCGCATGCGGCGCTGGATCCAAGGGTCGGGAATGCCGGCGTCGGGCCGCGTTCGGCCCGGCGCGCAGTGCGAACGATCACGCGGCCCGCATCGAACCGGGCACGCGGACCAAGCGCGTGTCCGCACCGGCCTGTTCGGCGAGCGCCGCATGCTGCAGCGTGGTCCGGCGTCGGTCACTTGCATGCACAACGCGCGGCACGCGCACGCCGCAAACCGGCCACGAAGGAAGAAGCCGTTAACGCAATCGCGGCGCCGGACGACCTCGATCGTCCGGCGCCACGCGGGCCGATGCCGGTACTCAGAACACCGCGTGCCCGCTGATCAGGCTCGGCAGCCAGGTGGAGAAGAACGGCATGTACGTGACGATGTTGATCGCGCTGAAGATCGCGAGGTAATACGGCCACGCCATCTTGGTCGTCTCGCCGATCGACACGTTGCCGATCGCGCAGCCGACGAACTGCACCGAGCCGATCGGCGGATGCACGAGGCCGAGCGAGCAGTTCAGCAGCAGCATGATGCCGAACTGCACGGGCCCGACGCCGCAGGCCATCGCGATCGGCAGGAACAGCGGAGTCGTGATCAGGATGTGTGCGGCCATGTCGACGAAGGTGCCGAGGAACACCTGGATGACGTTGATGTACAGCAGCATCAGCCACGGCGCGGCGGTCGACTGCTTGAGCAGCCCTTCGATCGCATCCGGGATCTCCAGATACGACATCTGGAAGCGCAGCATGTTCGACACGGCGATCAGCAGCAGCACGACGCCCGTCGTGCGCGCCGCATGCGACAGCGCGCGCCGCAGCTTCTCGACGGTCAGCGTGCGATAGACGAGCGCGGTCAGCACGAGCGAGTACACGACCGCGATGGCCGCCGCTTCGGTCGCGGTGGCAATCCCCTTCGCGACGCACACGAGGATGATCGCGATCACCATCAGGCCGGGCACCGCGCCGACGAAGCTGCGCAGCACCGCATACCAGCCGGGGAACGCGGGCAGCGCGGACGAGCCGTCCTCGCGGCGCGGATAGCCGTGACGCACGGCCTGCCAGTACGCGGCGGCGAGCACGAAGCCCATCACCCACAGCACCGGCAGCAGCCCCGAAAACAGCAGGTCGCCGATCGACACGCCGCTCACCTGCTGGCCGTGCAGCATCCCGGTGATCCCCTGCGCGGCGAACGCGTAGATGATCATGTTGGTCGACGTCGGCATCAGCGCGCCGGCGAGCGACGCGTGGGTCGTCACGTTGACCGCGTACGCCGCGCTGTAGCCCTCGCGCTTCATCAACGGGATCACCACGCCGCCCATCGCCGACGTGTCGGCGGTCGGCGAGCCCGACACGCCGCCGAACAGCGTACAGGCGACGACGTTGGCCATCCCGAGGCCGCCGCGAAAATGGCCGACGGTCGCCTGCGCGAAGCGCAGGATCCGGTCGGCGATGCCGCCGTGCAGCATCAGTTCGCCGGAAAAGATGAAGAACGGCACCGCGAGGAACGAGAACGCGTTCATCCCCGAGATCATCGACTGCATCGCGGTGGCGATCGGCAGCCCTTCGACGAGGTAGGTCAGCACGCATGCGATGCCGAGCGCGAACGACACGGGCACGCCGAGCACGAGGAAAATCAGAAAACTGACGGACAGGATCGCGAGTTCCATGGCGTTAATGTCCCGACGAAGAACGACGGAGCGCGAGCAGGTGCTCGAGCGAGAAAAGGATGATGGCGATCGCTGCGGGAATCGTGATCAGATAGCGCACGCCCTCGGGCAACCCGATGATCGGAATGCGGTCGCCCATCGTCTCGGCCGCCATGCTGCCGCAGCCGGCGATGATCGCGATCGCGAACGCGATCAGGCACAGATGCTGGATCGCGATCACGACGGTGCGCCCCTTCGGCGGCAGGCGCTGCACGAGCGAATCGAGGCCGATGTGGCCGCCGTCGCGCACCTTCATCGCCGCGCCGAACATCGCGATGACGATCACCAGCAGCAACGCTATCGGCTCGACGAAATCGGGCGCGTTCTCGAACACGTAGCGCATCACGACCGCGTAGAACACCAGCACCGTGAGCGCCGCGAGACACAGCGACGCGATCACCGCGAGCGCGCGGAACAGCAGGTCGTTCGCGCAGTGCAGCAGCGGCGTCGCGCGCGCGCGGCACGGCGCCGCGCCGACGGCCGCGGCGCCATTCGGTGAAGTGCGACGGGTCACTTGGTGGCCTCGATCTCGTCGACGATCTGCTTCATCTGCGGGGTCTTTTCATACTTGGCCCACAGCGGCTGCATCGCCTTCACGAACGCCGCGCGATCGATCTGCGCGGCCGGTACGATCTTCGCGCCGCCCTTCGTCACCGTCTGCTGCGCGGACGCCTCGCGCGCGGTCCACAGCTTCTGGTAGTACGGCACCGAATCCGCCGCGGCCTTCTTGATCGCGGCCTGCTCCTGCGGCGACAGCGTGTCCCAGATCTTCTTCGAGAACACCAGCACTTCGGGCGTCATCGCGTGCTGCGTCTCCGAGTAGTCGGGCGCGACTTCGAAGTGCTTGGTTTCCTCGTACGACGGCAGATTGTTTTCCGCCGCATCGACGAGGCCCGTCTTCAGGCCCGTGTACACCTCGGCGAACGGCATCGGCGTGGGCGTGCCGCCCATTGCCTTGATCTCGTCGACCATCAGGTCAGACGGTTGCACGCGCACCTTCAAGCCCTTCATGTCGGCCGGCGAGCGCACCGGGCGCTTCGCGTAGATCGAGCGCGCGCCGCTCTCGTAGAACGTCAGCGCGATCATGCCCTTCGCCGCGAACGCGTCGAGGATCTTCTGGCCGGCGGGACCGTACATCGCCTTGCGGAAATGGTCGACGTCGCGGAACAGGAACGGGAGCGACGGGATCAGCGACTCGGGCACGATCTCGTTGAACGAGGCGCCGTTCACGCGCGCCATGTCGATCGCGCCGATCCGCACCTGGTCGACCGTGTCCTTCTCCGAGCCGAGCGCGCTGTTGCCGAACACCTTGATCGAGTCCTTGCCGCCCGTGAGCTTCGACAGCTCGTCGCCCATGTACTTGACCGCCATGTTGGTCGGGAAGTTGTCGCCATGCACGTCCGCCGAGCGGAACACGCGCGCGTGCGCGGATACGGCGAAGCCTGCCATCAGCGCGACGGCCACGGCGGTACGGGAGCGGGTGAATCGGTGCTTCATCGTCAGTCTCCTTGCTGGTTGCTCGTTGTTCGGCGGCGCGCCGGGCGACCTCCGCCCGCTTTCGGTACACGGCCTGCGTTTAACTTGAGTCATACGTTGTATGACGTGTGGAAGCGAATGTACGTCGGTTAATCGTTTAACTCACTTGGTGCATACCCGTATAAGCGGAGTAGTCCGGGGTTTTTGAGGCGATTGGGGGAAAACGTTTCTACGTGAAGCGCCCGGTTAGCGAAACGTTTTCCGAACGGGCGTCGGTATTGGAAGTCGGCACCGTGCTGGCCGGGATGCCGGGTAGCCGACTTGGCTATTTTCTAGTTGTCCGATGACTGACTACTTGACGGCTTTACGTGCTCGATCTTGTCCGCACCGCGCCAGCCGAATGCGTTCGGCTCCCCCGTTGTAATGACGCCGCGACGCCGTCTACTCCAGAGTCGGGCGGACGCCAGCGCGAGCCTCGCCGATGCGCGTATTGGCGCAGCTCTTGGCAAGCGCGCCGGCCGCCGTGCCCTACTTCGTCACGGCGGGCACGCACGATGCGGCGCGGCGAGACGGCAAACACACGAGGAGGTATGCGATGCAGACGAGTCGACCCTCGGCGGGACAGCGTCAGGACGCGCCGTTGAATCCGGGGGACGAAGGGCCGCCCGATACGCCCGGTGTCGGCGAAGATCTATGCGGTGTATGTCGCGGCACAGGGATGGTGGAAGGCCAGCCATGCACGGTATGCGGCGGCACCGGCAAGGTGTTACAGGGAATCGGCGGCGGCTAGGCGGCATCCCCCATACGCATCAGGCTGCGCCGATGCGTTGCGGGAGCGCTGTGGGAGACGAGCGCGGCGCGTCCATGCCGCGTTCGCGGCCCCGCTGCGCGGACCGTGCGCGGCTGCTTCAGCGGCCTAGGCGTCGTTCGCGCAGGAACGCGTTCAGTTCGCCGCCCGCGTGCTCGATGTGGCGCTTCAGCAGCGACGCCGCAGCGCGCCCATCGCCCTTGCGGCACAGCGCGACCAGTTCCGCATGCTCGGACTCGGCCACGTCGCGCGCGGCCTCCGACAGCGACAGCTGAACGCGCGTGTAGCGATCGGTCTGCTGCAACAGCGACGCGACGATCGCGGCCGTCTTCGGCTGCTCGGCCCGCGACAGCAGCAGTTGATGCAGTTCGGTGTTCAGCTCGCCCCAGCGGCCGGACTGGCTCGCGTGCAGCACCGCGCTGTATTCGTCGAGGATCGCGTCGAGCCGCGCGAAGTCTTCCGCCGTGAGCTTCGGAATCGACTTTTTCAGCAGCACGGGCTCGAGCAGCGCGCGCAGCTCGAACAGCTCGGTGATGTCCTCGGGCGACAGCTCGGAGACGATCGCGCCCTTGTGCGGCAGAATTTTCACGAGCCCTTCGCTTTCCAGCTGCACGAGGGCTTCGCGCAGCGGGATGCGGCTGATCCCGAGCTCGGTGGCCAGCGCGTCCTGGCGAAGCTGGTAGCCGTCGACGTACTCGCCGGTCAGGATGCGACGGCGCAGTTCGTTCGCGGCGGCCTCGGCACGCGTGGCGTAGACGAGGGCGGGGCGTTTGTCGTTCATGTTGCGGTTCGGACCAGGGATGGCGGCAAGGCTTGCGCCGACGCGCCGGTGAATATTGCATATTTTCTACGATAGTAGCAGAGCGGCGGAGCGGCCAACGCGGCCGGCAGATCGGCTCGGCGAATCGCGCCGAATGCAGCTGGCGGCGGTCGCATGCCGACTGGCCGCGCGCTTACTTCATGCATCCCGGCGCACGCGGTGAAGGTTTGCGCGGAGGCGATCCGGTACGCTCCGCGCGCCCTTCCCCTCTCATTCCAGCCCATTCCCCCGCCCATTTCCAGCACGTTCCCCTTCCCTTCCTCACGCCCTTTTTATTTTATATTGTATAAAATATCCGAACTCACTAGAATGCACTCGTCGATGGCTGACTCTCGGGCGAAACGGGAGGCACCGTTTCGGCACCGACGCGAACGAGAGGCGGCCGGCCACGGTCCGGATCGGGCGAAGCCCCACGATCCGGCGCGCACGCGTACCGCCCAGGTTGCCAGCAATGGCAGTTCACCTATCTGAATGTGAGGAAACGAGATGAGCGAGAACATTTTCACCGGCACCATTCCGGCCCTGATGACGCCGTGTACCGCCGAGCGCCAGCCGGATTTCGACGCGCTGGTGAAGAAGGGCAAGGAGCTGGTGGCGCTGGGCATGCGCGCGGTGGTGTACTGCGGCTCGATGGGCGACTGGCCGCTGCTCACCGAAGCGCAACGCCAGGAAGGCGTCGCGCGGCTGGTCGCAGCCGGCGTGCCGACCATCGTCGGCACGGGCGCGGTGAATTCGAAGGAAGCCGTCTCGCACGCCGCTCACGCGGCGAAGGTCGGCGCGCACGGGCTGATGGTGATTCCGCGCGTGCTGTCGCGCGGCGCATCGCCGGCCGCGCAGAAGGCGCACTTCTCCGCGATCCTGAAGGCCGCGCCGAACCTGCCTGCGGTGATCTACAACAGCCCGTACTACGGCTTCGCGACGCGCGCCGACCTGTTCTTCGAACTGCGCCGCGAGCATCCGAACCTGATCGGCTTCAAGGAATTCGGCGGCGCCGCCGACATGCGCTATGCGGCCGAAAACATCACGTCGCAAGACGCAAACGTCACGCTGATGGCCGGCGTCGACACGCAGGTGTTCCACGGCTTCGTCAATTGCGGTGCGGCCGGCGCGATCACCGGCATCGGCAATGCGCTGCCGCGCGAAGTGCTGCAGCTCGTCGACCTGTGCAAGAAGGCCGCGCAGGGCGACGCCGTGGCGCGCGTGCGCGCGAAGGAACTCGAAGCGGCGCTCGCCGTGCTGTCGTCGTTCGACGAAGGCTGCGACCTCGTGCTGTTCTACAAGCACCTGATGGTGCTGAACGGCGACACGGAATACACGCTGCACTTCAACGAAACCGATGCGCTGAGCGACGCGCAACGCAACTACGCTGAAGCGCAGTACACGCTGTTCCGCAACTGGTACGCGAACTGGTCGAAGACGATCGCGTAAGTCGGGCGCCGCTGGTTCGGCGATCGAAGCAAGCCACGGCCCGTTCCGTGGCTTTTTCATTGGCGCGGGGATGAAGCGCCGCCGCCCGTGTCAGCCGGCCGTGCGCTCGAGAAACGCGAGCATCGCCGCATTGAAGCGCGCCGGCCGCTGCAGCGGCGCGAAGTGGCTGACGCCAGAGAGAAGCGTCAGCGTCGCGCCCGGAATCGTGTGCGCGAGGTATGCCGCATGTTCGGCGCGGATGAACTCGTCGTGCTCACCCTGCACGATCGCGACCGGCACCGTGATCGCCGCAAGCTCGGACGCGCCGTAATTCGGTTGCGTGCGCATCATTTCGCTGACGGCCGCGACGAACGCGTCGAAGTCGCCGGGTGTCGCGGACAGGCGTGCGTAGTCCTTGCGGTGCCGCGCGAAGCAACGGTCGATCAACGCGCTCGGCACGAATTCCTTCGTCCCGCTCGGATCCATGTTGCACGCGAAGAAGAAGACGCCCGCCGCCCGCTGCGGCGTGCGCGCGGCCAGCACCAGCGCGACGCATGCGCCATCGCTCCAGCCGACGAAGCGCGCGCGCTCGATGCGCAGCGCGTCGAGTACCGCGCGCACGTCGGATGCCATGCATTCGTACGAATAGGGGCGCGCATCGCGCGTGCTGCGGCCGTGGCCGCGGCTGTCGATCACGATCGCGCGGTAGCCGGCCGCGAGCAGCGCCGGCACCTGGTGGCCCCAGTTGCCGCCGTGGCCGAGGCCGCCGTGCAGCAGCACGACGGGCGGCCCATCTCCGAACGACGCGTGCCAGATGCGCGCGCCGTCATGGTCGAGCCATCCTTCGGCGTCGGCCGCGGGCAGCGGCGGCCCGCCCTGCTCTTCGAAACGGACGAGATCGTCGTCGGTGAAGTGCGCGCTCATCGTGGTGCCGTCCTTGGGGAGAGACGAGCTTGCGATTCTAATGCGCGAAGCCGCGCGTCGGCGCGGCGCGCGACGCATTCAGGCCTGCGTCGACACCAGCGAGCCCGACGTCGATCCGGACGACTTCTGGATCGCCTGCGCGAGCTGCGCGATCGCCGTCGACAGCGCAGCGGAGATCGTGCTCGCTTGTGCGCCGAGCGACTGCTGCTCGGTGGCTGCGGCGGGATCGTTCTTCGCGCGCTGCGCGACGGTCGCCATTTGTTGCTGAATCTGCGCGAGCTGTTTCTGCAGGCGCTCGATCAGCTGTTTCAGTTGCTTGACCGCGGGATCCTCGGACGACGACGACGACGCCGATGCGCTCGACGCCTGACCGCCGTTGGCCGGCGCGGCGCCGGCAGCGGCAGCCGTCGCGCCGCCCGTCGGCGACGATGTCCCGGCAGCCGTCGAGTTGGCCGTCGGCGTGGAAGCCGCAAGCGGGGTTTGCGCGGCGGAAGAAGGTTCGATCTGCATTGTGTCGGTCCGTAGTGGGTCGGCGATTGCCGTCGATTGAACAGGCGAATACCTTGCAAGCGGATAACGGCATTCGTCGTACCAAACTTTAGCCGCGCGACGCAAAGGGGCCAGACAGACGCGCCGGGTACGCTGGTAAAATTCGAGTCCTGCCTTCCGCCGGACCGCCGCTCGATTGCGTCTCGCCGCGGCCGGCCCGCAACCGCGTATCGAAGCCCGCAGTATCGCGCGCAATCGACCGCGTCGGCCGGCGTCGCGCCCCGCGAGCGGCAGCAAGCGCCTCCACGGCACGGCGACGGTTACGCCCCCTTCATCACGTATCACGAGGAATCCACGATGGCCCGCATCGGCGCCTTCTGCCTGACGACTTGGCTCGCCGCCGCGATCCTGTATTTCGGCCAGCATTCGCTTGCGATGATCGCGCTCAGCGGCGTGGTCGTGTTCGGCGGATTCGATCTGCTGCGTCCGTAGCGCTTGCGGGCTAGCGGCGTGCGCCGAGATGCGCGTCGACCCGGCGTGACGCGCTGACCGACAGCTTCATCGCCGGACGACGCGCGGGCCCCAGCCCTTCGCAGCCCGTGGAACGCGCGCCGCTCGAACCGGCTGCCGTGCCGTGCGGCCCGCGTGCGCGCGCAGGCGGGCGCACGCGGGCCGCACGGCACCCCGTTCAACGCGGCAAGGTCCGCAGCGACGACGGCCCGCCCGACAGCGCGATGCGCGTGCCCGTATCGCGCAGCTTGCCGCCTTCCACCGCATACAGCGCGAGCTGCCGCTCGACGTTGAACTGCACGATCACGTGCCGGCTGTCCGCGGTGAACGCGATGCCCTGCGCGGCTTCGCCGCCCGGCGCCTCGCTCGTCTGCACCGCGCGGCCGGCGCGGATCTCGAACAGCACGACCTTGCCGCGCTTGTGGCGGCCGGGATTGTCGGGCGTCAGGTTCGAGCCGTCCATCGCCTGCACGGCGATCCATTTGCCGTTCGGCGAGATCGCGACGCCTTCCGGCAGCGACGGCACCGTCAGGTACTGCACCGTGCGAAACGGCGTGTGCGACACGTCGATCAGCGCAACCGAATCGGCGTCGCCCGCGAGCGTGCCCGTATAGCCGGGCAGCCCAGCGAGGCCGACGTTGCTGACGACGGCCCAACGATCGTCGCTCGACACGTCGATCGTGTACGGCGCGACGCCGGTGCTCAGCCGCGTGCCGCTGTCGGTCACGTTGCCGTCGTCGACGTTCAGCACCGCGACGCCCTGCTCGTCGCGCAGCGACACGAGCGCATGCTTGCCGTCGTGCGTGAAGCTGATCCCGGCGAGGCGCTTCTTGCCGATCTTCAGGCTGCCGTCGAGCGTGACCTGCGTGCCGTCGATCCGCAGGATCGACACGCTGCCGTCGACGTTCGCGACCAGCGCGAGCCGGCCCGACCGGTCGATCGCGATACCCTGCGGATGCGTGCCGAGCTCGATGCGCGCGATCGTCGGCGGCGATGCGTCGAGCGTCACGACCTGCACGAACGTGTCGTACGCGAGCTGCTTCGCGGCCGGGTCGTAACGCGTGGGCGCACCGACCAGCGCGAGCTTCGCGTCAGGCGTGATCGCCACCGCCTGCGGCGGCCCCTGGATGCCGTTCTCGACGTCCACCTGCAACGCGATCTTGGGCGGAAACACGCTGGCGTCGAGCAGCGTCAGCGTGTCAGCGGGCGGCGACGCGAGATAGGTGTCGCGCCCGTCGACGCGCTGGTACTTGCCGTCGTTGCCTGACACGATCCAGTCGGCCGCATGCGCGGCGACGGCGGTCGTGGCGAGCGTCAACGCGGCGAGCAGGCGGGCGCGACGAAGGTGGAAGCGTTTCGAATGCATGGCGTTCGGTTCTCCGGTCGGTTGCAGACGCAAGAATGCGCGCGACCCAGCTGCTCGACGGGCCGGTGCAATCGCATGATGCATGAAGGCGCGCGCCGCCGTGCGCGCCGGTTCTCACGCGCTGCGCGGCCCCGCGCCGTCCCACCGGTCGACGCCATCGAGCGGATACACGGGCCGCGCGAGGCGCTCGTAGCGGAACAGCGCGTAGTCCGACCCGGTCAGGCCGCGGCTGTCGCATTCGACGAGCGCGGCCGCGATCGGCACGAACACCGGCCGGCAATACATGCGCGACTTCAGCAGCAGAAAGCGTGCCCGGCGCGGATCGATGCCGACGCTCTCGAACACGCCGAGATCCCACGGCTCGTGCGTGCGCTCGGTCACCACCAGCGTCGCGACGCCGATATCGAGCACGGCGGCGCGGCCCATGTAGGCGCGCTGGCCCGTATAGGTCGGCCCGGTGATCACGTATTCGCCGTCGGTGATCGCGCGCACGACGCCGGTCGCGCGAAACGGCGTGCGCCGCGCGCCACCATGCGACGGCATCCGGTTGCCGATCGGCACCGTGACGGTCGCGCCGACGCCCGCATCGATCAGCGCGGCGACCGCGTCGGGGTCGCACAGCGGCCCGCTGACGATCCCGTCGAGCCCTTGCGCGAGCGCGGCCTCCAGCAGGTCCATCGTGTCGCACGGGCCGCCCGACATGCAGTTGTCGCCGTGATCGAGCATCAGCACCGGCCGGTCCGCACCGCGCGCGAGCGCCGCGGCCTGCGCGACCGATTCGGCGAGCGGCGCGCTGCGATACACGAACGCGTCGCGCGCGTCCCAGATCTGCCGCGCAATGCGTTCGGCCACCGCGTCGGCCGCCGCGCGATCGCCGTCGCCGACCACGACGACGCTCACGCACGGCGCGGGAATGTCCGCGAGCGAGAAGCCCGCCAGCACCGACACCGCGAGCATCCCGTCCGCCTCGGCCGCGCGCGCGGCTTCGAGCGCGCGCCGCATCGCGCCTTCGGCGCTCGCGCTGCGCAGCGTCGACGTCAGCAGCGGCGGCTGCCGCCACGCGAGCACCGGCCGCGCACGGCCATGCAGTCGATCGAGCAGCAAACGCGCCGCGTGCTCGCCGGTTTCGTACATGTCGACGTGCGGATAGGTCTTGAAACTGACGATCACGTCCGCGTGGTCGATCATCTTCTGCGTGACGTTCGCGTGCAGGTCGAGCGCGACCGCGATCGGCGCGGCGGGCAGCACGGCGCGCACGCGCGCGAGCAGGTCGCCTTCGCCGTCCGCGCTCTGCTCGGCGACCATCGCGCCGTGCAGATCGAGCATCACCGCGTCGCAGCCGGGCGCCGCGGCGACGATCGCGTCGCAGATCGCCGCATAAGCGTCGGCCGCGACCGGCCCGCTCGGGTTCGCCGCCGCCGACACCGGCGTGACGATCTGCGCGCCGGCGCGCTCGGCCGCGTCGATGAATGCGGCCATCGCCGTGCGCATCCCGCGGTTCGTGCGATACGCGTCGTCGCCCCAGTCGGGGCCGTTGCGGCCGAACGCGGCGAGCGGCGTCGGCACCGGCGAGAACGTATTCGTCTCGTGGTTCATCCGGGCGATCAGGATCTTCATCGCGTGCAGCCCTCCGCGAGGCCGGCTGCGGCGAGCATCGCATGGAGCAGCACGTTGCAGCCGGCCTCGAGATCGGCTGGCGCCGCGTCCTCGATTTCGTTGTGGCTGATCCCGTCCTTGCACGGCACGAAGATCATCGCGGCGGCCGCGACACGCGCGAGATACACGGCATCGTGGCCGGCCCCGCTGATCACGTTCATCGACGACAGGCCCAGCGCATTCGCGCCCGCGCGCACCTGTTCGACGAGCGCCGCGTCGAACGGCTGAGGCGCGAAATACACGACCTGCTCGACGTCGATCGGCATGCCGGCCGTCGCCGCGAGATCGTCACACGCGGCGCGCAGAGCCGCATCCATCGCCGCGAGAGTCGCATCGTCGGCCGCGCGCAGATCGACCGTCAGCGTCACGCGGCCCGGAATCACGTTGCGCGAATTCGGATGCACGTCGATCCAGCCGACCGTGCCGCGCCCGTGCGGCGGGTGGGCGAGCGCGATGCCGTTCACCGCGCGCACGAGATCGGCCGCCACCAGCAGCGCGTCGCGCCGCAGCGCCATCGGCGTCGGGCCGGCGTGCGCCTCCATCCCGTGCACGGTGACGTCGTACCAGCGCTGCCCGAGCGCGCCCTCCACCACGCCGATAGTCGTCGCATGCGCCTCGAGCACCGGCCCCTGTTCGATATGCGCTTCGAAGTACGCGCCGACCGCATGTGCATCGCGCACGTCACCCGCATAGCCGATCGCTGCGAGCGCATCGCGCACGGCGATGCCGTCGCGATCGCGTTGCGCGAGTGCATGCTCGAGCGTGAACGCACGCGCGAACACGCCGGACCCCATCATCACCGGCACGAAGCGCGAGCCTTCCTCGTTGGTCCACACCGCGACCTCGAGCGGCGCGCGCGTGCGCACGCCCGCGTCGTCGAGCGTGCGCAGCACTTCGAGGCCCGCGAGCACGCCGTAGTTGCCGTCGAACTTGCCGCCGGTCGGCTGCGTGTCGATATGGCTGCCCGTCATCACGGGCGGCAGGTCGTCGCACGCACCCGCGCGGCGCGCAAAGATGTTGCCGATCGCATCGATGCGCACCGTGCAGCCGATCTCCTTCGCCCATCCGACGAATAGGTTGCGCGCGTCTCGATCGCGCTCGGTGAGCGCGAGGCGGCAAACGCCGCCGTTGGCGGTCGCGCCGATTTGCGCGAGCCGCATCAGGCTGTCCCATAGCCGCGCGCCGTCGACGCGCAGCCCGAGCGCCGCAACGCCCGGTGTCGAATCCTGAACTTGCATCGGTGGAATTCCTCGCAATGAACGGGCACGGCGCTTATGCGACGCCGACGCCCAAGTAACGATCCTTCACGTCGTGATCGGCGGTGAACGCCGCGTTGCTGCCTTCGTAGACGATCACGCCCTGTTCGATCACGAAGTGACGGTCGGCAAGCTGCGTGCACACTTCGAGGTTCTGTTCGACGAGCAGGATCGACACGCCGGCCGCCTTGATCAGCTTGAGCTGCGCGACGATCTCCTCGACGATTACCGGCGCGAGCCCTTCGACCGGTTCGTCGAGCATCAGCAGCCGCGGGTGATTCATCAGCGCGCGGCCGATCGCAAGCATTTGCTGCTCGCCGCCCGACAGCTGCGCACCGCCGTTGCGGCGGCGCTCCTTCAGCCGCGGGAAGATGCGATAGATGTCGTCGAGCTGCCACGGCGAATCGCGACGTGCGCCGAGCCGCAGGTTTTCCTCGACCGACAGCAGCCGGAAAATCCCTCGATGCTCCGGCACGAAACACAGGCCGCGTGCGGCAATCCGGTGCGCGGGCTGACCGGACATCACCCGGCCCGCGAACGTCACCGTGCCGCCGCTCGGCGCGACGACCCCCGCGATCGTCTTGAGCGTGGTCGATTTGCCCGCGCCGTTACGCCCGAGCAGCGTCACCGTTTCGCCGTCCCGCACGTTGAGCGAAACGCCCTGCAGTACGTGGCTCTTGCCGTAGCACGCGTGCACCGCCTTCACGTCAAGGATCATGCGCGGCCTCCGGTGATCATGTTGCCGAGATACGCGCTGCGCACGCGCGCGTCCCCGCGAATCGCCTCGGGCGTGCCTTCGACCAGCACGCGCCCCTGCTGCATCACCGTGATCGTGTCCGAGATGTCCATCACGATTCCCATGTTGTGTTCGATCAGCACGACCGTGTAATCGTCGCGCAGGCGGCGGATCAGCGTTTTCATGTCGTCGAGGTCGTCGATACCCATGCCGGACGTCGGCTCGTCGAGGAAGATCGCGCGCGGCCGCGCCGCGAGCGCCATCCCGACTTCGAGCCGGCGCTGCTGGCCGTGCGACAGCACGCCGGCCGCCGTGTCGGCGAACCGCTGCAGGCCGAGCCGATCGAGTACGTCGTCGACGACACCCTGATGTGCCCGCGCGCCAAGGGGCGGCGCCCACGGATTCAACGCGCGCCGCGACTCGACGCCTTGCGCGGCGACGCGAAGGTTCTCGCGCACACTGAGGTTCGCAAACAGGCTCGTCACCTGGAACGAACGCGCTATACCGCGCCGCACACGCTTGTGATCGGGCTCGCGCGACACGTCGTGACCGTCGAACAGGATCGAGCCGGCGCTGATCGGCACGGTGCCCGTCAGCGTATGGAACAGCGTGGTCTTGCCTGCGCCGTTCGGGCCGATCACCGAATGAATGGTGCGCGGCATGATCCGCAGATCGACGCCGCCCAGCGCCGTGAACTTGCCGTAGCGCTTGACGACGCCGCGCGCTTCCAGAATCGCTTCGCTCATCGCTGCTCCCCGGCCGCGGCCTCGGTACGCCGGGCGCGCCGCAGCGATGCCGCGACGCGTTCGCCGACTCCCCACAAGCCGCGCTGCATGAACAGGCTCACGGCGATCAGCACGAGCCCGAGCAACAGCAGCCAGCGCGGCCATAGCGTCGACAGCCAGTCGGCGAACAGCACGTAAGCGGCCGCCCCGAGCACCGACGCGAACAGGTTGCCGGTGCCGCCGATCACCGTCATCACGAGGATCATCTCGCTCGTGTGATAGTCGATGTTCGACAGCGGCGCGATGCCCGTCATCAATGCATGCAGCGCGCCGGCGAGGCCGGTGACCGCGCCCGAGATCACGAACGCCACGAGTTTGAAGCGCCGCACGTCATAGCCGGCCGCCGCCGCGCGCGCCTCGTTGTCGCGGATCGCGAGCAGCGTGCGGCCGAACACCGAGCGCGACACGCGCAACAGCAGCCAGAACACCGCGACGAACACGACGGCGACGAAACCGTAATAGCGCCACGGCGAATCGAGCGGCACGAGCGGATGGCCGAATACCGACAACGCGGGGCGCGGAATGTCGAGCAGCCCGTTGTCGCCGCCCGTCACATCGGGCGTCGTATAGGCGACGAAGTAGAACAGCTGCCCGAACGCGAGCGTCAGCATCACGAAGTAGGTGCCGCGCTGCCGGATCGAGAACCAGCCGACCAATGCGGCCGCGGCGGCGCCGAGCGCGGCGGCCGCAACCAGCGCCGCAGTCACCGACTCGACGCCGTGCGTCAGCACCACGCCCGCCGCGTAGCTGCCGAGCCCGAAGAAGATGCCCTGGCCGAACGACAGCAGCCCCGTGTAGCCCAGCAACAGATTGCAGCCGAGCGCGGCGAGCGCGAACACCAGCACCTCGGTCGCGAGCGAGCCCGAGTCGAGCGCGAGCGGCAGCGCGCCGGCCACCGCCACCGCGAGCCAGCCTTCCGGTCGCTGCAGCGCGGCGCGCCACGGCGGCACACGCCGCGACGCCGCCGCATCCGACGGCAGCGATTTCGACGATTCGATCATGCAGCCCTCCCGAGCAAACCGTTCGGACGCAGCAGCAGCACGGCCGCCATCGCGACATAGATCATCAGGCGCGCGCCTTCGGGCCACAGCGTGCTCATCAGGCTCTGTACGATGCCGACGAGCAGCCCGCCCACCAGCGCGCCGAGAAAATTTCCCATCCCGCCGACAACGACCACGACGAACGCGACGCCGAGCGCCTCGATCCCCATGAACGGATCGACGCCGCGGATCGGCGCGGCCAGGACGCCCGCGAGTGCGGCCGTCGCCGCGCCGAGCGCGAACACGAGGCTGAACACGCGCGTCACGTTGATGCCGAGCAGCGACACCATTTCCGACGACTCGCTGCCCGCGCGCACCGTGCTGCCGAGCCGCGTGCCGTCGAGAACCCACCACAGCAGCGCGGCCAGCACTGCCGTGAAGCCGATCACGAACAGCCGGTATTTCGGATAGACGAAGCCGCCCCAGATCACGACGCCGCTGAGCGCGTCGGGCGGCGGTACGTTGTCGCCAAGCGGGCCCCACGCGAGGATCGCGCACTCCTGCAGCACGAGCGCCAGGCCGACCGTCGCGAGGATGTGGAATTCGTGTTGCTGTGCATACACGTGACGCAGCACGAGCTTTTCGACGATCCATGCGAACGCGCCGACGACGAGCGGCACGACCGCGAGCGCGGCCCAGAAATTCGCCGACCATTGCAGCGCCTGATAACACAGGTACGCGCCGAGCAGATAAAACGCACCGTGCGCGAAATTCACGAAGCGCAGCAGGCCGAACACGATCGACAGGCCGACCGCGAGCAGGAAGTACAGCATGCCCACGCCGATGCCGTTGACGATCTGCAGCAGATAGACGTTCATGGCTTCCGTATCGGTAAGGAGGAGGAACGGTGGTCGGCGCGCAGCGGCCGCGAACGCGGCCGGCGCGTCACGCGAGCTTGCAGCCGGTCTTGTCGACGGGCAGGAACGACTGCCCGGAGCTGACCACGTCCGCGTAGTCGTCCGCGTTCTTCATCCGGCTTTTCGGCTTGCCCTTCAGCAGGTAGTAGTTCTTCAATACCTGGTGGTCGCCCTTGCGGATTTCCTCCGGACCCGTGAGCCCGTCGTACTTCATCCCCTCCATCGCGGCGATGACCTTCTTCGGCTCCGCGGTGCCGGCCTTCACCATCGCGTCGAGCAGGATCTTCGAGCAGATGTACGAGCCCGCGAGGCTGTAGTTCGGATTGGCCTTGAACGCGGCGTTCGCGCGCTTCACGAGATCGCGGTTCAGCGGCGAATCGATGCCGTGCCAGTACTGCGCGCCGAAATACACGCCGTCGCAGATGTCGGGGCCGAGCGCCTCGAACTGCTCGAGCCCCGACGCCCATGCGAGCAGGATCGTGCAGTTGCGCTTCATCCCGAAGCTCACGGCCTGACGCAGCGTGTCCGATGACTGCGAGCCGAAGTTCAGGATCAGCAGCACGTCGGGCTGCGCGGCGGCCGCATTGGTCAGATAGCCGCTGAATTCCTTCTCGGCGAGCGAGTGATAGCTGTTGCCCACATGCTCGATGCCCTTTTCCTTGAAGATCGCCTTCGCGGCCGACAGCAGCCCGTCGCCGAACACGTATTGCGGCGTGATCGTGTACCAGCGCTTCGCTTTCGGCAGCATGCCGATCAGCGGGCGCACCGTCTGCTCGATCGCGCCGAAGGTCGGCACCGACCAGCGAAACGTCGCGTCGTTGCAGTCCTTGCCGGTGATCTCGTCGGCGCCGGCCGTCGTGATGAACACGCCGCCCGCCTTCTGCACTTCCTTGCCCATCGCCAGCGATTCGGACGACAGAATGCCGCCCGCGAAGAAGCGCACGCCCTTCTGCTGCGCGATCTCCTGCACGCGCCGCACGGCCGTCGCCGGCTTGCCCTCGGTGTCGAGCGCCGTGTATGCGAGCGGTGCGCCGAGCACCTTGCCGTATTGCCTGACGACGAGCTGCATGCCGAGATCGGCGTACTTGCCGTTCGCGGCGAACGGCCCGGACATCGGCACCGGGCAGGCGAGCTGGATGGGCGAACCCTGTGCGAACGCGGCGCGGGACGCCATGCTGCCGAGCGCACCCGGCACGGCCGACAGCGCGGCCAGTTTCAACAGTTCTCGGCGATTCAAGTTGACGCTCCTTGGTGAAGGGGACACACGCGATGCGACCGACTGCCAAACCGTGCCTGCGCGCTGCAGGATGCCCGCCGCCGGTTCATTCTATTTATCATGATAAATAGAATGAACCGGATGCTAGAGTTGATCAAAATTGGTGTCAATCAGGCAAAATTCCGTACCTCGCGCCGGAACGGATCGTCGACGATGACGCGGCGCGCAGTCAGACAAAGGAGTCTTCAAGATGGTCATGGGCCGAGCCAGGGCGGGCGTCGCGGTCGCAATCAAGCAGCCGAAACGGGCCGATCTCGTCGCCGAGGAGATCAAGCGGCTGATCACGGAGAAGGATCTGAAGCCGGGCGACCGCCTGCCGCGCGAAGCCGAGCTCCAGCAGCTCTATGCGGTGAGCAAGAGCACGATCCGCGAGGCGCTGAAGTCGCTGGAGGTGCAGGGGCTGATCAAGGTCACGACGGGGCCGTCGGGCGGCGGGATGGTCGTCGAGGTGCCGCTCGACCGCACGCTGCAGTTGCTGCAGAACTACCTGTTCTTCAAGGACGTGACGATCGACGACATTTATACGGTGCGCAAGCTGCTCGAACCCGAGCTCGCGGCCGGCGCCGTGCCGCACCTGACGGAGCGCGACTTCACGGCGCTCGAAGCGAACATCGCGTGCTGCGACGGCGCGTCGGGCGTGCACGATCGCGGCCACATGCTGCGCCAGCGGCAGGAGGACACGACGTTCCACGACATCCTCGCGGCCGCGAACCCGAACCCGTTCCTGCGCTTCAGTTGCGAGCTCATCAACGAGATGATCCGGCAGTTGATCGAGTTCCGGAACGACACACCGCTCACCGAGCACAAGCGCTTCGGCGAGGCGAACGTGTCGATCCACAAGGCGATCCTGCAGGCCGCGCGCGAGCGCGACGTCGAGCGCGTGCGTGCGCTGATGGTCGAGCACATGACCGACGCGCCGAAGCACGTGAAGCGGATGAAAGGCAAGCTGCGTGGGCGTCTGATCCTCGATTCCGAAATCCGTCGGCGGGCCGCGTCGCCCGTTGCGAGTGCGGACGCGGCCGGTTCCGACGACGACTGACCGCCACCCCTCACGCGTACCCCGTCGTGCCCTTCGTTTCCAGGTATTCGACGAGGCCGAACTCCGCATACTCGCGCCCGTTGCCCGAACGCTTGTAACCGCCGAACGGCGCGGCCGGGTTCCACGCCGGATAGTTGATGTGCACGTTGCCCACGCGCAGCCGCGCGGCGATGCGGCGCGCGCGCTCGAGGTCCTTCGTCTGCACGTACGCCGCGAGCCCGTAGACCGAATCGTTCGCGAGCGCGACCGCTTCGTCTTCGGTCCGGTAGGTCAGGATCGACAGCACCGGCCCGAAGATCTCCTCGCGTGCGATCGTCATGTCCGGCGTCACGTTCGAGAACACCGTCGGCTTCACGTAGAAGCCGTCGCCGAGCCCGTCGGGCCGCCCGAGCCCGCCGGCGACGAGCGTCGCGCCTTCGTCGATGCCGCGCTGGATCAGCTGCTGGATCCGGTCGAACTGCGTGCGGCTGACGACCGGCCCGATCTCCGTCTCAGGCGAGCGCGGATCGCCCACGACGGTGCGCGCGGCCTCCCGGCGCGCCGCCGCCTCGGCAGCGGCCAGCTGATCGACGTGCACGAACATCCGCGTCGGCGCGTTGCACGATTGCCCGCTGTTGCTGAAGCAGCTGCGCGCGCCGAGCGTCACGGCGGCGTCGATGTCCGCATCGGGCAGGATCAGGTTCGGACTCTTGCTGCCGAGTTCCTGGTGCACGCGCTTCACGGTATCGGCCGCGGCCTTCGCGACCTCGACGCCCGCACGCGTCGAGCCGGTGAACGACACCATGTCGACGTCCGGATGCCGCGACAGCGCATCGCCAACCTCGTGTCCGTAGCCGTGCACGAGGTTGAATACGCCGGGCGGCACGCCGGCTTCATCGAGGATCTCGGCGAACAGGATCGCGCTGAACGGCGCGATCTCGCTCGGCTTGAGCACCATCGTGCAGCCGGCCGCGAGCGCCGGCGCGACCTTGCACACGATCTGGTTGATCGGCCAGTTCCACGGCGTGATCAGCGCGCATACGCCGATCGGCTCGTGCGACACGAGCAGCGAATCGACCTGCGTGCTGAACCGGAACGCGCGCAGCGCGCGGATCGTCTGCTCGAGATGTGCGGTCCCGACCGCGGCCTGCGCCGCGCGCGCGAACGCGAGCGGCGCGCCCATCTCCTGGCTGATCGTGCGCGCGACTTCCTCGTAGCGCCGCTGATAGATGTCGAGCACGCGCTGCAGCAGCGCGACGCGCGCGTCGACGCTCCAGCGCGAGTAGGCGTCGAACGCCTGCTTCGCCGCGCCGACCGCGCGGTCGACGTCGGCCGCACTGCCGATCGCGAGCCGTGCATACGGTCGCGCGGTCGCGGGATCGATCACGTCGATGGCGCGCGCGTCGGCCGGGTCGAGCCACTGCCCGGCGATATAGCTCTGTTCTGAGGTTCGCATCGAATGCTCCTGGGTCAGCAATAGCGGGCGCCGCCGTCAGCGCATCGCGCGCGCATAGGTGTCGGCGAGGATGTCGCGAATCTTCGCGACGAACCAGACTATCTCATCGCGCGACATCACGAGCGGCGGCGAGAACTGCACGATCGGCGTGCCTTCGTGGTCGACGCCCGCGCGGCACAGCAAGCCCGCTTCGAAGATCGCCGGCGCGAGCAGCGTCGACACGAACGCCTGCGCGCCGATGCCCGCGGCCCAGCGGCGCGCGGCCTTGTCGGTGACGAGCTCGAGCGAATAGTGGTAGCCGTCGCCGCGCACGTCGCCGACGCACGGCAGCTCGAGCAACCCGTCGAGCGTGCGCCGGAATACGGCCTGGTTGTCGCCGACGTTCTCCAGCACGCGTTCGCGCTCCATGATCGCGAGGTTCGCGAGCGCGGCCGTGCACGCGACCGGATGGCCGCCGTAGGTCGCACCGTGCAGGAACATCTGCTGCGGGCCGGCGAGCACCGTATCGACGACCGCGTCGCTCGCGATCACCCCGCCGAGCGGCACGTAGCCCGACGCGATCCCCTTCGCGAACGTGATCAGGTCCGGCTGCAGCCCGTAGCGCGTCGAGCCGAACCATTCGCCGAGACGGCCGAAGCCGCAGATCACTTCATCGGCGACGAGCAGCACGCCATGCCGGTCGCACAGCGCGCGCAGCCCTTGCGCATAGCCGGCCGGCGGCGTCAGGCTGCCGCCCGCGTTCTGCAGCGGCTCGACGACGATCGCGGCGACGGTGTCCGGCCCCTCCTGCACGATCAACGATTCGATCTCGTCGAGCAGATGGCGCGTGAACTGCGCTTCCGTCTCGCCGTCCGGCCGCCCGTAGCGCTTCGTGTTGCTCACGTGCCGCACGCCCGCCATCAGCGGCTCGAAATGCTTGCGGAAGTTGGTCATCCCGTTCAACGCGAGCGCACCGAACGACGTGCCGTGATACGCGACGCGCCGCGCGATGAACTTGCGCCGCTGCGGCTCGCCGCGCGCCTGGTGATACTGGCGCACCAGCTTGATCGCCGACTCGTTCGACTCGGAGCCGCTCGACGTGAAGAACACGCGGTTCAGGCCGTCCGGCGCGAGCGTCGCCAGCTTGTGCGCGAGCCGGATCGCCGGTTCGTGGCCGTAACCCCAGTTGGTGGCGAACGGCAGCCGCCCCATCTG
This sequence comes from Burkholderia sp. WP42, assembly GCF_000745665.1. Taxonomy (NCBI): domain Bacteria; kingdom Pseudomonadati; phylum Pseudomonadota; class Betaproteobacteria; order Burkholderiales; family Burkholderiaceae; genus Burkholderia; species Burkholderia sp. WP42. The sequence goes on along the minus strand of NZ_JQJT01000031.1, from coordinate 70,447 downwards.
CTCGCGCATCGCGTCGCCGATCTCGGCGCCGTGGCTGTAGCCGAGCTGCACGCAATACAGCCCGGCGAGCCCGTCGAAGTAGCGCTTGCCGTTGCGGTCGACGAGCCAGCAGCCTTCGCCGCGGTCGAATACCGTCAGCGCCTGGTCGCGATACGCATCGGCGTGCGTGAAGTGCATCAGCAGATGGCGCTTGCCGAGCGCCTGCAGGTCCGCTTCGAGACCGACGTCGATACCGTTCATGGGTCATTCCTCCTTCAGGGTTGCGAAACCGGCGGCGGCGAGCCGCGCGGCCGTTCAGTTCATCGACAACGTCGGCGCCGGCCGCGTGAAGCCGCGCGTGAGCCACAGCAGCTGGCAGAACCCGAGCGCGAGCCAGCCGAGGCCGACGTAGAAGGTCTGGCGCGACAGGCCCGACCACAGCCACACGTTCATCGCGAAGCCGAGCGCCGGCAGCACGCCGTACCCGATCCAGCCGGCGACGCGGCGGTGTTCCGGGCGCACCAGGTAGCTGCGCATCACGCACAGGTTCACGACCGCGAACGCGACGAGCGCGCCGAAGCTGATCATCGTCGACGCGAGATCGAGCGTGATGAACAGCGCCGACAGCGACACGGCGCCGACCGCGAGCGTCGCGCGCACCGGCGTGCGCAGCCGCGCATGCAGTTGCCCGAACACGCGCTCGGGCAGCACGCGGTCGCGGCCCATCGCGAACAGCACGCGCGTCACGCTCGCCTGACCGGCCATCGCGCTCGCGAAGCAGCCGGCCACGTAGACCGCGACGAACAGCGCGGACAACGCGCCGCCGCCGATGCGCCGCATCAGTTCGAAGCTGGCCGAATCGAGATCCTTGAACGCATGCCAGTCGGGAAACACGACCTGCCCCGCATACGCGATCAGCATGAACAGCAGCCCGCTCGCGAGCGTGCACAGCAGGATCGCGCGCGGCACCGTGCGGCGCGGCTCGCGGGTTTCCTCCGACAGCGTCGATACCGCATCGAAGCCGAGGAACGACAGGCACAGGATCGCGGAACCGGCGAAGATCGCGTGCGCATCGCCATACGCCGGCAGCGCGAGCGCCGGCTCCAGCCCCGCGCCGGCCGCGACATGCGCCGCGGCCGCGACGAACACCGCGATGAACACGAGCTGGCTCGCGATCAGGATCAGGTTCACGCGGTTGACGAGCCGGATGCCGACGATGTTCAACCCCGTCACCAGCACGATGCTCGCGACGATCCACACGCTGGCCGGCACCGCGGGGAACAGCTGCTTCATGTAGATGCCGATCGCGAGGTAGCTGATCATCGGAATGAACAGATAGTCCATCAGCAACGCCCAGCCGACCATGAAGCCCGCCGACGTGCCGAAGTTGCGGCTCGCGAACGTGTAGGCGGAACCGGCGCTCGGCATCAGCCGCACCATGTGGCCGTAGCTGCGCGCGGTCAGCAGCATCGCGACGAGCGTGACCGCATACGCAATCGTCAGATGTCCGTTGGTCTCGCGTGTGACGATTCCGTAAGTCGTGAACACCGTCATCGGCAGCATGTACGCGAGGCCGAAGATCACCAGCGCGAACAGGCCGAGCGCCGGGGCGCCGGGCCGGCCGGGCGGGCCCGCGTCGGTGTCGGTGTCGGCGTGCCCGTTCGCGTGCGCTCGCACGTCGTCCGTCACTGCGCTGCGCGCATGCTGCGCTGTCCCGGTGTCTTCCATGGTGTCCTCACTTGGCTGTCGTTCATGACCTCAACACACGTGTCGTCGGCAATGCGGCATCGCAGGCATTGCGCGATTCGGAAACGAGTGTGGTGCGCCAAAAACTCGACGACGAATGAGAAAAGCGGACGTATTCGGGGGATATTTCCGGACGCGTGGCAACGGCCCATTGCGGGCCGCGCAGCGCTCTGGCGTTTCGCGGGCATTCCCGCTATCTTCTATGCGAACCCGTCGCCGCCCCCGCACCATGGACAGCCAGTCCCATCGACATCGACGCCGCGCCGAGCGCGGCCTGCGTTCGGCCGCCAGCCAGGACGACATCCCCGCCACCGTGCACGCGATCGCGGTCACGCTCGACGAATGCCGCGTCCGGCATCTCGACATCGCCGCGGTGCTCGACGGCACGGGCCTCGGCGCGGCCGAAGTCGCGTCGCCGAACCTGCACGTGAATCGCGGCCAGGAGCAGCGTTGCTTCCGTAACCTGCTGCGCTGCAGTGGCCTGCCGTCGATCGGTCTCGCGATCGGCGCGCGACTCCATGTGTCGACGCTCGGCCTCGCCGGCTACGCGATGCTGATCAGCGGCTCAGTGATGCAGGCATTCGGCTGCATGGGACGGTTTCCGCTGTTCATGGGGCTGTATTTCGACGTGCGCGGGCACACGCATGCGGACGGAATGAGCGTGACGATCGAGCGGTACAACGGCGAACCCGACATCGAGGTGTTTCAGACCGACATGTGCCTGTCGAGCCTGCGGCTGATCGTGTCCGATCTGGTCGGCAAGCCGGTATGGCCCGCGCAGCTGCATCTCGCGCGCCGCACGCCGCGCAACGCTGCGGACTACGCGCGCCACTTCCGCTGTCCGGTCGCGTTCGGCGCAGGCGAAAACCGCCTCGTGTTCACGAGCGTGGACGGCTCGGAAGCGCCGCGGCTCGCGAACGAAGTCAGCTTCAATGCGCTGCATCAGCAGTGCGAAGCGCTCGAGCAGCAGTGGGCCGCATCGCTCGGCACGCGCTTCGCCGATCGCGCGAAGGCGTTGATGGCGCGCGACCTCACGCGCTTCAAGTCGATGACGTCGCTCGCGGATGCGCTGTACGTGACCGAGCGCACATTGCGGCGCCGACTCGACAAGGACGGCATCACGTTCCAGTCGCTGCTCGACGACGTGCGCCATCAGGAGGCGGTGCGCCTGCTCGACGAGCCGACGCTCAGCGTGGCGGCCATCGCAGAGCGGCTCGGCTACAGCGAACCGCGCAGCTTCCGGCATGCGTACCGGCGCTGGACCGGCAGCACGCCGCGCGCACGTGCGGATGCGGACGGCGACGCCTGACGCGCAGCGCGTGACCGCGCGCAGTTCAGCGCATCATGCGACCACGCGCAACGCAACGCGCGATGGCGCGTGCGTCATTCGAGTTCGACGCCGTTGAGTTCGGGGATCAGGAACAGCGTCGCGGCCATGTCGAGCACATAGAGGCCGGCGAGCAGCGCGATGGCCGTCTGAAACGAGTAGTGCGCGGCGAGTGCGCCGACCGCCACCGGCCCGAAGCCGCCGACCGCGCGGCCGATGTTCCACAGCACGTTCTGCGCGGTGGCGCGCGCGGCGGTCGGATAGCCTTCGGACATCAGCGTGCCGTAGCCGCCGACCATCCCGTTCACGAACATGCCCATCAGCGCACCGGCCCACAGCATCGTCGTCGGGTCGGACAGCCGGGCGTACGCGATGACGGTCGCGACCGCGCCGAGCTGGTACAGCAGGAACGTCGGCTTGCGGCCGATGCGATCGGCGAACTGCCCGAAGGTCCAGACGCCGATCATCATCCCGACGACGGTGACCGCCGTCCACAGGCCGGACTTCGTCAGCGAAAAGCCCATCTGCTTCGACAGGAAGGTCGGCAGCCAGATCATGATGCCGTAGTAGCCGAAGTTCTGGACCGAGCACAGGATCGCGATGCCGACGCTCGTGCGCGCGGTGCGCGCGTCGGCGACGAGCATGCGGAACGCGTTGGTGCGCGGCTGCGTAGCACGCTGCACGAACGCTACGGGCTCGTGCAGCCGGTTGCGCAGCGCCCATGCGAGCAAGGCGGGCACCACGCCGAGCGCGAACATTCCGCGCCAGCCGATATGGCCCAGCAGCAGCGGCGTCAGCAGCGCCGCCAGCAGTACGCCGGCCTGCCAGCCGAGCGCCACGTAGCACGACACGCGCGCGCGTTTGGCGGCCGGCCACGCTTCGGCCGCGAGCGCCATGCCGATTCCGAACTCGCCGCCCAGGCCGATGCCGGCGATGGTCCGGTAGACGAGCAGGTCGCGAAAGCCCTGGGCGAATGCGCACAGGCCGGTGAAGATCGCGAACAGCATGATCGTCCAGGTCAGCACGCGCACGCGGCCATAGCGGTCGCTCAGGGCGCCGAACAGAATGCCGCCCGCCACCGCGCCGATCAGCGTCCACGTGACGAGCGCCCCGCCCTGCGCGGGCGTCAAGTGCAACGCCGCCGTGATCGCCGGCAGCATGAAGCCGAGGATCAGCAGATCGAAGCCGTCCATCGCGTAGCCGATCGCGGCGCCCGCGAGCGCCTTCCACGCGTAACGCCCGGCCTGCTCGACGCACGGCGACGCCGCGTCGCCGAGCGACGAAGGTTCAAGGTTGGCTGCCATGGTGTCCTGCCGCAAAGGTCCGGGCGACAGTCTGAGGCCGGTTCGCGCGCGCGACGGCGCGGTGACCGTGCGCGGACGGAAAGGGTCGCGGCTGCCGGCTCGCGAGAACGGAAACGGGCAACCGCGGGTAATGGAACTGAAAGTCGGAACTGAAAGACGAAACTGAACGACGTCGATGCCGGCGGCGGCGCTGTCAGGCGGCACGCCGACGGCAAGGGATGAAGCATGCGAGCCGCGGCTCGCGTGGGCCGGACGGCGCCGGCGCGCGACCGGCGCCGCGCGGCGTCAGCCCTGATCGTCGCCGGGCCACCAGGTTTTGGCTTCGCGATCGACGAGCAGCGCGTCGAGGTCCTTGCCTTCGAGCCATTTCGGCCGCGGGCCGCGACCCGACCACGAGCGGCCGGTCGTCGGATCGTAGTACTTCGCAGGCGCCTTGCGTTTTCGCTGCACGATGTAGCCGAGCGCGCTCAGCACTTCCTGCTGCGTGATACCCAGCAACTGAACCTGCTCCCTGAATGCCGCGAGCGCGGCCTGCTTTTCTTTCTGCCTGGCTTCCGACAGCTTGATGTTCAGGTCCCGAAGTTGTGCTTCGAGGTCCTGCAGAGCCTGAGTCATGTATTCATCCTCTTTGGGCATGTTTTTATTCAAAGAACCTCCGATGGCCGAACCGGCCGTGAAGTTCCGCCGATCCGTATTGCGATATGTGGATCGCCAGACCGGAGCCGCAAGGTCTGCGATGTCCACCGGCGGCTATGCCATCGTCGAACGCTGCGGTCGCGGCACGCGACGCGCGGTACGCCGCGCTCGAACGCGCGACGAACGGTCGATGGCGACCTCCTCGCCACCGGTCGCCGCGCCTCGTACGGGCACGGCATGGCGCGAATGATAGCAGCGTGCATGCTCGGTGTTTGAGGACTTTTGCGCGGCGACGGCGCGGCGCGGTCCGGCGTCGAACGTCGCGGCGTCGCGACATCGCGGGGCGCGACGCTCACGGCAGCGGCGGCGCGTCGGCCAATACGGCGCGCAAGCCGGCGTCGAACGGCGTCGCATGGTCGATGCCGAGCGCGCGCACGCGCGACGCATCGAGGTGGCAATCGTATGGGCGCGGCGTGGCATCGGTCGGCGCATGGATCGGCGCGAGCGCCGCGCGGTGCCCCAACGCGGCCGCGAGCCGTTGGGCGATGTCGTATTTCGTCATCGGCTCCTCGGCCGACCAATGACGGATGCCGGTGACCGGCGCGCCGGCCAGATGGCGCAGCGTCAGGTCGCGGATGACCTGCGCGACGTCCGGCGTGTACGTCGGATAGCGGATCGCCCACGCATCCATGCGCGCCGGCTCGGCGCCCGGCTGCGCGGCCGCGACGATCGCCGGCACGAGGCTCGTGACCGCCGACTCGCGCCAGTCGACGATCGGCCCGTACAGCAGCGGCAGCCGCAGCACACACGCGAGCGGCGACGCGGCGAGCAACGCCGCCTCGCCGTCGAGCTTCGTGCGGCCGTACACGTTCAGCGGATTCGGCGTCGCGTCTTCGCGGTACGGCGCGGCCCGGCCGTCGAACACGTAGTCGGTCGAGATGCCGAGCGTCCATGCGCCGTAGCGCGCGGCGAGCGCGCCGATGCGCGCCGGCGCGTCGACGTTGATCGCACGCGCGGCGGCCGGGTCGTTCTCGCATACGTCCGGCCGACGCTCGGCCGCGCAGACGATCACGGCGGACGGCCGCCGCGCATCGAACAGCCGTTCGAGCGCGGGCTGGTCCAGAACGTCGAGACGGGCGGTGTGTTCCGGCGGCAACGCGACCCGCCGGGCGCCGGCGGTATCTGCGTTCCGGACGGTCGCGACCAGCGTCAGCGACACTTCGCGCGACAGCGTGGCGGCAACCGCACGGCCGAGCAGGCTGGATGCGCCGATGAGAAGGATGGTCGGTTGCGACACGGTAGCCAACGATGAATGGAAACGAGGCCCACCAATCTATACGAGAACCTGCGTCGGATGGCGATTTCGCGCGCAACGCGCAACACGCGGCGGCGCACGACGAAAAAAAGCCCGGTGCGCGATTGCTCGAACGCACCGGGCCCGCCATGCGGCAGCGACTGCCGCGCCAGCTTACTGGCGGTCGAACGAATACCGCCCCGGCCCGGTGAGCGCGAGCAACAGCAGGCCGCCGATGATGCTGACGTTCTTGTAGAAGTTGATCATCGCGACGTACTGATCCATCCCCTGCAGCGCCCAGTAGCGATGCCCGATCAACGCGGTCGCGAGCGTGTACGCCGCGAACAGCAGCGCCAGCGGCCGCGTGTAGAAGCCGACTGCGATCAGCGCGCCGCCGACCAGTTCGACCGCCACCGCGATCACCGCGGACAGCTCGGGAGACGGTGCGCCCGTCGACGCCATGTATGCGACCGTACCGGAGAAACCGGTCAGCTTCTGCCAGCCGAACAACACGAACAGAATCATCATCAACACGCGAGCGGCCAGCAGCAGCTCGTCCTTCTTCGACTCCAGCGATACGTAACGCATAACAATCACCTTGAATTGACGGTTCTACGCATCCGGCACCGACGGCCGCCGAAACGGCGAACGCATGGATCGGTACCGAACCCTCCTCGCGCGATCGGTGCGGGCGCCCCTGCCCGCTTCCGACGAATCCGTCCGGTGGCGCGATCTCGGCGCTGCGGAGCGGTTCTGGCGAAGCACGGGTGCAGTCTACTGTCTCACCGTGAATCATCAATCCGTCAAAACAAGATTCGCTGTCACCCTCCGGTGGACAATTGTCACGTGACAAACGCAGCGTGTCGGCCGCGTGGGCCGATTGCCGCATCGCTTACCGCGTCACTTACCAGGTCACATCACGTCGATTGGATAGCTGCTGTCGAGCTTGTCGTGCCACGCGCGCAGCGTTTTCGGCACGGTCTTTTTCCACGCCGGAACGTTCGTGTAGTACCGCATCCGCACATCGTTGTGGGCGTCGAACACGAGGAGCCCGATCCACAGATCGGTGCCGCGTCGCATTACGATCGCGGCGTTCGTCGTCGCGATGCCGCGCACCCAGTACGACGTCACTTTTGCATTCAGGCCGTCGAGGTCGCGCTCGTCGTCGCGGTTATTGATCATGTCGACGAGCGTCTGGTAATCCGCGCCGAGCAGCTTGTGCGCGATCGCGTCCTGCCGCGCGTCGTCCAGCACCTTCAGCGTGACGAGATCCGCCGGCGGGCTCGCCTGCGCCTGCGACGCGGTCACGTAATCGCCCGAATACACGACGCCCGCGCCGGCGCCGCAATCGGCGTCGCTGCCCTGCTGCGTCACGCGCACGCGCGATCCGTGACGGCTGAAGTCGAGCCGGCATCCGTCCTGCCGAAACGTGCCGGCGTCGGCGTGCAGCGCGAGATCGCCGGCCAGATCGCCGGTGTTCGCGCCGTTGTTGCCGCTCAATTCGAAGTGAAGATGCGGCGCCGTGCCGGTAATCGTCAGCACGCCGCCAAGGGACGGGTTGGCGCTGTCGCGATACCAGGTCTGCTGCCAGCGGTCGGGCGCGAGCGGCGCGCCGTTCAGGATCGCAAGGCGCTCGCGATAGCGATCGGCGATGCACGAGGCGTCGCCGCCGCAGCGATCGCGCTGCGCGAGCCATTTCAGTTGGGCGGCCTTCAGCGCGGCCGTATCGCCGCCTTTCGCGCGCGCCTTCTGCCATGCGGTCGCGAGTTGAGTGTCCAGCGCGGACAGGCGTGCGTCCGCGCAGATTGCGTGTTCGGTCGGCGAAGCGGCCTTCGCACAGTCGAAACCGGCCGCATGGGTGGCCATCGGCAGCGCGGTCAGCCATGCGGCCGCCGCGAGCACGTGCGGAATCGCGTGGCGCGACGCGCGGGCGGGAAGCGCTGCGCTCGCGCGCATGCCGGCGTGAGGATTCGATCGGTTCGGAAGGATCATGGCGTTGGATCGTCGCTGGAGCGCGGGACCGCTGAAACGCCGGCCCGCCGAGTTCGGGGAAAGGCGCGCGACACACGATGCGACGTGCGCAACGCGGGCCCCAGCGTAACGCGAACCGGCCGCGCCATCCAGCTGCGCTATGCAGCCGATACCGCGTGTCCGAGCCGCTCGGCGAGAAACCCGATGAACGTGCGCAGCGTCACGAAGCCTTCCCGATGCTGCGGGAACACCGCGTTCAGCGTGAGCGGCGCCGGCGCATACGCGTCGAGCACCGGCACCAGCGCGCCGCCGTCGAGCGCGGCGCCGACGATGAACTCCGGCAGCAGCGCGATGCCGAGCCCGGCGGTCGCCGCATCGCGCACGACCTCGCCGTTGTTCGCGACGAGCGGGCCTTGCACGTCGAACGTGCGCGCCACGCCGTCGACCCGGAATTCCCAGCCGACGCGCCGCTCGCGCCCGTACATCAGGCACGTATGGCCGGCCAGCTCCGCGGGCGACGCGGGCGTGCCCTGCCGCTCCAGATAGGCGGGGCTCGCACACGCGATCATTTTCCATGCGCCCAACGGACGCGCGATCAGCGTCGAATCCTCGAGCGCACCGATCCGCAGCACGAGGTCGAAACCTTCGCCGATCAGGTCGACGCGCCGGTCGGTCAGGTCGAGGTTCAGCCGCACGGCCGGATGCGCGCGCAGGAATTCGGCGATCAGCGGCGACACGTGCGTGATGCCGAACGACAGCGGCGCGCTGATCTTCAGCGACCCGTGCAGCTCGGTGCTGCGCACCGACATCGCCTGCTCGGCGTCGGCGACTTCCGCCAGGATCCGCTGCGCGCGCGCGTAGAACTCGTGACCCGACTCCGTCACCGCGAGATTGCGCGTATTGCGATGCAGGAGCCGCACACCGAGCGACGCTTCGAGCGCCATCGTGCGCCGGCTCACGAACTGCTTCGACAACATCAATTGGTCGGCCGCGGCCGTGAAGCTGCCCGCGTCGACCGTCGCGACGAAGATTCTCAGATCGTTGAGTTCCATATTGTCCACTCCAAGGAGACAGTCATTATCTTCACGGCCATTTATTTGTCAATTCGATTGACCTAAGATTCATCTCAACGAACGGCCGGCCCCACTTCCGAGGGCCGGCGACACCAAGGACACGCATCATGATCGAGACTCGTGCAGCAAACCAACGTGGCCGTGCCGAGCATGGCTGGCTCAGCTCCCGTCACACGTTTTCGTTCGCGAATTACTACGATCCGAAGCAAGTCGGCTTCTCCGACCTGCTGGTGATCAACGACGACCGCGTCGCACCGGGCCGCGGCTTCGGCACCCACCCGCACCGCGACATGGAAATCCTGTCGTACGTGCTCGAAGGCGCGCTGGAGCACAAGGATTCGATGGGCACCGGGTCGGTGATCGTGCCGGGCGACGTGCAGCTGATGAGCGCCGGCACCGGCGTGCGTCACAGCGAGTTCAACCACTCGCCGGAAACGCCCGTGCACTTCCTGCAGATCTGGGTCGGGCCTGCCGAGAAGGGCGCCGAGCCGCGCTATCAGCAGACCAATATCGCGGCAGCGGACAAGCGCGGCAAGCTCACGCCGATCGTGTCGCCCAACGGTGATGCCGGTTCGCTGAAGATCCGGCAGGACACGCGGATCTACGCGGGCCTGTTCGACGGCGACGAGCGCGCCACGCTCGAACTCGCGCCGGACCGCTATGCGTACGTCCATGTGGCGCGCGGCAGCGTGACGGTCAACGGCGTGACGCTCGGCGAAGGCGACGGCGCGCGCATCCGCGACGAACGGACGCTGACGTTCGCCGACGGTCACGACGCCGAGGTGCTGGTATTCGACCTGCGCCCGGTCGAAGTGACGGCCGACTGGGCATGACGCCCGTTCGGAACATCCGGCCCCGCCGCGCGCGGGGCCTTTTCTAATCGGAGATTCGCAACATGGCCAAGGTACTCGTCCTTTACTACTCGTCCTACGGGCACGTCGAAACGATGGCGCAGCACGTCGCGGAAGGCGCGAAATCGGTGCCCGGCGTCGAGGTCACGCTCAAGCGCGTGCCGGAGACCATTCCCGTCGACCAGGCGAAGGCGATCGGCGTCAAGGTCGACCAGGCCGCGCCGGTGGCTACCGTCGACGAACTCGCGAACTACGATGCGATCATCTTCGGCACGCCGACCCGCTTCGGCAACATGGCCGGCCAGATGCGCACGTTCCTCGACCAGACCGGCGGCCTGTGGATGAAGGGCGCGCTGGTCGGCAAGATCGGCAGCGTGTTCGCGTCGACCGGCACGCAGCACGGCGGCCAGGAAACGACGATCACGTCGTTCCACACGACGCTGCTGCACCACGGGATGGTGATCGTCGGCGTGCCGTACGCCTGCAGCGGGCTCGTCGACATGAAGGAAATCACCGGCGGCACGCCGTACGGCGCCACGACGCTCGCCGGCGCGGACGGCAGCCGCCAGCCGAGCGCGAACGAACTGGACATCGCGCGCTATCAGGGCAAGCACGTCGCGCAATTGGCGGCGAAGCTCGCGGCCTAATGCTGGCGGGGGTGCGGCTGCGTGGCTGCATCGCTGCGTGGCTGCGCCGGCTGTAGCACGCCGTAGCTCGGAGCTCGGGGTTTGGGCTCGTCGCTTGGCGCTGGTAACTCGTAGCTCGTAGCTCGTAGCTCGTAGCTCGAGTGTGTAGCTCGCAGCGCGTCACTTGCAGCCCGGAGTGCGTAGCTCTCACCGTGTCGCTTGCAACCCGGAGGCCGGAGTGCGGAGCTCGCAGCGCGTCACCTGCAGCCCGGCGCCCAGAGGGTGCAACTCGCAGTGTGCCGCTTGCAGCCCGGAGTGCGGAGCTAGTAGCTCGCAGCTCACCGGTCATAGCCCCCGCCCGCCGCGCGTACCGCGTCGCTCGGTAGCCCGTGCCTGTAGCGCCATAGCCCGTAGCCGCGCGCCTCCGTACGCGCCGCCCAAGCCGCATACGCAGCGCATACAAAAACCAACGGCGCCGGTTTCACCGGCGCCGTCTCCTTACCTCGCTCCCCGCCCGTTACTGCCCCGATGCCGGCGCGGCCGGCACGCTCTTCGTCGCGGGCGCCTTCTCCACCGCGTTCTGCGGGTAATTGCTCTGATCGTTGGTCAGCCGGTAGCCGCTGCCCGTGCCGATCGCCTTCAGGTCCTTCGCGTGGCGCGCGCGCGCCGCCTTGCGGGCGGCCTTCTTCTGCGCCTTGTCGAGCTGCTTCTGGGTCGGCGCGGATGCCGAAGCCTGCAGCGGCGCCGACGCCGCATCCTGTGCATATGCGGCCGGCGCGGCGGTCAACAACAGACCGAACGACGCCGTGATTGCCGCTGCCACCGAAACCACGCGAGACTTCGTCATGGCCGGAACTCCTTGTCGATTGTTGGTTGTGGGTCGAACGCCCGCGTGCGATGCCGGCGCCGATGCAACGTTAGCCGATCGCCGGAAAAATGTCCGTGCGAGTTTCTGAATTCTCCTGATAACGGCCGCGATACGTCGGCGGCCCGCACGTTGTCCATGCCGGCCCGAGGCGCTTGCCGCCGCGCCGCCGATTCGCACCGCGTCGATCACGACACGCCGCATCGCGGCCTGGCCGCCGTGCGCGCAAACCTCGCGAAAGCCGCAGCCGGCGAGCCGCCGCCGCCCAGCCTCAAATCCATCGCGACAACACCGGCAGCAGGATCGGCACGATGAACGCGGTGAGCACGCCGTTCAGCCCCATGCCGAGTCCCGCGAACGCGCCGGTTTCCTCGCCGATCTGAAACGCGCGCGCGGTGCCGATCCCGTGCGACGCGACGCCCAGCGCGAAGCCGCGCACGGCCGGCTCGTCGATGCGCAGCACGTTCAGGATCGCGCGCGCGCACACCGCACCGAAGATGCCGGTCGAAATCACCAGCACGGCGGTGAGCGACGGAATTCCGCCGATCTGCTGCGCGACGGCCATCGCGATCGGCGTGGTCGCGGATTTCGGCGCGAGCGACGCAATCGTCTGATGCGACGCGCCGAACAACGCCGCAACGCCCACCGCGGAAACGATCGCGGTCAACGAGCCGGCCAGCAGCCCGACGAGCAGCGGCAGCGCGGCGCGCCGCAGCTTCGACCACTGGCGATACAGCGGCAGCGCGAGCGCGACGGTCGCCGGGCCGAGCAGGAAATGGACGAACTGCGCGCCCTCGAAATACGTCGGATACGGCGTATGCGTGACGGTCAGCAGCCCGACGATCAGCGCGACGGCGATCAGCACCGGATTCGCGAGCGGGTTGAAGCGCGAGCGCGCATAGACGGCCTGCGCGATCAGGTAGGCGATCAGCGTGATGGTGAGGCCGAGCAGCGGCGTGGCGGCGAGATAGACCCAGATCGCGCCGAGTTTCGGGAAGGCCGTCATCGTGCCTCCCCCGCCGTGCCAGACGCGGGCCGCTGGCGCCGCAGCAACGCGCGCGTGACGAGCGCCGTGACGGCGATCGCGAGCGTCGTGCTCACCGCGAGCGCGACGACGACCGCGAGCGCATCGCCGCGCACGCGGGAAGCCGACACCATGATGCCGACGCCGGCCGGCACGAACAGCAGCGACAGATGGCGCAGCAGTTCGAACGCGGTCGGCTCGATCGCGTCGGCCACCTGCGGGCGCAGCATCACGAAGCCGAACAGCAGCAGCATGCCGATCACCGGGCCGGGCACCGGTATGCCGAACAGATAGGACACGCCTTCCCCGAGGCACTGGAAGGTCAACAAGACCGCGAACGCCTGCAGCATCAAACACTTCTCCCGAACGTGGCCGCGCCGGCGTGCCGCCGCGCGCGCGATGGGCCGGCCGCACCCGGCGCCGGCATGAACGATACGCGCGATCGTACCAACAATGAATGCGCCGCGCCCGCGCGCGGGGCCGTCACGCTGCCGGTTCGATCCGCTTCGCGATGCCGCGCCTCGCCACACGCGTCCCGCCCACGCAAAAAAGCGGCGGGCCGAAGCCCGCCGCTGCGCCGATCGGCTTAGGCGTGTTCACGCCGGCGCGAATGCCGCTCGCCGCGTTACTTCAGCCGCGCCGCGATTTCGTTGCCCATCGCCTTCATCGCGGCCTTCGTCGGCGCGTCGTTGGCGAGCGCGTTGAGCAGGCCGAAATCGTGGATCGTGCCGTCGTAACGCGTGGTCGTGGCGTCGACGCCCGCTGCGTCGAGCTTGCGGCCGTACGCTTCGCCTTCGTCACGCAGCACGTCGAACTGCGCGACCTGGATCAGCGCCGGCGGCAAGCCCTTCAGCTGCGCGACGCTCGCGCGCAGCGGCGACGCGTAGATCTCGTCGCGTTGCGCTTCGTTCTTCGTGTAGGCGTTCCAGAACCACTTCATCAACGGCCGCGTCAGGAAGTGTCCCTGCGCGTATGCGCCGTACGAGCCGGTGTTGAAGTCGTGATCCGTGACCGGCCACAACAGCCCCTGGAAACGGATCGCCGGGCCGCCCTTGTCCTTCGCCATCAGCGCGACGACCGCCGCCATGTTCCCGCCGACGCTGTTGCCGACCACCGCGAGACGGCTGCCGTCGACGCCGATCTCCGCACCGTGCGCCGCGACCCATTTCGTCGCCGCATACGCCTGGTTGATCGCGACTGGGTAATGCGCTTCCGGCGACGGCGTGTAGTTGACGAACACCGCGACGGCGCCCGATTGCACGACGAGATCGCGCACGAGGCGCTCGTGGGTCGGGAAGTCGCCGAGAATCCAGCCGCCCCCGTGGAAGAACATGAACACCGGCGGCGTGCCGCTCACCTGTTGCGGCCGCACGATCGTGATCGGCACCGACAGCCCGTCCTGCTCGATCGTGCGGGTCGACACGTCGATGCCGGACAGATCGACCTTCACGCCGCTCTGCGCATCGACCAGCACCTGACGCGCCTTTTCGGGGCTGAGTGTTTCGAGGCCCGGCCCCTTCTGGCCGTTCAGCACGGCGAGGAACGCGCTCGTCGCGGTATCGGGGCGAACGGCTTGCGCGGATGCCGCGGTGGCGGCCGATGCGCCGGACCACGTGGCTGCGACGACGGCGGCGATCAACAGCGGCTTGACGATCTTCATGATGAAACTCCCTGGCTCAATCGGTATGCAACGGATGGACGGTGGACTGCGTGGTAGCGGAATCGGGTGCGATCAGACGAGCGTCAGCGTGACGTCGATGTTGCCGCGCGTCGCGTTCGAGTACGGGCAGACGATGTGCGCGCGATCGATCAACGTTTGTGCGGTTTCGCGGTCGAGGCCCGGCAGCGAGATCTTCAGTTCGACCTCGATGCCGAAGCCGTTCGGGATCGCGCCGATCCCGACGCTGCCCTCGATCGCGGCATCCGCGGGGATCGCGATCTTGTCGCGCGCCGCGACGAACTTCATCGCGCCGATGAAGCACGCGCTGTAGCCGGCCGCGAACAGCTGCTCGGGGTTCGCGCCCGCGCCGCCCGCACCGCCGAGCTCGCGCGGCGTGGTCAGCTTCAGGTCGAGGCCGCTTTCCGGCACGGTCGCACGGCCGTCGCGGCCGCCGGTGGCTTTTGCATGAGCGCGGTAGAGAACTTTTTCGATCGACATGACAGACTCCTTTTCAACGATGAGTGAGTGAACCAACTTGCAAACCGGGGCCGCGCGCCGGCGGTGTCGCCGCCGGCATTGCGTTTGTTTATCTACTCATAGATAGATAAACCAGCCCAAAAAGTGCGGATGCTTCGTCCATCCGCTTCAAAAAACTATCTACTACAAGATAGACAACCAACCGCAACAAAAAGCGGTGCAAACATGCCCGGCGCTCAAGCCCGGACCTTCCACACCGCCTCCACATCTTCGAGGCGCGCCCGCGTATGAAACAGCCGGCTGGCCAGCACGCTGCCCTGAAACGCCGCGAACAGCGTGCGCGCCGCCGATTCCGGCTTGCCGCTGAACTGCAGCGTGCCTTCGGCCGCGCCCTGGGTCAGCAGCTCGGCGAGCCACTTTTCGTTCGCCTTGAAGAACGCCTGCACCGCTTGCCGCACATTGTCCGGCAACGATTCGATATCGGCCGCCAGCATGCCGCAGAGGCAGATCCGGTCGCCGTCGCCGAGCGTGCGCCCGAACAGCTTCGTGTACAGGCTCAGCTTCACGTCTGCCGGCAGCGCTGGATCGATCGTCCGGATCGCCGCGAGCACGTCGTCGCTGTAGGCCGCTACCGCTTCCAGCACGAGGTCGTCCTTCGACGGGAAGTAGTAGTGGATGCTCGACGTCTTCACGCCCACCAGATCCGACAGGTCTCGATAGCTGAAGCCGTTGTAACCACGCAGCATCATCAGCGTGATCGCATGATCGAGAATCTGTTCGCGGACGGTCGGTTTCGTTTCCATGGATCGAACTTTATCTACTCATAGATAGAGAGTCAAGCACTTTTTTACGGGCGCGACGGCGGCCCGCGCGGCGGTGCGGCGGCGGTGCGGCGCTTCGCTTCCTTACGACCGGCCTGCAGCGCCGACGAATCGGTGCGACACTCCCTGCCGGACGACGCGGTCGCAACGTATGACGCTCGATCGGCGTCGGATCGCGTGGCCGAATCACCGGAGGAAAAAGATCGATGTTTTCGTGGTTTGAACGGCGCCTGCCCACCTTCCCGCTCGACGATCCCGTCACGCCGCCGAAGGGATTCTTCTCGTTCGTCTGGGCGTGCACGAAAGGCGCGCGCGGCTGGCTTCTGCTGATCGCGCTCACGTCGGCCGCGCTCGCCGGCTACGAGGCCGCGTTGTTCGCGATGATGGGGCGCGTGGTCGACTGGCTGTCGTCGGCGACGCCGGCCGACTTCGGCGGCCGCCACTTCGGCACGCTCGTCGCCTTCGCGGCGATCCTCGCGGCCAGCGCGCTGCTGATTGCGCTGCATACGCTCGTCAAGCACCAGGTGCTGGCGATCAACTTCCCGATGCGGCTGCGCTGGCTGTTTCACCGGCTGATGCTCGACCAGAGCCTGTCGTTCTATGCGAACGAGTTCGCCGGCCGCGTGACGACCAAGATCATGCAGACCGCGCTCGCGGTGCGCGATGCGCTGTTCATGTCGGTCGACGTCGTGATCGGGGTCGCGGCTTACCTGATCGGCATCCTCGCGCTCGCGGCCAGCTTCGACTGGCGGCTGATGATCCCGCTCGCGCTGTGGGCGCTCGGCTACGGCGCCGCCTGCGCGTTCTTCGTGCCGCGGCTCGGGCGCGTCGGCAGCGAGCAGGCCGACGCGCGCGCGCTGATGACGGGCCGCATCACCGACGCCTATTCGAACATCACGACCGTGAAGCTGTTCTCGCACACGCGCCGCGAAGCCGATCACGCGCGGCACGCGATGGAGGCGTTCAAGGCGACCGGCGACGCGCAGATGCGTCTCGTCAGCGCGTTCGAGATCGTCAACCATCTGTTGTCGACGCTGCTGCTGGTCGGCTCGACCGGCCTTGCGCTGTATCTGTGGCTGCACGGCGAGGCGAGCGCGGGCGTGGTCGCGGCCGTGGTCGCGATGGCGCTGCGCCTGTCGAGCTATTCGCACTGGATCATGTGGGAGATGACCGAGCTGTTCGAGAACGTCGGCACGATCCAGGACGGCATCAACACGCTGACGAAGGTGCGCAGCGTGCGCGACGCGCCGGACGCGACGGCGCTCACCGTGCCGCGCGGCGAAATCGTGTTCGACAACGTGCGCTTCGCCCACGAAGAACACGACACGCCGGTGTTCGACGGGCTGAACCTGACGATCCGGCCGGGCGAGCGGATCGGTCTGATCGGTCGTTCGGGGGCCGGCAAGTCGACGCTGGTGAACCTGCTGCTGCGCTTCTACGACGTCGACGGCGGCTCGATCCGGATCGACGGGCAGGACATCGCGCACGTGACGCAGGACAGCCTGCGCGCGGCGATCGGGATGGTGACGCAGGATACGTCGCTGCTGCATCGGACGATGCGCGAGAACATTCTGTATGGGCGGCCCGACGCGACCGAGCGCGAGATGCGCGAAGCGGCCGTGCGTGCGGAGGCGGCCGACTTCATCGCGCAGCTGCGCGACCGGCACGGGCGCAGCGGCTACGACGTCGAGGTCGGCGAGCGCGGCGTGAAGTTGTCCGGCGGCCAGCGGCAGCGCGTCGCGATCGCGCGCGTGATGCTCAAGGACGCGCCGATCCTCGTGCTCGACGAAGCGACCAGCGCGCTCGACTCGGAAGTCGAGGTCGCGATCCAGCGCAGCCTCGACAGCCTGATGAGCGGCAAGACGGTGATCGCGATCGCGCACCGGCTGTCGACGATCGCGGCGATGGATCGGCTGATCGTGCTCGATGCGGGGCGCATCGTCGAGGTCGGCACGCACGCCGAGCTGCTGCAGCGCGGCGGCATCTATGCGGCGCTGTGGGCGCATCAGAGTGGCGGTTTTCTCGGCGAGACGGCGGACGCGCAACGCGAGACGCAGTAATGCGCAGGCGGCGGCGCGGTGGGTGCCGCGTCGCCGCAGCACGCCACCGTGCGCCGTGCTATCGACGACGCAACGCGCAATAAACGCCCGCGGCGCTCGCGCCGAACACCAGATGCGCAACCAGCGTGATCGCGCCGCGCACCTGCGCGAACCACGGAAACACCGCGGTAAACGCGTACAGGTTGACGCCGTAGAGAACGAGCCCGAACACGGCGCCTGCGCACAGTGCGGCGCCGCGCGACAGATTGCGCACCAGCGCCGCGAGCATGGCTGCGTACGCGAGCGACAGCGCGGCGTGTACCAGCGTCGCCACGCCCATGATCGTCGGATCGAAACCCGCGGACGATCGAAGCGCCGTGCGCCCCAACGCGATCGCCGCCGTCAGCCGCGCGTCGCGCAGCAGGTTGCGCAGGGCATCATCGCCGGCAAGCGGCCAGAGCAGCAGTTCGATCACGGTCGACGCAAGCGCCGCCGCGCATGCCGCGTACAGGATCGGGACGGGACGGAGCCGGTTCACGTGGGTCGCCTGCCATGTATGACGGCTTGCCGCGCGATCCGCGCCGCCGCCGTGCGTGTACATGCGCGTGCGCGGACTACAGAGGACGATCGCAATCGGTCCAGTACGCGAACGGATCGCGATGGCGCGGATAGTGCGAGTCGAGCCATTTCAACAACGTCGCACGTGCGTTGTCGAGATCGGCCTTCGACGACGACGTCGTCAACTCGTGCAGTTCGACGGACTTTTCCCGGTCCATCACGTAGCAGTTCCAGTCGGGGCCGTCGAGATCCGGATCGTCGGAGGCCTTCGACTCCTTGCGCCAGCCCACGCCCTTGCGCGCATCGATGTAGTAGCGTGGATGCACTTTCAGGTAAGACATCTCGCCGCCCTGCAGGCTGCTTTCCGCACGCAGCACGTCGCGTTCGTCGACGATCTGCGTGACTTCGGGCAGCCGGCGCGCGCGCCAGCCGACCGGCAGCGTCGCCGTTGCGCGCACCGCGTCGTACGCGCCCCACGTGAGCCCCCACGCTTGCGCCATGCGCTGCATGAACGCATCCGCGCCCGGATAGCCGCGCAGCTGGATGCGCGTCGACAGCGTGACTTCGACGCGGCCGTCCGCGCCGGTGGCGTCGTCGGCTGCTTCGAACGGGTTGCCCGGGCGCGACGCGCTCGGGCGCGCGTCCGCGGGCGCCAAGCCCGAAAACAGCTGGTCCAGCGCAGCACGCGCCTTCGACGACTTGTCTGGTCTATTCATTACTCGTTCCCTTTACATTCGAGCGGCTCGAACCGCTCGATTTCCGTATTCTCGTCCATCTGTCGAATCCCGCGCTTTTTCCGCGGTCGCATTGTCGGCGATCGGCCGACCGCGGTCGAGCGGCAACGACGCCGACGCACGCGCGGCTGGCCTATCCGAGCGCCGCGCGCATCCGCTCCATCAGCGCCAGCACTTCGGGGCGCGCCTCGCCCTTTGCATGCACGAAGTGATAGCTGAGCGGCGACTCGACCTCGTGCCTGCTCACGCGCACGAGCGCGCTGCGCTCGAGATACGCGCTAGCAAGCGGCGTGCGCGCCAGCGCCACGCCGAGCCCCGCTTCGGCCGCCGCCAGCACGAGGTTGTAATCCTCGAAGCGGCGGTCCTGCGCGCGCGGCTTGAACGCGATGCCGAGCGCGGCGAACCACGTGCGCCAGCCGGTGACGTCCGAATCGTGCAGCAGCGGCATCTCGAGCAGCGCCGCGTCGCCGCCGCGCTGGCGCAGCGTGGCGAGCTGCGCGGCGAGCCGCGGGTGCGCGACCGGATGCAGCTTCTCCGGCATGAACTCGCGCGTTTCCAGATGACGCCAGTTGCCGCGCCCGTAGCGAATCGACAGATCCGCTTCGCCCGCTGCGATGTCGACGTTGCGCAGCTCGATGCCGAGCTCGATGCGCAACGCCGGCGCCTCGCTCTCGAGCGCCTGCTGCCGCTCGAACAGCCAGAGCTGCGCGAAGGCGGGCACCACGCTCATCCTGACGAGCCGCGGCGCGCGCGGCAAGCGCCACTGATCGGCCGCGCCGTCGATGATCGCGAACGCCTGCTCGATCCGGCCGACGAAGCGCTGGCCGTCCGGCGTCATGCGCACGCCGCGCGCATGACGTTCGAACAACGTCATGCCGAGCCAGTTTTCGACGGCAGCCACGCGCCGGCTGATCGCGCCGTGCGTGACGCCGGACACCTCGGCCGCCGCCAGAAACGAGCCGTGACGCGCGACCGTGCAGACGGTCTCGAGACTCGCGAGCGGCGGTCGCGAGCCCGGCTGCGGCGGCGCACCCGGCTGCGAGCGCGCCGGACGGTCGCCGCGGCGGCGCACCGAGCTGTGAGCCATATTCATATCCGGATGTCGATCTGTGCGCTAGCTTAACATCTCGCGACACTGCACCATGGCCGCATGAACACGCTCTCCTCCTCTCCCCCCTCTTCGGCACGCGACGCGCGACAGCGGCTCGTCGCGGCCGGCGCGGTGGCGTTCACGATCGTCTCGTGGGCCAGCGCGTTCCCATTCATCCGCATCGGCCTGCACGGGCTGACGCCGCTGCAGCTCGCCGCCGCGCGCTTCGCCACCGCGGCCGTGCTCGCGCTCGCATGGCTCGCGTGGCGGCGGCCGCCGAAGCCGAGCCGCGGCGACGCATTGCGCTTTCTCGCATGCGGCCTGCTCGGCATCGCGCTCTACAACGCGCTGCTCAACACCGGCGAGCAAACCGTCTCGGCCGGCGCGGCCAGCTTCATCGTCAACACGCTGCCGATCTTCACGGCACTGCTTGCCGCGGTGTTTCTGCATGAACGCTTCAATCGCTGGGGCTGGCTCGGCTCGCTGGTCAGCCTCGCCGGCATCGCGGTGATCGCGCATGGTCAGCCAGGCGGCCTCGTGCTCGGCTCCGGCAGCACGCTGATCCTCGGCGCGGCGCTGTGTTCGGCCAGCTATTTCGTGTTGCAGCGGCGGCTGATCCCCGTGTACGGCGCGCTGCCATGCACCGCGTACACGCTGCTGGCCGGCGCGGTACTGCTTGCGCCATGGTTGCCCGGCGCGCTGGCGGCGCTCGGCGACGGTGCGTCGCACGAGACGGTGTCGGCCGTCCTCGTGCTCGGCATCTTCCCGGCGGCGCTCGGCTATGCGGCGTGGTCGTTCGCACTCGGCCATTTCGGCGCGGCGCGCGCGTCCAGCTTCCTGTATCTGACGCCGGCGGTCGCGACGGCGATGTCGATGATGCTCACCGGCGAACGGCCCGGCATCGGCACCGTGGGCGGCGGCCTGCTGGCGATCGTGGGTGTCGTCGTCGTCGCATTGCGCGGACGCGCGTAGCCGCGCGGCGACGTCGCACACGGAGGCCGCGTCGAGTGAGCGGATCACCGCACGCTCCGGAGCCGGCTACGATTGCTGCAAAACCGACGAGCGACTCGGCAAGCAAGCGAAGCGCGCGTCGATTCGCCGGCGCCAGCGGGCTCGACCGTTAGTTGCATCTAATCGGAGGAGACGTTGCCGCGCCGATGAATCGAAGTGTGCAGACGAATCGACCGAACAGTTGCTGACTGATTGCATCGCACTGTCCATGGCTTCGGAATCCGGCCCGTCGAATAATCAGGGCCATTGACGGCGCGACACGCGCACGCGCCGATCGCGCGACGGCCGTGCGGCCGCATCACATTTGCGCAAGCTCGGACAATTCGCCGAGACGGGCGCAAGCGCGTTCAGATATATTCAGACGAATTGCGTGTCGTCCGATGAAGTCGCATGCGCCGCGGCAGCACCACGGCGTACTCGACGATCGGCGACAGGCAAGCCGAACCCATCGCGGGTCGCGGAGACTCGCCCGGCTCGCCGGCCGCCTCACAAGGGCGTGCGCGATCGAACGGGCGGCAACAGCACTATCAATCAACGGAGATGGCAGATGGAACGAAGCACCGTCGGCATGCGCTGCAAACCCCTGGTCACCGTCGCACTGGCAGCCGCCGCATTCGCGGCCGCCTCGAGCGCGATGGCCGACCAGGTCGTGAAGATCGGCAGCGTCGAACCGACAACGGGCGGCATTTCGCACCTGGGCAAGGACAACGAGAACGGCGCACGTCTCGCCGTCGAAGAGATCAATGCGAAGGGCCTGACGATCGGCGGCAAGAAGATCACGCTGCAGCTCGACGCGCAGGATGACGCGGCCGACCCGCGTCAGGCGACGCAGGTTGCGCAGAAGCTGGTCGACGACAAGGTCGTCGCCGTCATCGGCCACCTGAACTCGGGCACGTCGATCCCGGCGTCGAAGATCTACAGCGATGCGGGCATCGTGCAGATCTCGCCGTCGGCCACCAACCCGACCTACACGCAACAGGGCTTCAAGACCACCTATCGCGTGGTCGCGACCGACGCGCAGCAAGGCCCCGCGCTCGCGAGCTACGCGCAGTCGAAGGGCGTGAAGAGCGTCGCGGTGATCGACGATTCGACCGCGTACGGCCAGGGCCTCGCGAACGAATTCGAGAAGAAGGCCAAGGCGCTCGGCCTGAAGGTGCTGTCGCACGACGCGACCAACGACAAGGCCGTCGACTTCCGCGCGATCCTGACGAAGGTGAAGGGCGAGAACCCGGACGCGATCATGTACGGCGGCATGGATGCCACCGGCGGCCCGCTCGCGAAGCAGGCGAAGCAGCTCGGCCTGCGCGCGAAGATCCTGTCCGGCGACGGCGTGTGCACCGACTCGCTGGCGCAGCTGGCCGGCCCCGCGGCCGACAACGTGCTGTGCTCGCAAGCCGGCGCGGCGCTCGAGAAGATGCCGGGCGGCGCGGCGTTCGTCGCGAAGTACGAGAAGCGCTTCAACCAGGGCATCAAGTTCGATGCGCCGTTCGCCTACGACGCGGTGTATATCGCCGTCGACGCGATGAAGCGCGCGAACTCGACCGATCCGGCCAAGATCGTCGCCGCGATGCCGTCGACGAAGTATGAAGGCGTGATCGGCACGACGACGTTCGACGCGAAGGGCGACCTGACGCACGGGATCATCTCGATCTACGGCTACAAGGCCGGCAAGAAGACCTTCCTCGATCAGGTGAAGATGTAATTCCCCGCGATGCCGGCGCGACGGGAACGCCACCCGTCGCGCCGGTGCCGCGCGGGCCGGTTCAGGCTTTGCGGAGATGAAGTGACATGTGTGCAATGGCGTATGCGGAATTTCAGCAGGAGTTGAAGAAGGCGCAGCTGACCGCGCGCGAATTCGCGCGGCTGATCCGGATGAACGAAAGCTCCATCACGAACTATTCGAGCAAGGGCACCGTCCCTTCGCACCTCGCGGTCATCGCGACCCTCATCGGCGCGCTCGCGGCGCACGAGATCGATTTCCGGCACGTGATCGGCAAGACGGCGATCGAGCCGAAGCGGCCGCGCGGCGGCGGGGTGTTTCCCGCCGGCGACAAACCGCGCGCGCGGAGGACCGTCAAGGTCGGCTCCTGATGCATCGAATTCACCGGTAGCGGCGTCCTCGTCCGCGCCCATGGAGCGGCCGATCGAACCCGTCAGTCGGCGGCGCCTGCGACGCCGTCCGCCCGTCAGTCTGCCGCTCGCACCTGATCGAGCAACGCCTGCAACGGATGCCGCAGTTGCTTCGACGACATGCGCTTCACCTGGCTGCGGCACGAGTACCCGGTCGCCAGCGCCTCGCCTCGTTCCGCGGAACCATCTACGTGCGCCGCCCACGATTGCGCATAGATCGCCTTCGACGTCGCGAGATTGCGCGCCTCGTGCCCATAGGTGCCCGACATCCCGCAGCAGCCGGCCGCCTCGACCGTCAGGCGCAGACCGCGCCGCGCGAATAGCTGCGCCCATTGCCTGCCGCTGTCCGGTGCGTTGGTCCGCTCGGTGCAGTGCGGCAGCAGCCGAAGCGCGGCGCCCGATGCGCGGCCCGCGCGGGCTTCCGGCAACGCATCGAGCAGCCACTCCTGCGGCAGCGCGACCTGCGGCAGGTCGACGAGCCCGGTCACCTTCAGGTATTCCTGCCGATACGTGAGCGTCATCGCCGGATCGAGGCCGACCAGCGCGACGCCCGAGCGTGCAAGCGCGGCGAGCTGCGTCGCGTTGCGGATCGCCGCCCGCTCGAACGCGCGCAGAAAGCCCTGCACGTGCAGCGCCTTGCCGTTCGGCGCGAGCGGCGCGAGCCATACCTGGAAACCGATGCGCGCGGCCAGTTCGATCAGCGTCGCCAACTGCTCGGTGTCGAAGTAACGCGTGAACGTGTCCTGCACGATGACCACACTGCGCGCGCGCTGCGCGTCGGTCAGCGCGGCGAGCGCCTGCGGATCGGCCGGCCGCACGCGCCATTGCCGCAGCGCGGCCGCGAGATCGAAGCGGCTCAGCAGCGGGCTGTCGACCATGCCGACCTGACGCTCGAGCAGCGTGCGCACCCACCCGGCCGCCATCATCCGGTTGTACAGCGCGGGCACGCGTGCGAGCCACGGCATCGTGAATTCGAGCGAGCCGATCAGATAGTCGCGCAGCGGCCGCTGATAGCGCTGGTGATACAGCTCCAGAAAGCGCGAGCGGAACTCGGGCACGTTGACCTTGACCGGGCACTGCCCCGCACACGACTTGCACGCGAGGCAGCCGGCCATCGCGTCGTACACCTCGTGCGAGAAGTCCGCTGCGCCGTTGCGCGCGGCGCGGCTGTTGCGCCAGCGCGTGACGATGCCCGTCGCCCACGGCTGCCGCACACGCGCCGCCGCGACGACGTCGACGCCGGCCTGCCCTTGCAGGCGCAACCATTCGCGCATCAGCGAGGCGCGCCCCTTCGGCGACTGCACGCGCTCGCGCGTCGCCTTCCACGACGGACACATCGCGTCGTCCGGGTCGAAGTTGTAGCACGCACCGTTGCCGTTGCAGTGCATCGCGGTGCCGTAGCTGCGCCACACGCGCTCGTCGATCTGCCGGTCGTGGTCGCCGCGCGTCGGCACCTCGTCGATCTTCAGCAGCCGCAGCGTGCGCAGCGGCGGCGTCGCGATCTTGCCGGGGTTCAGCTGGTTGTGCGGATCGAACGCGGCCTTCAGCTGCTGCAGCGACGGATACAGCTCGCCGAAGAACGCCGGCGCGTATTCCGACCGCACGCCCTTGCCGTGCTCACCCCATAAAAGGCCACCATGCCGCTGCGTGAGCGCGGCGACCGCATCCGACACCGGCCGCACCAGTGCCGCCTGCTTCGGGTCCTTCATGTCGAGCGCGGGGCGCACGTGCAGCACGCCGGCGTCGACGTGGCCGAACATCCCGTATTGCAGCCCGTGAGCATCGAGCAGCGCGCGGAATTCGGCGATGTATTCGGCGAGGTTCTCGGGCGGCACCGCGGTGTCCTCGACGAACGGCTGCGGGCGCGCCTCGCCCTGCACGTTGCCGAGCAGCCCGACCGCGCGCTTGCGCATCGCGTACACGCGCTTGACCGCGTCAGCGCCGCTCGCGAGCGTATGGCCGAAGCGCTCGACGCTCGTATCGGTGCGCAAATGCTCGACGAACGCATGCACGCGCGCATCGACGTCATGGGCGTCGTCGCCGCCGAATTCGATCAGGTTGATGCCGAGCGTCGGACGCCCGTCGTCCTGCGGGAAATACTCGGCCACGCTGCTCCAGACGAAATCCTTCATCGCGAGCATCAGCACCTTCGAGTCGACCGTTTCGATCGACAGCGGCCGATGGGCGAGCAGCGCTCGCGCATCGCGCAGCGCGTCCATGAAGCCGCCATAGCGCACGTTGACCAGCACCGAGTACTTCGGGATCGGCAGCACGTTCAGCTTCGCTTCGACGACGAAGCCGAGCGAGCCTTCGGCGCCGCACAGCACGCTGTTGAGATTGAAGCGGCCGTCGGCTTCGCGCAGGTGCGCGAGGTCGTAGCCGGTCAGGCAGCGATTGAGCTTGGGGAATTTCGCGTCGATCAGCGCCGCCTGTTCGTCGCGGATGCGGCGCGCGGTGCGATACACGTCGCCGACGCGGTCCTGCCGCGCGCAGCGGCGTTCGAGTTCGGCTTCGGCGACGGCATCGCTGCGCAGTTGCTCGCCGCCGAGCAGCACGAAGTCGAGCGCGAGCACGTGGTCGCGCGTCTTGCCGTAGGTGCAGCTGCCCTGCCCGCTTGCGTCGGTATTGATCATCCCGCCGATCGTCGCGCGATTCGACGTCGACAGCTCCGGCGCGAAAAACAGCCCGTGCGGCTTCAGCGCGGCATTGAGCTGATCCTTGACGACGCCGGCCTGCACGCGCACCCAGCGCTCGTCGGCGTTGATTTCGAGAATCCGGTTCAGGTTGCGCGACAGGTCGACGATCACGCCGTCGGTCAGCGACTGCCCGTTGGTGCCGGTGCCGCCGCCGCGCGCCGCCACCGCGACGCCGCGATGCTCGGGCTGCGCGAGCACGCGCGCGAGCAGCCGCACGTCGTCCGCATGCGCGGGGCTAATGACCGCTTGCGGCAGGCGCTGATAGATCGAGTTGTCGGTGGCCTGCACGGTGCGGTTCGCGTGGTCGGCGCGGATTTCGCCGGCGAAACCGCCAGCCTGCAGCGCGGCGAGGAAGTCGCGGTAACGGGCCTCGAGCGGGCTGACGGGACGGGACAACGGAGCGATCGGCATGGAATGGCAGCGCAAAGTGATGGGAGCCGTTGCGCGGCCTCGATTAAAACCATGAGTTTTGAGCAAGTTTTCACGCGCGCGGGAAATCCAGTATCTTGCGGAACGGTCCGACGAACAAACGAATTCTGCCCCATCAACGCTTGCATAAAACTCATGAATTATCGCCGCCTGACCCCGTCGATGTCGCTCTTGCTGGTGTTCGAAGCCGCCGCACGGCACGAGAGCTACACGCGTGCCGCCGACGAGCTGTCGCTGAGCCAGAGCGCGATCAGCCGGCAGGTGCAGACGCTCGAGGCTCAACTCGGCGTCGCGCTGTTCCGGCGCGAGGGCCGCTCCGTGAAGCTGACCGAGGTCGGGCGGCGCTACTTCGCCGAAGTGAGCGGCGCGCTCGGGCGCATCCGCGGCGCGACGCTGCAGGCGATGTCGCATCAGGCCGGCGCCGGCACGCTGCGGCTCGCGACGTTGCCGACCTTCGGTTCGAAATGGTTGCTGCCGCATCTGCACGGCTTCTACGCCGCGCATCCGGGCGTGACGGTGCATCTGCATTCGCGGATCGGCGCGATCGACTTTCACACCGACGACGTCGATGCGGCCATCACGGTCGGCACCGGCGACTGGCCGGGCCTGCACGCGCACCGGCTGTCCAACGAATTCCTGATCGCGATCGCCAGCCCGGCCGCTGCCGGGCAGCGCAACGCCAAGGCGCGGGCGCCCGCCTGGGCGGCCGGCCAGACGCTGCTGGGCGTGACCAGCAATCAGCACGCGTGGGCCGAGTGGTTCGCGCATTTCGGCCTCGATCATCGCGACATGCGGGTCGGGCCGAGCTTCGAGCTGACGTCGCACCTGATCCAGGCCGTGCGGGCCGGCATCGGCATCGGCCTGGTGCCGAAGGTGCTCGTCGAAGACGAACTGACCCGCCACGAGCTCGTGCCGATCGGCGACGCGATCACGAGCCGGCGCAGCTACTATCTCGTGTATCCGCCGGAAAACGAAACGCTGCCGTCGCTGGCCGCGTTTCGCGAATGGCTGCTGAAAGCGTGCTGACAAATCGTGCCGACGACGACACGCTCGCGCGGCGCGAGCCGCCATGCGGGCGTCGGCCTGCGCATGCGACCGATGCGTCGAGGCCCCCTGAGCGACGCCATTTTCGTTACATTCGTGCTACGAATGCTCGGATGCTACGTCACGCGGCGGGCGGCGCTTCATTGCCGCCGCCCACCGCGTACGATCAACCGCCCGCAGACCGCCCGGTTCGGCCGCCCTGCGCACCACCGTCAGGAACCCTCGCCATGAAGAAGCTCGTGAACCTCCCGTCCGATGTCGTTAGCGAAATGCTCGAAGGCATCGCGCGGCAGTCGCCGCATGTCGCGATCCTCGGCGACGAGCACGTGCTCGTGCGCCAGCCGCTGCCCGAGCCGTCGCGCCGGCCGGTCGCCGTGCTGTCCGGCGGCGGCAGCGGCCACGAGCCCGCGCACGGCGGTTACGTCGGCGAAGGCATGCTGAGCGCGGCCGTGTGCGGCGAGGTGTTCACGTCGCCGTCGACCGACGCCGTGCTCGCCGCGATCCGCGCGAGCGCCGGGCCGAACGGCGCGCTGCTGGTCGTGAAGAACTACACCGGCGACCGCCTCAATTTCGGGCTGGCCGCCGAACTCGCCCGCGCGGAAGGCATCCCGGTCGAGATGGTGATCGTCGCCGACGACGTGTCGCTGCGCGGTGTCGTCGAGCGCGGCCAGCGGCGCGGCATCGCCGGCACCGTGCTGATTCACAAGCTGGCCGGCGCCGCCGCCGCACGCGGGCTGCCGCTCGCGCGCGTCGCGGCCGTCGCGCGCGAGGCGGCCGCCGAGCTCGGCACGATGGGCGTCGCGCTGGATGGCTGCACGATCCCCGGCGCGGACAAGTCCGGGTTCAGCCTCGCCGATCACGAGATCGAGCTGGGCCTCGGCATCCACGGCGAGAAAGGCGTCGAACGCACCGCGCCGCTGCCGGCCGACGCGCTGGTCGAGACGCTGCTGTCGCGCATCGTCGCCGACCTCGTGCTCGATCGCGGCGAACGCGTCGCGCTGCTGGTCAACGGCCTCGGCGCGACGCCCGACATGGAGCTCGCGATCGTGCTGCGCGCCGCGTACGACAACCTGACCCGGCGCGGCATCACGGTCGCACGCGCCTGGGCCGGCACGTTCCTGTCGGCGCTGAACATGCCGGGCTGCTCGATCTCGCTGCTGCGGCTGAACGACGAACGGGCCGCGCTGCTCGACGCGCCGACGCAGGCGCGCGCATGGCCCGGCGGCGGCGCAGTGAACCCGCATGTTCGAATCGACGCGCCGGTCGCGCACGAGCCGCCGCCCCAGCCGGTCGATGCGGCCGCGAGCGCATGGGCTGCGCGTTTGCAGCCGGCGCTGCGCGCGGTCGCGCAAGCACTGCTCGACCACGAAGCGACGCTGACGGAGCTCGATACCGCGGCCGGCGACGGCGATCTCGGCGCGAGCATGCATCGCGCCGCGCAGGCGATCCTCGCGCTGCCGGACACCGCCTACGGCGCGCCGGCCGCTACGCTCGCGGCGTTGGGCGCCGCGTTGCGGCGCGCGATCGCCGGCAGTTCGGGACCGTTCTATGCGAGCGCGTTGTTGCGCGCATCGCGGCGCCTTGCCGACGCGTCGGACCCCATCGCGCCGTCCGCGCGCGACTGGGCGGCTGCGCTGCGCGGCGCAGCCGACGCGATCAGCGAACTCGGGGGCGCGCGCGCGGGCGACCGCACGATGCTCGATGCGTTGGTGCCGGCCGCCGACGCGTTCGGCCGCGCGCTCGATCACGACCACGACGTCGCGAGCGCATGGGCGGCCGCCGTGCAGGCCGCCGAACACGGCGCGCGGCAAACGGCCGACATGCCGCCGCGCGCGGGACGGGCGAGCTATCTCGGCACGCGCGCGCTCGGTACGCCGGACGGCGGCGCCGTGGCCGTCACGTACTGGCTGCGCGCGTTGCTGCCGCACGTGCGGTAGGCGGGGCGCGGGCGCCGCGGGCAGGCGTTTGCGGCCATCGCGTGCGTGGTAGGGCTGGGCGCGGCGTGGCGCACTCGGTTCGGCATCGTTGTCGCCGGCCGGCGCGCTCGCGGGGTGCGTCGCTGGAGGCATGGAACCGCCCGCCATGTCGCCCGCGACCGGCTGTGCGCGTTGCAGCCACACGTGCGGTAGAAGGGGCGCGGGCGGGCGTGTGCGGCCATCGCGCGCGTGGTAGGGCTGGGCGCGGCGTGGCGCACCCGGTTTGGCGTCGTTGTCGTCGGCTGGCGCGCTCGCGTGGTGCGTCGCTGGAGCGGACCGCCATGTCGCCCGCGTCGCGGGAGGTAAAGCGGACGCTGCAAACGGGGGCCGCAGCAAGCGCGCGCGACGCGTGGTATGTCGTGCCGTGCTGTGCATTGTTGTGCCGCTTCGGGCCATGCCTTGCCATGCGGTCCCGCTCTGCGCCGCGGGGGCCTCGCATCACCTCGCATCACCACCCCACCCCAGCTCCCCTCCCCGGGGAAAACCCCGATCCTCACATCGTCCTATGACATCCGGCGTCGCTAATTGGCGGGATTACTTTGATCCTCGTCGGCGCCCGTCCGGGCGCATGCTGATAGCGAGGATCCCTCATGCGATACGTGCCATCGATGACTTCCGTTTCCGCGGCCGCTTCCGTTGCGGACGACGCGGCTTCCCGCGGCGATGAGCCGCACTGTCTGCCGCGCGTCGCGATCGCGGCCGCGGCCCTCGGCAATGCGACCGAATGGTTCGACTACGGCATTTACGCGTACGGGCTCGCCTATATTTCGGCCGCGCTGTTTCCGGGCAGCACGGCCAGCGCGACGCTGTTCGCGCTCGGCACGTTCGCGATCTCGTTCCTGATCCGTCCGCTCGGCGGCCTGTTCTGGGGCCCGCTCGGCGACCGCCTCGGCCGCAAGCGCGTGCTCGCGCTGACCGTCCTGACGATGTCGGGCGCCACGCTGCTGGTCGGCGTGCTGCCGACCTACGCGAGCGCCGGCTGGCTCGCGCCGGCCGCCCTGATCGTGCTGCGCATGGTGCAGGGCTTCTCGACCGGCGGCGAATACGGCGGCGCGGCGACCTTCATCGCCGAATACGCGCCCGACGCGCGACGCGGCCTGTGCGGCAGCTTCCTCGAGTTCGCGACGCTCGCCGGGTTTTCGCTCGGCGCGCTGCTGATGCTCGGCTTCGCGCTGCTGCTCGGCGACACCGCGATGCACGCCTGGGGCTGGCGACTACCGTTCCTCGTCGCGGCGCCGCTCGGGCTGATCGGCTTCTACCTGCGCTCGCGCCTCGAGGAAACGCCGGTGTTCCGCGAGCTCGAAGAACAGGCGCAGCGGCGCGAGCAGAGCGCCGCGGCCGCCGCGCTGCCGCTCGGCCGGCTGCTGGTCCGCTATGCGAGGCCGCTGCTGCTGCTCGGCGGGCTCGTCGTGGCGCTGAACGTCGTCAACTACGTGCTGCTCGCGTACATGCCGACCTACATGCACAAGGAACTCGGCGTCAGCGAAAACCTGTCGCTGTTGATTCCGCTGCTCGGCATGCTCGCGATGATGGTGCTGCTGCCGTTCGCCGGCTGGCTGTCGGATCGCGTCGGCCGCAAGACGATGTGGTGGATCTCGCTCGTCGGGTTGTTCGTCGCGGCCGTGCCGATGTTCGCGCTGATGACGCACGGCGTGCTCGGCGCATTCGTCGGCTTCGCGGTGCTCGGCCTGCTGTACGTGCCGCAGCTCGCGACCATTTCCGCGATGTTCCCGGCGATGTTTCCGACCCACGTGCGCTATGCGGGCATGGCGATCGCGTACAACGTGTCGACGTCGCTGTTCGGCGGCACCGCGCCGATCGTCAACGACTGGCTGATCGGCAAGACCGGCAACACGATGATCCCCGCCTACTACATGATGGCCGCGTGCGCGGTCGGGCTCGTCGCGCTGTCGGCGGTGATCGAGACGCGCGGCTGCTCGCTGCGCGGCGACGCGGTACCGGGGCAAGCACGTTGACGCGCGACCGAGCACGCAGCGCCTCCCATAAACGGTAACCGTCGAATCGCCCGCCGCCCGGCACCGGACGGCGGGCGATCTGCGTTTCAGGTGCGGCGGATTGGCGATGTCGTCGCCGCGCGCGCATGATCGCGCGGCCGTCCGTTTCGATCTCGCATGCGCGGCCGTCGACACCGGTTGCTTGGCGAGGCTCCGAGGCGCCGGCGCTTTCGCGTGCGGCTCCTTAGGGTCTGTTTACATTCAACGAAATGTGTTTACATCTTGTCTTTTGCGCGAGCAGGCCAAGATGATTCGAACGTTACTGAGCAACGAGGTATGGGCACGAATCGAATCGGTGTTGCAGGGCAAGGAAGGCGATCCAGGGCGAACGGCGACCGACAATCGCTGGTTTATCGAAGGGGTTCTGTGGATTGGCCGGACCGGTTGCCCGTGGCGCGATCTGCCGAAGGAATTCGGACGATGGCATACGGTGTACATGCGCTTCTCCCGGTGGCGTCGCAAAGGCGTGTGGGGGCGCGTTGCGCACGCAGTGTCCGACGAAGCGGAGATCAAACGCGTGCTGATCGACTCGACCATCGTGCGTGCGCACCAGCATTCGGCCGGGGCCCGAAAAAAAGCGGCCCGCAAGGGCTCGGGCGTTCGCGCGGTGGACTGACGACCAAGCTGCATCTGGCTGTCGATGAAGCCGGGCGCCCCCTGCGAATGATCGCCACCGAAGGACAGGTCTCGGATATTTCCCGTGCGCACGAATTGGTTGAGCATTTGCGCACAGGTGCTGTGATCGCCGACAAATGAAATGAACGCGTCCCACCCTGCGGCCGAGTGGGAGGAAACGGAAGGGTGTGGACCCTCACGGGCCAACGGCATCGATGTGCCTAGGTGGAAAATGCACGCATTTCCAAAGCAACCGGAGGATCCACGATGGACAGTATTGCAGTCGGTGTAGACATCGCCAAGCACGTGTTCCAGGTTCATTACATCGATCAGGAAACGGGCGAAATCGTGAACAAGCCTATCAAGCGGGCCAAGTTTCTTGAGCACTTTGCCAACCGTGCCAGATGCCTGATCGGAATGGAAGCCTGCGGTGGAGCGCACCACTAGGCGAGGCAGTTGATCCAGATGGGCCACGAAGTCAGGTTGATGCCGGCGGAGTTCGTGAAGGCATTCAACATTCGGAACAAGAGCGATGCGGCCGATGCCAAGGCGATCTGGCTGGCGGTGCGGCAGCCCGGCAAGCCGGTGGCGGTGAAAACGGAAATGCAGCAGGCGATGTTGACGTTGCACCGGATGCGCGAGCAACTGGTGAAGTTCCGCACGATGCAGAGCAACGGACTGCGAGGGCTGCTGACGGAATACGGCGAGGTGATGAGCCGGGGCCGCGCGAAACTGGATGGCGAGATTCCGGCGGTGCTGGGGCGGCTTGCAGAGCGATTGCCAGTAGCGTTGATCGCCACGTTGCGCGAGCACTGGAACGAGCTGGCGAGGCTGGACGGACAGATTGCCGAGATCGAGCGACGCATGCGTGCGTGGCAGAAGGAGAACCGGGCTGTGAAGGCGATCAGCGAGATTCCCGGTGTCGGCCTTCTGACGGCGACGGCAGCGGTGGCGATGATGGGTGACGCAAAGGCATTCAGATCAGGTCGAGAGTTTGCGGCATGGGCGGGACTGGTGCCGGAGCAGACGGGCTCAGGTGGCAAGGTGAATCTGCACGGTATCAGCAAGCGCGGCGACACGTATTTGCGCACGCTGCTGATTCACGGTGCACGCAGCGTTCTGACACACGCGAAAGATCCTGGCCCCTGGGTCGAGCAGATGAAGAAGCGGCGACCAATGAACGTAATCGTCGTCGCGTTGGCCAACAAGATGGCAAGAACGATCTGGGCCGTGCTGGCTCACGATCGGCAGTATCAGAAAGGCTACGTGAGTGTGAGACCCGTTTGAACAGGCCAACACCGGGTTGAAGATAAACGTTTAACACAGGGTGAACGTCGAAAGGTTGCGCAGCAATCGAGTGCGATGACAAGCCAGGTAGGACCGGGACTCGCTAAACCTGTATAGCCTGATGAGCTTCGAGCTCGCCGGACAAATGAGGTGCGAGTCAGCGAATTTCATAGGGGCCTGCAGCAGTTGTACCGGCTGCAACAAGGCCGGATATAAAGCTGCAGCCCATCCTGTCAGTCTGAACCCACGAAAACTGTTGCAAACGGGACGCGTTCATATAAAGGCTATGACTCGGATGCCTTCGTGAACACCATCCGCGCTGCACATGCGAAGGCCGTTATTCCACCGCGCTCGAATCGAAAGACCAAGCGGCTCCACTCGTTACGACAAGCTCGCAGGCAACTATCTCGCCTTCGCGGTGCTTACCTGCGCCTTTGGGCCGCTGGTGAGAATGTGAACAGGACCTAGTGCAATTGCGTGCGGTGTGACGCGGGTGTCGCGTGCCGCGCGCGACGTCGCGCATGGTGCGTGCCCGGTGTACTGCACCGCTATGGCGCACGTCGACACCAACGGTACGACTAATCGATCGGTCGGGCGATGCGGCACTGCACCACCCGCTTGTCACCGGCTCGCGAATCGGAGCTTCGTCGGTCGGCGCACCGCGGCTTTGGACGGCCGTTGCGCGGCCGATGCACAGAAGCTGCAAGACATCCGCATGACAAAAACGGTAGTTTGCTATCGAATTACTTTGCCCCTATCATCTCGTGCATGACGAATCTGCCCGATCTCCGCCTCGCCGTCAGCAGCCTGCTGGTGCTCAGCGCGCGCAAGTGGCGCCGCACCAGCGACGCGGTGCTGACCGCATACAACGTGTCCGAGGCCTGCGCCACGCCGCTGCTGATCGCCGGGCGCCTGGGCGAAGGCGTGCGCCAGGGCACGCTGGCCGAACACGTCGGCATCGAAGGGCCGTCGCTCGTGCGGCTGCTCGACCAGCTGTGCGCGGCCGGTCTCGCGCGCCGCGACGAGGACCCGTACGATCGTCGCGCGAAAACGATCTCGCTGACGGCCGCCGGCCGCTCGGTCACCGCGAAGATGGAAGAAGACCTGCGCGTGCTGCGCGCGCAGGTGCTCAAGGGCGTGTCGCGCGCCGACCTCGAGGCGACGCTGCGCGTGCTGAATGCGTTCAACGCCGCCGACGTGCCGAACCCGGCCCCGGGCGCGCCGCAATCCGCCAGTTCCGCGTCATGACCTTTCCGAGCCTTCGCGACTGGCTGTTCTCGGGCAAGACGTTCGCCGCGTCGATGCTCGCGCTGTACCTCGGCCTGTATTTTCAGCTGCCGCGTCCGTACTGGGCGATGGCGAGCGTCTACATCGTGTCGAACCCGTTCGTCGGCGCGACGCGTTCCAAGGCGCTGTATCGCGCGCTCGGCACCGCGCTCGGCGCAGCCGCCGCGATCCTGTTCGTGCCGCCATTCGTCGAGACGCCGATCCTGTTCAGCATCATCGTCGCGACGTGGTGCGGCACGCTGCTCTACCTCGCGATCTCGGACCGCACCGCGCGCAGCTACGTGTTCATGCTGGCCGGTTACACGATGCCGCTCATCGCGCTGCCGACGGTGGCCGATCCGTCGACGATCTTCGACGTCGCGATCGCCCGCACCGAGGAGATCGTGCTCGGCATCGTGTGCGCGAGCGTGGTCGGCAGCACCGTGTTCCCGAACCGGCTCGCGCCGACGCTGATCGAACGCACCGATGCATGGTTCAAGGATGCCGCGTTCTACGGGCGCGAGACGTTGTCCGGGCATCTCGCGGGCAAGGCGCTGTCCGCGTGCCGCCAGCGCCTCGCCGCCACCATCACCGGCCTCGAGTTTCTGCTGAGCCAGCTGAGCTACGACCACGCGCATCCGCGCGTGCTCGAGCGCGCGCAGGCGCTCGCGGGCCGGATGCAGCTGTTCCTGCCGCTGATGTCGTCGCTGGCCGACCCGCTCGTCGCGCTGATGCGCGAACTGAAAGTGCGGCCGCCCGGGCTCGACGCGCTGCTCGCCGACGCCGCGAAGTGGTTCGATGCGCCGCTGCCGGCCGTGAAGGCCGACACCGGCGGCGAGATGGCGCACGATCCGGCCGCGGACGACCTGCGCGCGCGCATCGCGTCGCTGCAGCCGCCCGACAGCGCACTCGCGAGCTGGGACGGCGCGCTGCTGTCGAATGCGCTGTGGCGGCTGCGTCAGGTCATCGACATCTGGCAGGACTGCCGCTCGCTGCGCGCGCTGATCGCGAACGAGTCGGGCATCTGGCAGCCGCGTTTCAGGCACTGGCGGCTCGGCGGCACCGAGCGTTTCTTCGATCGCGGGATGATGCTGTTCTCGACGCTGACCGTGGCCGGCGCGATCGTGTTCGCGTGCTGGCTGTGGATCGCGTCGGGCTGGCACGACGGCGCCGGCGCGGTCACGCTGGCCGCCGTCGCGTGCAGCTTCTTCGCCGCGCTCGACGAGCCCGCACCGCTCGTGTTCAAGTTCTTCCTCGCGACCGCCGCGAGCGTCGTGTTCGCGGGCCTGTACCTGTTCGCCGTGCTGCCGCACGTGCACGACTTCGCGATGCTCGTGCTGATGTTCGCCGGCCCGTTCATCCTGATCGGCACGCTGCTGCCGCGCCCGCAGTTCAACATGGTGACGATGCTCGTCGCCGTCAACACGGCGACCTTCATCAGCATCCAGAGCGCGTACGACGCCGACTTCTTCGTGTTCCTGAACAGCAACCTCGCCGGTGTCGCCGGGTTGCTGTTCGCGTATCTGTGGACGCGCGCGACGCGGCCGTTCGGCGCCGAACTCGCCGTGCGACGGCTGCTGCGCTCGGGCTGGGAGGACGTCGCGCGCTCCGCGTCGACGCAGCCGCTCGACGACCAGCGCAACCATGCGTCGCGGATGCTCGATCGCGTCACGCAATTGCTGCCGCGGCTCGGCGCGTCGGACGATCATCGTCATCCGTCGATCGAGAGCTTCCGCGACCTGCGCATCGCGCTGAACGCGCTCGACCTGCGCCGCGCGCGCCGCAGACTGTCGGGCGACGTGCCCGATGCGATCGACCGCGTGCTGGCCGGCGTCACCGATCACTACGCGCGCTGCGCGGCCGCCAACGCACGGCAGCCGGCGCCGCCCGCGCTGCTCGCGTCGATCGACGATGCGCTGCGGCGCGTGGCGGGCCGCACGCGGCCGCACGCCGCGTCGGCCGGCGCGGCGGAGGCCGGCGCGACGCCTGCGGCACCGACGTCGCGCGCCGCGCACCGGCGCTTGCGCAATACGCTGCACGCGCTCGTCGGGCTGCGGCTGTCGCTGTACCCGGCCGCGGCCGCGCAGCCGCCGCAGGCCACGGCGGACGGAGCACGCGCATGATCCGGCTTTCCCACCCGTCCTTCCGAGCGCGACCATGATCGGCGAAATCGACATCTTCGGCGTATTCGTGCCGGCTCCCCTCGTGCTGATGCTGATCGCGTATCTGATCAACATCGTCGTGCGCGCGCTGCTCGAGCGCGTCGGCTTCTACCGCCTCGTCTGGCACCGTTCGATCTTCGATCTCGGCATCTACGTGTTCGTGCTTGCCGCCGTCGTGGTCGTGTCTCACCATCTCGTGGCTAGCTAATCGTGAAAAAAACCTGGTACTCGGCAGGACAGATCCTGCTCACGCTGATCGTCGTCGTCGTGGCCGCCCTCGTGTTGTGGCGCATCATCAATTACTACATGTTCTCGCCGTGGACCCGCGACGGGCACGTGCGCGCCGACGTGATCCAGGTCGCGCCGGACGTGGCCGGCCTCATCACGTCGGTGCAGGTCGCCGACAACCAGGAGGTCAAGCGCGGCCAGGTGCTGTTCGTGATCGATCAGGCGCGCTACACGCTCGCGCAACGCCTCGCCGAAGCGACCCTCGCGCAGCGCCGCGCGACGCTCGCCCAGGCGAAGCGCGAATATGCGCGCAACCTGCAGCTCGGCAATCTGGTGGCGAGCGAACAGGTCGAGGAAAGCCGCACGCGCGTCGAGCAGGGCGAAGCCGCCGTCGCCGATGCGCAGGTGTCGCTCGACACCGCGAAACTGAATCTCCAGCGCACCACGATCGTGAGCCCGGTCGACGGCTATCTGAACGATCGCGCGCCGCGCACCGGCGAATACGTGGCGGCCGGCCGTGCGGTGCTGTCGGTCGTCGATCGCAACTCGTTCCGCGTGGACGGCTATTTCGAGGAAACCAAGCTGCGCGGCATCCATATCGGCGAGCCGGTCGACATCGTCGTGATGGGCGAGCCGCATCCGTTGCGCGGCCACGTGCAGAGCATCGTCGCCGCGATCGAGGATCGCGACCGCACGCAGGGCGCGAACCTGCTGCCGAACGTGAACCCGGCATTCAGCTGGGTGCGGCTCGCGCAGCGCGTGCCGGTGCGCGTCGTGCTCGACGAGGTGCCGGACGATTTCCGGATGATCGCCGGCCGCACCGCGACCGTCGCGGTGCGCTCGCATGACGCGCGCCGTGACGACAAGACGCGGCCGGCATCGGCGCCCGCCGCGGCCAGCGCGACTGGAGCATCGCAATGAAGCGGCATGGGCTGCGCCTCGCGGCGGCGCTCGCGCCGCTCGCGCTCGCACTCGGCGCGTGCAAGTCGGTCGGCCCCGATTACGCGCTGCCGCAGCACGCATACGTGAATGCGCCGCTCGCGAACCATGCGCTCGACGATGCGGACGGCGCGCTCGTCTCGCGCGATGCGGTGCCCGGCAACTGGTGGCAGCTGTACGACGATCCGGTGCTGAATGCGCTGGTGCAGAGCGCGCTGAAATCGAACACCGACCTGCGCGTCGCTGCAGCGAACCTCGCGCGCTCGCGCGCGGCGCTGGAGGTCGCCAACGAACAGGGCGGCTTCTCGGGCCACGCCGAAGCCGGCGTGCAACGCGCGCAGGAATCGGCCGAACAGTATCTGCTCGAGAACAAGCTGCCGGTCGTCAACGAAGGCGCGGTCGGCATCAACGTGTCGTACGAGCTCGATCTGTTCGGCAAGCTGCGGCGTGGCGTCGAGGCCGCGCACGCGGACAGCGACGCGGTGCAGGCGGCGGCCGACCTCGCGCGCATCACCGTCGTCGCGGATGTGGTGCGGGCGTACGTCGAGTCGTGCTCCGCCGGCGACGAACTCGCGATCGCGAAGCAGTCGCTCGCGCTGCAGCAGCAGCGTGTGAAGCTGTCGCAGCGGCTGCGCGACGCGGGACGCGGCAATCAGACCGACGTGACGCGCGGCGTCACGCAGGTACGCACGCTGTCGGCCGACATCCCGCGCTTCGAAGGCCGGCGCAAGATCGCGCAATACCAGCTCGCCGCCTTGCTCGCGCGAGCGCCCGCAGATCTGCCGAAGGCCGTCGCCGAATGCGAGCGGCTGCCGCGGCTGCGCCAACCGATCCCGATCGGCGACGGCGCCGCGCTGCTGCGCCGCCGTCCCGACGTTCGCGAAGCCGAGCGCCAGCTCGCGGCTGCCACGGCCCGCATCGGCGTGGCAACCGCCGCGCTGTATCCGTCGGTGAGCATCGGGTTATCCGCGGGTTCGGTCGGCGTCGCCGCCGATCTGTTCTCGTCGACCACCAACCGCTGGTCGTTCGGGCCGCTGATCAGCTGGGCGTTCCCGATCAACGGCCAGCGTGCGCGCGTGCGCGAAGCCGAAGCGGCGACCGGCGGCGCGCTCGCGCACTTCGACGGCGTCGTGCTGAACGCGCTGCGCGAAACGCAGTCGAGCCTCGCGACCTATGCGGCCGACGTGCAGCGCACCGACGCGCTGCGCACGGCCTACGAATCGGCGCGAAGTTCCGCCGACGAAACGCACCGGCTCTATATGGCCGGGCGCGAGTCGTTCATTTCGGATCTGGATGCGACGCGCACGTTGACGAGCGTGCGCGCGCAGGTCGCGGCGGCTGAGGGGCAGGTTGCGGCGGATCAGGTCAGGTTGTTCCTCGCGCTCGGCGGGGGGTGGGAGGGCGATGGGGAGGTGGTGGCGGGCGTGGCGGCGGGTTCGGGGGCGGGTTCGGCACCAGCATCGGCGGCGGCTAAGTCGGCGGCATCGGCAATGGGTCGGTAAGTTTCCGTGTGGCGACAAAGCGCGACGAGCGTGTCGCGTCTACTACCGCCCCGCGGTCGCGGTTGCGTTCACGCGCAATCGCCGTTGCGGAGAAGACCGCGCCGACATCGCGCCGCACCCGCATTCCCGATAAACTCGTCTGCGGTTTTCGTCCTTCGCTCGCCGCGCGTCGCGCGGCTCACTTCCCGGAGAGTCCTCATGCGAACCAGCGCCCGTAACCAATTCCCCGGCCGGATCGACGTCGTCAAGCCCGGCGCCGTCAACGACGAAGTCACGCTGCGTACCGACAATGGCCTCGAGATCGTCGCCGTGATCACGCACGGCAGCGCAGCGTCGCTGGGCCTCGCGGCGGGGACGAACGCCTTCGCGCTCGTCAAGGCGTCGTCGGTGATCGTGATGGTCGACGTCGACAGCAGCAAGGTATCGGCCCGCAACTGCATCGCCGGCACCGTGTCGTCGATTGCGAAAGGCGCGGTGAATTCCGAAGTCGTGATTCGCGCAGCCGGCGGCGCCGAGATCGTCGCGATCGTTACCAACGATAGCGTCGATCGTCTCGGTCTCGCGAGCGGCAAGGCCGCATCCGCAGTCTTCAAGGCATCGAGCGTGATCGTCGCCGTCGCGTGATTGGCCGTTCACGCAGCTGAGCGCCGTAACGACCCGGAGCAGTTGGCGACACCCGTATGCGTTGGCTGCGCAAATCAGCTTGCGGGCATAGCAACAAGATCGATGTTTTGAAGACATCCGCCGCGACGTCGTCGGCGTGGCCGCCACGCGTTAGCGCCGGCATGGGCGAGCGCGCGGTAAGTGCCGCGCTCGCACCGAATAATCAGCATTGGTACCGCAGGGGAACGAGGAACGACGCCCCATAAACGGTTACTTTGCCGTCCAGGCAGACGACGTCCTCGTCTTTGTCAGTGCCGATGACGGTGATGAATGTCCGGAAAATGCGCGTGACTGTGCGTGATCGGCAGATGCACGTGCGGATGGGTGTGCGGCTCGTTGCCGTCGTACGGAAAGTCGTGCGCGTGCTGATGGTGTTCGTCGTGACGATGCCGGTGCGCGTGTTCGAGCCGTTCGTGCGCGTGCTCGTGTTCGTGCCGCTCGCGCACATGCAGCCAGATGCCGAGCGCCATCAGTGCGGAGGCGGCCCAGAACGTGACGGACGGCAGCGCCGGCCAGATCAACAGTGACAGCAAGACGCCGAACAGCGGCGCCACGGAGAAGTACGCACCCGTGCGTGCGCTGCCGAGGTGGCGCAGCGCGACGACGAACAGCACGAGACTGATGCCATATCCGCCGAGTCCGGTGAGCATCGCGGCGAGCGTAATCGGAACGGTCGGCAACGCGGCGCCCGTCGCGAGCGCGATGGCGATATTCACCGGGCCCGCGACGAGGCCCTTCACGCATGCGATGACCATCGCGTCGTTCGCGGCGACCTTGCGCGTCAGGTTGTTGTCGATCGCCCAGCACAGACAGGCGCCGGCAATCAGCAGCGCACCGGCCGGCACGCCCGCCTGGGCCGGCGCCCACGACAGCAGGATGCCCCCGGCGACGATCGCCACCATGCCGCCGAACACCTGCAGATCGACGTTCTCGCGGAATACGACCCACGCGATGACGGCGGTCAACACGCCTTCCAGATTGAGCAGCAACGCGCTCGTCGCGGCCGGCGTCGTCGACAGCCCGAGCATCAGCAACGCAGGGCCTGCGATGCCGCCGGCCGCGATCGCACCGGCGAGCCAAGGCAGTTCGGCACGTTGCAGCGGTGCGGCGCCATCCGTCGACGGACGGTGCCCGCGCAATGCGCGCAGGCCGATTACAACCCCGAGGCCGACACCGCTGCCGAGATAGAAAAGACCTGCGACCATGAACGGCGACATCGTACCGATCAGCGCCTTGGCGAGCGGCGTCGCAGCGCCGAACAAGACGGCGGCTGTGAGCGCGACGAGAATTGCGGAACGTCTCGGGTTCATGATGCGGATTGGCGTTGAGGGTCGTGAGTGGGTATCGGTATTGTGCGCCGGGAGATCGGGCCAGCGGGCGGCGGGCGGTGCTTCAGCGAAATCGGTTTTGCGGTGCGTTTACATCGAGCGCCGGGCAGCGCGATTCGGTTGAGCTTTCGGCTGCGGGTGGTATTGCGTCGCGCGCATGATGCGTGCCGGCGCGGCGGTTCGGGCGAGACATTATGGCGGTTGCGGCGCGCGGCGACAATCGACGTAAGGCAATCGCGGCGCGGCGTGGTGATAGCGCATCGGGGCTCGCTGACGTGCTGGCCGATCGGGCGCGGCGAAGCCGATATCTGCGATATGGATTCGTGCGGAGCTACTCGGCCGGCTCTTCGTCGGAGATCTGTCGGCGTGAGTCGCGCCGAGGTGTGGCGATATCAGTAGCCCGAACTATTATTGTTTGCGGTGAATCTGTTCGTGAGGTCGCAACTTGCGATTGCGTATACGGCTTCGTATCGGATTTATATCCACTCGACGCGATTGATGCGTTGCCTGCGTCGTCGCGTGTCTGCGCAGCGGCGGTTCTGCGCAGCGGCGCAGCGCGCGGAGCGGCGGACGGTCGGGATAGTTCGTCGATTGGGGTCGACAGCAAAGGGCGCGGCGACAAAGCGGACACCGATGACCCACGGGCCAAGCGCCGTCGACCGCCAGGCAGTTCGATGCCGGTGCGATGATGGAAATCAGGTGATGGCGGTGTGGGCAGTGCAGGTCGTACCGACGCGCTCTTGAGCGTTCGCCGGTCCGTCACACGATGCACTGCATACGCAGCGCGGACTGGATGTTGCCGCGCGCTCGCGCGGCAACACATCGGGCGTTACTCGTTCGCAGCCGTCTGCTGTTCGGCCTGCGATGCTGCGTCCGAAGGCGCATCCGTCGGTGCATCTGCGGCCGCCGGCTGCGCTACTGCCGCGTCGACAGGCGCCTGCGCTTTCGGCTGCTGCGGTGCACCCTTTGCTGCCTGCGCCCCACCCTTGCCCGGCCGGCGCGATTTCAAGCGGCGCGCGCGCGCGGCATCGTCGTGCGTCACGCGACCGGCTTCGTTACCTTGCAGATCGACCCGCACCGCGTCTTCGACCAGACACGACCAATAACGATTGCCGCGGCACCACGTGGACATCGCTTCGCGCAACTCCGCTTCGCTCAGCCCGACGGACTGCGCCTCGCGCGCGAGGTCGTCCCAGATGCCGACCTTCAGGGGCACCTTCGGAGCCGGATTCTTCGGGAATGCGCGCGGGAACCGACGCTGCAGTTTGCCGATCGCGACGATGACCGGATCGACCGGCGTCGACGGTTTCGCCGAAGCGGGCTTGGCGCCGGACGGCGCTTTGG
Organism: Burkholderia sp. WP42; assembly: GCF_000745665.1. Taxonomy (NCBI): domain Bacteria; kingdom Pseudomonadati; phylum Pseudomonadota; class Betaproteobacteria; order Burkholderiales; family Burkholderiaceae; genus Burkholderia; species Burkholderia sp. WP42. The sequence goes on along the minus strand of NZ_JQJT01000031.1, from coordinate 27,737 downwards.
CCGGGGCACCCGATTTGGCCCCGCGAGCCGGCCGGTTGCCCGACTTGGGCTTTGCACCGGCGTCCGGTTGCATTGCCGGTTGCTTCGCGTTGCGCTCCTGCTTGGCCTTAGCTGCGAGCTGCGCCCGCAATTCGGCAAGTTGTTCAAAACCCATAAATTCAATCCACCAGGAATATAAGGCGTGGTTCGTGCAGCCGCTTCGCACATCGACATGCCGCATCGCATGCGGCTTGTTTGCCGCCGATGCACGCGATTGCGGGGCCGCATCGCCATCGCCGCTGTTTCAGGCACCCGGCCACGATGCCGGAGAAGGCAGGAGTGGAAGTATACCGGTACGCGCGACGGTCGGTTCGCCGACGGGTTCATATTTGGCTGGAACCGGGGCCGCGGGGCGTCCGAATCAGCGTGCTGCGCATTATCGCTGCGTTTTCGTCGAATAACGACCGCGTGTTACGTAGCGCCGCTTTACCCGCGTTTGAGGTGCGGTGCGTAATGCGTGTAATGCGTGCGTTGTTCCGCCGCACGAAACTTGGACGTTGTCATTGGCGGCGTTGGCGTTCGCATGTCGCGTTACGGGTCATTCAACATATGGCTGTGCCATCCTTTGCATGCTGCGTGTCGCGCGGTCGGTGCGTTCAGTGATTCGCGTCACACGCTGCCGTGGTGGCCTTGGTTGCGTATGCATCGATATGCAATCGCATGCCATGTGGGCACTCGTACGATGGCGGCGACGGGAGGCGGCATCAGGTATCTCCGGTCGACGGCATGTGCCAACGACGATCGGCAGCATCTACATCGGATCCGGCAATGCAACGGAAACTGGCGGTGTGCGCCCTGTCCGCATTACATCGAGGCTGCGAATCCTTCCAATTGATAGCAACGGAGCCGCGTATTGGGAAGCGTCGTGTATGGGACTGCTTCGTATCAACGGGTTCGCATTGACGATCGATCAAAACACGCCAAGCGCTAACCCGGCAGCAAGCGCTGCACCGGTCTCCGCGCAGCGCTCGAGATCCTCGCGGTCGATCATTTTCGGCGCGAGGATGCGCTCGGGCGTCTGCGCGTGGGTACAGACGATCAAGCCCGGCACCACACGCCTGAGCCGCCATCCGGTCGCGATTCGATCGATCTGGCGCAGCGCGTTCTGTCCGTCGCTGCCCGCACAAATCATCGCCGCATACGGACGACCGTTCACGCGATCGACCGCCGCGTAGTAACAGCGATCGAAGAAGTCTTTCATCATCCCGGACATCGCCGCGAGATTTTCCGGCGTCGCGAACAGATATGCGTCGGCGGCGAGCACGTCGTCTGCGTGCGTCTCCTCGGCACGCTGCAACCGAACGTCGACGCCGGGCTGCTCGCGCGCCGCGGCGGCGGCCGCTTCGACCATTTGCCGTGTGCCTCCGGTCATCGTGTGATAGACGATCAACAGCGTCTTCATCTGTATTCGCTCTCTCTATTCGGTCGCGTCAGATTCAGCCGCGCTGATGGCGGGTAGCGGAGTGCGCGTGGGCCCGCATCTGCGCGTTGTCCAATTGCGGCGCGTGACTGCTGTATTGGATACCGGATTAGCCCCGCGCCGGCGCCGACGAATCCGCGTCGGCCGGACGGCCGTAGTACGTGAGAAACATGTCCGCGGCCGCTTGCGCGACCTTTTGCTGCTGCGCAACTTCGAGCGGCGGCTGACCAAGCGTCACTTGCGGCCAGAACGCGAACGCCTTCACGATGCCATGCAGTTGGTGGGCAGCAAATTCCGGATCGGGAGCGGACAGGCGACCGGCCGCCGCGGCCGCGCGAATCCAGACGGTCAAATCCTCCTCGCGTTCGCCAATGCGCTCCACCATGTCGCGTGAACGTTCCGGCGAGTGAATGACGGCGCCGATCGCAACGCGTGCCAGTGCGAGAAACGCTTCGTCGCTCAGCAGCCGCAGTTTGCGGTCAAGCAATACGAGCAACTGCTCCCGCAGCGGCACGTCTGCGCGATAAGCGGACACGCCGACGGTGCACGTCGCATCCCATAAGCGATGCAGGATCGCGGCGAACAACGCCTCCTTGCCGGGGAAATGGTTGTACACCGTGCGCTTCGACACATTTGCGCGCGCGGCGATGCGATCCATGCTGGTCGCGTCGTAGCCTGCCGCGAGAAATTCCTTGATCGCGGCATCAAGGATGGCCGCTCGCTTTCTTTCGGTCAGGCGCTCAGAGGGTGTGTTCGTATTCATGAAAGAAATTCTATACCGTTGAGTTTACTTTTCGCCCAACAGATCTACACTGCTCGGTATACTTTTATTGACGGGAAATCAAATATGGCGTCCCCGCTCGTTTTTCTTCATCGGGTCCTCGGTATCGCAGCCGCGAGGCGTGGCCGCGATTTGTCCGGCGGCTCGCCACAACACGATGGCGAGCGCTTCCGCAACACGACGGCAAGGCCCGCGGAGAGTTTTGGCAAGACGCTTCGCATCGCCTGGAACATGCTGTTCAACAAACCGCGCAACACGGTGCCGACGGGCGTTTTACCAATCGATCCGCTTACTCGCGAGCAACTCGACGCAGCTCCGGATCGGAGCCTGTATCGGCTCGGGCATTCGACGTTGCTATTCAAGTTGCGCGGCGAATTCTGGTTGACGGATCCGGTATTCGCCGAGCGAGCATCGCCGTTTCGGCGCGTGGGCCCAAAACGCTTCCATGCGCCGCCGATTGAACTCGGCGATCTACCGCCGTTGCGCGGCGTGATACTTTCCCACGATCACTATGATCACCTCGATCGCGATGCGGTGAGCGCGCTGGCGGACACCACGAGTGTCTTCGTTACGACGCTCGGTGTCGGCGACCGCCTGATCGAATGGGGCATCGACGCCGGGAAGGTGCGCCAGCTCGACTGGTGGCAAAGCGTTGACGTCGCCGGCCTGACGCTCACCGCGACGCCCGCCCAGCATTTTTCGGGGCGCAGCCTGTTTGACGGCAATAGCACGCTGTGGGCGTCGTGGGTCATCGTTGACGACGAACTGCGCATGTTCTTTAGTGGCGACACCGGGTACTTCGACGACTTCCGAATGATCGGCGAGCGCCTCGGACCGTTCGATGTGACATTCGTCGAGACCGGAGCGTACGACCCGCAATGGCCATACGTGCATATGCAGCCGGAGGAGACAATCCAGGCCCATATCGATCTGCGAGGTCGTACGCTGATCCCAATTCATAACGGCACATTCGATCTCGCGATGCATTGCTGGCACGAACCGTTCGAACGTGTCACCGCGTTGTCGGTCGCCCACGGCATTCAATTGTCGACTCCAAGGATGGGCGAGCGGGTGGATCTCAACGAGCCGCATCGCGGCGAACGGTGGTGGCGAACAGTTAAGCAGGCATTGGCAGCGCCTTCCAAGAAGGTGTGGCGATGGCCATTGTGCGCAGCGCGATCGGCGAAGTAGACGCACGGAGTCGGGGCGGCTATGCGTCGATTTGTCTGCGCCCCGTGGCGCTAGCGCATCTCGCTCCTGAAGCCCCATGCGAGAAAACAACCAATTGGCTTCGGGGAGTCTGCGGTTGCTCAGCGACGCGATTGTCGATCACCCTGCTGGGAATCGTGTCGTCGCGGGCTTTAGTGTCGGGAACACTGATTCGGATTCGGCAGCACCCGCCTCTCGCCGATCGGAGGTTGGCGCCTTTTCAACCACGAACTCTAGGTCCCCGCCGTCATCGGTCGGACTAACAGTTGCGCGCCCACACTGTGTTGTCACGTGACAACTGCACATTGCGCCCCTGCGGAAACCGCTCCACCGCCCGCTCGAATGTATCGAAAACTACATAATACGTTTCAGATACAATGAATGTAGTCGTATTGAGGGTGCCCTGGAGAATTTCAGACCCGGTCGCGCATGCGCCCCCTAATTCGAACCGGCAATGGCAGATCTTCCCGTGAAACAACATGAAGAATGCAGGGCAAACCATTGCAGGATAAGGGTTTCCGCTTGCGCCCGCTTTTTGGAGAAATGTTTCACGGCCAGTCGGCCGGCGCGTCTAGTCGTCACATCGTCGCCGAGAATCTCCCGTTAACGTGACGCGACGAGGGGCGCTATCTGCCCCACTCCACACCTGGCTGGCGCGCGGCACGCGAGACCGCACTAAACCCAACATCCGATAGCTTCGGCTGAGGATGTACGGCGCGATATTAGGGGCAGATCATCGCACGGCTGTCATGGCATGCAGGGCTGTAGGTCGTTGGGCCCATCGCCGAGCGTCACGCGCGGCCGATGTTTCTCGAGCCCCGCTCGCATATGAAGAACCGACGCGCGGTTGTCACGTAACAACCCAGTCGACCCTCGGTCTTATCCCCGAAGCGATCGAAATCCGGCGCGCGCCGTAACGCGCCGCATTTCGGCTCCTTCGGTATCAACGCCAGCCGCCGCTTGGGCGCAAGTCGTTGTCACGTGACAACCGCCTTCCGCATCCGGCCGCATTTGAGCGTGGCCCGTGGCTCTCAGCAAGGTTTAGAGCCCCAGCAAAGGCAAGGCGCCAACGCGCTGTGCCAAAGACATCCGCGATTGTTGGTCGCCCACACCGTTGTTAGGTGACAACCTTCATCAAGGGATCGGTGCTTGGGCGTCCTGGGCACTTGAGCGTTGGCACCATCCAACATGAAATACGGGCCACCCAGATCAATGAGTGCATAGAAAAGCGATTTGTCACTTCGGCAATCACTGCCCGATTTAAAGCCATTCCGTCCGTGCCGCTCGAAGATCAGCTACGGTAGCTATCCAGCCGACTTGTCACGTGACAACTAAGGATGGCTCGCGCCTCGAAATAAGCCGTTTCTCTGGACTTTCCAAAAATATTTGCATATATTACGCAAAACTCCTTGGAGAGATTTAATGGCTTTCAAGATCGCCGTCAGCAACCAAAAAGGTGGGACCGGAAAGACGACCATCTCGGTCAACATCGCGGCCGCCTTCGAAGCAGGCGGCAACAAAGTCGCCTTGATCGATGCCGATCCCCAAGGCACTTCAGTGCGATGGGTCACGAGCGGGGAAAATACGCTTCCGATGACGGTCCTGTCCCTCGCCCCGGCCGGCCGAGGAATCGGTGGCGAGATCAAAAAACAAGATGCGAATTTCGACGTAATCGTCGTCGATTGTCCGGGTAACCTCGAAGATCCACGAATCGCATCAGTGCTTGAAGTTGCCGACTTCTGCCTGGTGCCGCTGTCGCCGTCGCCCGCCGACCTTTACAGTACCGTCGCCATGATTCGCATGATCGAGTCGATGCGAGCCGTTAGAAACCCAAATCTTTCTTCTGCGTTGATGTTAAATAGCGTCAATGGAAAAACTAAAATGAGAGAAGAGATTTTAAAAATTCTAAAGGCAGAAGAAATAGGGGAGCATCTGCTCGATAGTCAGATCGCGCAGCGCGAGGTCTACCGGCAGACATTTGCTCTCGGCACGACGATTCACCATCACAACCGATATCTGAAAGGGCTGAAGGAGGCCCGCGCGGAGATCGAAAAACTCGTTACAGAAATGGCCCAATACATCGCGTCGACGCGCGCCACCGGAGCCGCTCATGGCTAAGGACACTTCGAAGGAAAAAAAGCCGACGGGCAATCTGCATCTCGCGGCCGGTCTGCTGCGCGGCCTCGCGCAAGAAAACGCCGCACTGGAAACGCGCTTGCCCGAGCCCTCGGCGGCGTCGAATACCGCCGTCGAAGCCGCGATCGCAATCGCGCCGACCGTGACGACGCCAACCGATACACCCGACCTCGGCGCACCGCAAAAAGTCGCGGTCAAGGACTGCATCCCGAATCCGTTCAACCCACGCGTGTTCTACTCTGAATCGAGCCTGCACGAACTGGCGTTGACGCTGAAGCGGGAAGGGCAGATCGAGCCGATCAAGGTGACGCGCCTTCCGGAATTCCCGGGCAAGCTCGTCGTGATCGATGGTCAACGCCGCCTGCGTGCGACGAGCATCAACGGCGACGAGACGATCAACGCGACGTTCCGTACCGATCACACGCCCGAGCAGCTCTACACGATCGCGTACCGCGCGAACCACGACCACGAACGCCAGACGATCTTTGACGATGCGGTCGCGTGGAAGCGCCTGCTCGACGAAAAGGTCTTTCCCGACCAGAACACACTCGCGGAAAAGATCGGCAAGGACAAAGCGTCGATCAGCAAGACACTATCGCTGAACGCACTGCCCAACACCCTCCTCGAGCGGATGGCCAGCGCCAACGACGTGGTCGGCCTGCAAGCGGCATATTTCCTGAAACTGATTTTCGAACGGGTTGGCGAAGCGGCTGCCGACCGTCTGCTCACCGCCGTCATGGAGCGCAAAAAGTCGGTGCGCGATCTGGAGAACTTCCTGCGTACGCAAGGCGACGGCAACAAGAAGACGGGACGCACGCGCTATAGCGTTCGTCACGATTTCGCGCTCGAGTCGCGCGCGGTCGGCCAGTTGAAGACCTACCCGGACGGACGACTCGATCTGCAGCTGAAAGGAGTCGATACGTCGCACCAGGAAGCTCTGGCCGATCAACTCAAAGCCGTGATCGACGCATACGTTGCCGAATTGGCCGTCGCGGCTCAGAAGTAAGCACGGAGAACCACGACCACGCATCTGCATCGCGACGCGTCGCCGGCCGAAGCCCGGCACGCGTCGCCTGACAAGCTGCGAGGCCGCTCTCAATTCGTCGCGAGGCTGCTCTTCAGCAGAAATTCGAGCAGATCGTCCGACGTCGGTTCGCCCCAGGTGTCGAGCGCCAGCCATCGGAAGAAGCTCGTTTGTGCGAGCTTGCTTGCCTTCTTCTTCGGCGACAGCGTGAGATCCTTCGAGCCTGCCACCGTCTCGTTGTAACGCTCGATCAGCTTGGTCTGATCGTCGATCTCCAGTTCGCGGAAATACGCGCCCGCTTCGTCGACCTTCGCGGCCAGGTATTTGTCGCGGATCTGCTCCTGCTTGCTCTGCGCGGACTCCTTGGCCGGCGCGGCGGCTTCCGTGCCTTGTCCATCGGACAACGTATAGCCGTGCGTAAGCGCCTTGCGGAAATACGCGCCGACGTTGTCGACCGGTGCCGCGTTCTTTTTCGTTGTCCGATTGAGCGTGTACGCAATCGCCGCCTTGATGCGCTGCACTCCATATTGCGTGATCAGACGACGCGCCTCGGAACGCGGGATGCCGAACTTGGCCACTTCGTCGACGAGCGCTTCGTTCTTGACGTCACCTTCTTCGACCGTATCCGCGCTCTGCTTGCGCGTCACCTTGAACTGAACGGCCTCCACGCTGCGGCCCGACTTGTGTTCGATCAGCTCGAGCGTATGGTCGGAAACTTCGTTCACCTCCTGAATGCAGGGCACGAGGACCTTGCTCTTGAAGAGCTTGTATTCCTTGTACGACTGCGATGCCTTGTCCTGGCCTAGGATCAGATCGCGGAACTTGGGCAACGGAATCTTCGCCGTGATGCCGATGCCCTCGTAGCGCACGGTGTTCTCCCACAGCGCGAGCGAGTGCGAGCGCCGAAACTCGCGCGCAATCCGCATATCGATGAGCGCGTAAATTTCAGGATTGAGCAGTTCGCTACGGATCTGGTCCGAGAAGCTGTACTTGAGCACCGACTGCTCGAGCTCGGCGCCGGCGAGCAGGCCCGACGCCTTCCACACGGTCGACCGATCTGCGGCAAGGTAGTCCCAGTTGACGACGGTACTGATCAACGAGTTGACCGTGTCCTTCACGTACTTGGTGTTGTTGCTGTTCAGCCCGCTCTCGTGCGAAAGCGCCGCAATCGAGATCGAAAAGCTCGTGCGCCCCGGTTCGAACGCTTCCTGACGCAGCGCATTCTTGATCAGCGAACTGAACATCTTGCGCTGCTGCAGACCGATCTTTCCGGACTTCGGCGCGATGTGAATAGCCTGAACCGCCTTGCGCAGCAGATCGGGCGGCTCGGGCGTCTGGAACAGAGAGACCTGCTTGTCGGAGCCTTTGATTGCGGGCTTGCGCGGCATCGTGATGTCCGGAGAAGGTGACCTTATTGATGGCGGACTTTATACCTTTTCGCGTAATCCAGCAACTGTCGATCCTCTAGCAATACTTTCAGTAACTCTTGCAACGCATTGTTTTATAAAGATAATCAATCTGTTTTTCCACGCTAAATCTGCCCCATATCCATATACCTTTTCGCCACAATGCGTCCCAAAACCAGCTACCTATGCGCCAGATCAATCGAATCCGGCACGGGTCTTGCCCAGCTCAAAGGTAACCGTTCATGGGAAACACGCATGCAGAAAGCTACCCGCGGACCCAAATCGTGGTGCCTTGCAGCACTGGTCCGTTACCTCCCATAAAACGCTACCTTTGCCGAACCCCATGGAAGGCTACCTATCAAGACCGGCCACCGTCGTGCTTTTCGAAGGCAGCGTAAATTCTGTGCGAAGATCGACCCATAAACGGCTACCTTCGAATGCCCCCATAGGAGGTTACCCATGGTGGCTATCGAGCCGGTGGGCGGGCACAGCCTTGTTTAAGATTCCAGGGAAATCGTCGGTGACACCAGTAGTACGCCCCATAACCGGCTACCTTAACGTCGCCCTATAAATGGCTACCTTAGAGAAAACGACCTTGCTCTCCCGTCGCAGCGGTCCGAGCAACTAGCTCCCATAGCCGGCAACCAAAGAGTGTCCCCATAGACTGCTACCTGAGGTACTTCTGCGTAGAAATCCCATAACAGGCTACGCGTGCCCCATATCCACAACCCTAACTTCCCACAGCACGGTACCCGATTCCCCAAATCCACAGACCTGACACCCCATACACTTCCGCCTGTGCTCCCATAAATGGGTACCGAACACCCCTCAAACCCTTGTGCAATAAGGCTGTGAGCCGGCTAAAGGTAGTTAAAGAAGTAAACGTCGTTTACCAAAGATGTAAACACACGCGTGCCTGTGAGAAAAACCAACCCCCATAAACCGCTACCAATAGGCGCTCTCGGGCAAGGAACCGCACGAAATGTTCTCGCGTTGCCCTCGACAATGACCGTTTGCCGCCTCGTTCTACTGCGAGGCCACGCCTGACACGGGTTTCCAAAGGGGTGAGTACACACTCACAGCGATGGAAACGTAGCAACTTATGGGATGGAATAGCGGCTTCACGGCCAAAGGTTCCCCCCTATGGGATCGTATAAGGGCTGACGATGCCGAGCGCTTTGCCGAGTATTGGGCGTGCCGAGCAGCTGAGCCTTCCTGCGGCGCGCATCACTTTTGACGCGGCGGTGGAGGAAAATCGCCCGAATCGAGACTTGCGTAGTGTGTTGTGCGTCAGACGTGCCCCTTTCCTGAAAAAGTCGCCCGGAGTCATAGCCGCGCTGTCCCGCGTTTTCGGCGCCCCTACCTGCCCACTATGGAAGCGCCTCCTGTGATGCTTGCCTCACGCAGCCTCACAACTTTCTACCTTTCGATTAGCCGGCACAGTGAGGTTCGGCGCACCGCATGGCGGCGATCAACGGCACCATCGAGACCGCCCGCGCGTTGCTGCAGAGCTCGACCTGGGCTCGTCGACCGTGCACCTTTTTCGATACCACTGCTGAACGGCGGTGGTATCGTGGAAGGCGGCATCTGTGGGATCCCCCAGACCATAGTGGCGTGAACAACGCGCCAGGTTGCGCTGACCCAGCACTGAGTCGCGGCTATTAAAAGCGCGACCACAGCCAGGACATGCGGGCGAGATGCCGATCGAACCTTCAAACTGTGCCGTCGACCTCGACGCCATAGCGGCCCCAACACCTGATGCATCCCGACGAAGCGCGCAGACAGGTCACCGGATACCCTGGCGTTGGGTGACCAATCGTCCACCGCGTATGGGAGTGTCAGACGCAGCGCCGCGTACCTATCCCGGACACACCGTGGTCGTTTATGGGGCAAATGAATGGATATAAAACGGAACGACACCGAATAACGGCGCGGCGGAGAGTCCGCCCGCACAGCCATCGACGTCGATGACAAACCCACACTTGACCGGCCCCCACATCGCGCTACGCGCGTGACGCTATTCCCGAGGTGGCGGTGAGCGAAGCACCAAAACGGAGCATCGGAACTTGAAGCGCATCGTATGGCGGAAACGCATCGGGCCGGCCACACGCTCGTCGCGACGTCGAAGCCTAAGATCGCCGACACACGCTGACGGCAACCACGATTGTGGCGTCTCCTCGACATCCCGACGAATGTCGCGACGATAGCGCCACCTTTTCCGCAACCCGGTTATGATGTTCGGGCCCTGTTCGAAATATGAAGACGACCAGGGGCAGGGGCGGTATCTCGATGTACTTCACTCCGTGACCAATCACAAAAGAGAGTTCAGTGATGCGAATCCAGATCAAAAAGCTCGCACTGGCTGCTTCGGCGGCTGCTTTCCTCCTCGGCTCGACCGCGCCAGTATTCGCGCAGACCGATGCCAGCGCACCGGCCGCATCCACCGCGTCGGATGCCAAGGCCGCGAAGCACGAGGCGCGCAAGGCTGCCCGCGCAAAACGCAAGGCCGAACGCAAGGCGGCACGCGCGAAAAACACAGCTGAGCTAAAGAAGCTCGAAGCCGCTGGTTACAAGCCGGCAGCCAACGATCCGAACTATCCGCAGAACCTGCAGAACGCGCAGAAGAAAGCAGCCGAGGCGGCTGGCGCAAGCCAATAAGCGTTATCTGGCGACAAGCCCTGCTCGAACCGGGGTTTGTCGCTCGCGCATGCACAAATGAATGCGCGTCATCCAGTCATCATATGAGTTCGACCACCGCTGAATTGATTCGTTATCCTTGGTGATGGGGGTGCAATGATCGTCAGGGTACGTTTCGGCCAACACCGCCATTCGCCTATTCCCAGACGGTTTACTTAGTCAGTGCCTCTGACATGATCAGCTGCGCGTTTCCACGCGCACCACGTTTCCCACCGATTTCAACCAACCCGTGAATGCGCGCACGGATTCATCCTTCGCACGCGCGGTCGGCACGTAAGTGAAGTAGCGCCACGCCGGCAGCGCCGGCTCGCTGAATGGCTGCACCAAACGCCCTTCGGCGATGTCGTCGGCGACGAGCGCGATCGGCCCCATCGCGACGCCGAGGCCGTCGAGCGCACCTTGCAGCGTCAGATAGAAGTGCTCGAGCGTGAGCGAGTGCCGCGGAACCAGATCTGCATGGCCCGCCGCCGCGAGCCACTCGGGCCACATGCCGGGATAGGTTGCCGCATGCAGCAGCGTGAAGCCAGCAAGGTCCGCCGGTGTGCGCAGTTGCCGGCTGTCGAGCAGTTTCGGCGCGCACACCGGCAGCCGGACTTCGGACAGGAATTCCTCGGCGACGTAACCGTCGATCGTCTGCGGGCCGCCTCGGACGATCAGATCGACCTTGTCCCGCAACTTCTCGATCGGCTCGTTCGATGTCGACAGGCGCACCTCGATGGTTGGATGAGCAACCTGGAACGACGACAGCTTCGGCACGAGCCAACGCAGCGAGAACGTCGCCGGCGCGTTGACGCGTAGTACGCGCTGCTGCCCCGCGCCGAATTGCTGCGCAGTCGCGAGCGCGATCCTGTCCAACGCGGCGCCCACTTCAGCGAGATACGCGCGCCCCGCATCCGTGAGCTCGACGCGCCGATTGTGCCGGACGAATAGAGGCCGGCCGAGCCATGCCTCCAGTTGCTGCACATGGCGACTGATTGCGCCGTGCGTGACGCACAGTTCGTCGGCGGCCGACGTGAAACTGCCGAGCCGTGCCGCGGCTTCGAATGCGCGCAATGAATTCAACGGTGGGAGTCGCCGGGCCATTTATCCATATCTGTGAAATTTCCTCACGCGAATTATCAGTTTTAATCGTTTGATCGCGCAAGCGGGACTACGCCACTATTGCGTTCAAGCGGCCGATGGCCGGCGTATATGTCTGGATTTATCACATGGAGGATCGGCCATGCCGAACGTGGTGGTGGTGGGCGCGCAATGGGGCGACGAAGGCAAGGGCCGCGTCGTGGACTGGCTCGCGGCGCAGGCGGATCTCGTCGCACGCTATAACGGCGGCCACAACGCGGGGCACACGCTGGTCGTCGGCGGGAAAACGTACAAGCTTGCACTGCTGCCGAGCGGCATCGTACGCGGCAAGCGCGGCGTGATCGGCAACGGCGTGGCGCTCGATCCGGAGGCGCTGCTGGCCGAGATCGCGCGGATGGCCGAACTCGGCGTGTCGGTGACGCCCGACAATCTGTCGATCGCGGAGAACGCGACACTCGTCCTGCCGATTCACCGCGCAATCGACGAGGCGCAGGAGCGCCTGCGACGCGAACCGATCGGCACGACGCTGCGGGGAATCGGGCCGGCCTACGAGGACAAGGTAGGCCGCCGCGCGCTGCGCGTCGCCGATCTCGCGGAACCGGACCGGCTCGCCGACAAACTCGACGTACTGGTCGACCACCACAACGCGTGGTTTCGCGGTCTCGGGCTCGCGCCAAGCTCGCGCGACGCGATGCTGGCGACGCTGGTCGAGCTCGCGCCGAAGATCCTGCCGTTCGTGCGACCCGTATGGGCCGAGCTGAACGACGCTCACGCGCGCGGCGAGCGCATCCTGTTCGAAGGCTCGCAGGCCGTGATGCTCGACATCGACTGGGGAACCTATCCGTTCGTGACTTCGTCCGGCACGATCGCGTCGGCGGCTGCGGCCGGCACCGGCCTCGGTGCATCGAAGCTCGGCCACGTGCTCGGCGTGACGAAGGCCTATGCGACACGGGTCGGGGGCGGCCCGTTCCTCACCGAGCTCGGCGACGCGACCGGCGAGCGATTGCGTGCCCGCGGGCGGGAATTCGGCGTCAACACCGGCCGGCCGCGTCGTTGCGGATGGCTCGATGCAGCCCAGCTGCGTCAGGCCGTTTGCGTGTCCGGTATCGATTCGCTCGCGCTTACGAAGCTCGATGTGCTCGACGGCTTCGAGTCGATCGCGCTGTGCGTCGGCTACGAACTCGACGGCGCCCGCATCGCTCACCTGCCCACGAGCCTCGATGCGCAGTTGCGAGTCCGGCCGATCTACGAGGAATTCGCCGGCTGGGACGGCACGGTGAAAGGCGTACGTGAGCGTACGGCATTACCGCATGCCGCGCAGGCTTTCATCGAGCGGGTCGAGGAGGTCGCGGGCGCGCCGGTGTCGATGATCACGACCGGCGCCGAGCGCGACGACACGATCGTGCTGAGCAATCCGTTCGACTTCGAACGCGCCTGAGTGCGACGCTGCATGGCGTGCGTGAAGTGATGGCCGCGCCGCGCGCCCACCTGCTGCGGAGCCGGCTCACGGTTGGTCGTCGACGTCGGTGGCCGCGCGCGAACCGCGTTCCCCGCGCGTGCCTGCTGCAAGCTGGACACGTCTGCACTGCTGCGGTACTGTTCCGCACGATTCGCGCCAGCCCGTGCCGTGCCGGAGAGGGCGCTGCTGCGACGCGATTTCAATCCCGGAGACAGGCCGATGGACACGTTACAGATGATGCGCATTTTCGTCCGGGTGGCGGAGGAGGGCAGCTTTACGAGCGCGGCCCAGCGGCTGGACATCACGACTGCATACGCGTCGCGCTCGGTCGCACAACTCGAAACTCATCTGCGCACGCGCCTGCTCAACCGCAGCACGCGCCGCATCGCGTTGACCGATGCGGGGCAGCGTTACCTCGATCGCTGCCAGCGCATTCTCGGCTATATCGACGAAGCGGAGGCCGAGGCGGCAGACGCCCAGGTGAAACCCTCCGGCCGCCTGCATGTGCACGCGACGACGAGTTTCGGTCAGGCGTACCTGGTGCCGGCGGTGGTGCGCTACCGGCAGCGCTATCCGTCGGTGGCGGTGGAACTCACGCTGTCGCAGCATGTGCCCGATATCATCGACGAAGGCTACGACGTATCGCTGCAATTGAGCACGACGGAACTGCCCGATTCGGGCCTGATCTCGCAGCGGCTCGGCGATGTGCACAGCGTGCTGTGCGCGGCGCCGGCGTATCTGAAGGAGCACGGTACGCCGCGCACGGTACGCGATCTCGAATCGCATGCCTGCCTGCAGATCGTCACGCCGATATTTCCGCGCGATCGCTGGCATCTCGACGGCCCCGACGGCCGCGAAACATTCGAGCTGCCGACGTCCGATTTCCAGGTCAATATCGCCGAGGCACTGGGCGCCGCGCTGCGTGCGGGCCTCGGGATCGGCTCGTTGCCGATGTCGACCGCAGTGCCCGCACTGGCGAGCGGTGCGCTGGTGCGCGTGCTGCCCGAGTATCGGCTGCAGAAGCTGACCGTCTACACGCTCTATGCATCGCGCCAGTATCTCGATGCGAAGATCCGGACGTTCGTCGAGTTCCTGCGGGAGTGCGTTCCCGAAATGCTGGCGGCCGACGAAGCGGCGCTGCGCGGGACTTGCGTGTCCTGAGCGATATCTGGCGCTGACGTGGCGTTGTTTGGTGCGCCACAGTTGCAACGGTCAGGAAATGGTGTCGTTCGCGATATGTTCTGCGAAGTTGATGCCCGCGATTAGAGCCGCCATCGTATAAGACGCTCTGCCAGCTTCGACGCGTAGCGTCGAGCGTCAACGATTTCGGCCAGCGTGCCGATGAGGCGGTAGTGGGTAATGCGGGACGGCGGGTCTGCGGTCCCGCATGCACCCCTGTAAACGGATGACGCCACGGAGTCGATCCGTGGCGTTTCGTTTTCAAGCGCAGCAGCGGCAACGCCGGTCAGCGGATCACTTGCTCCAGAGCGTGCGTCCGAAGAACGTCAGCGTTCGATCCCATGCGATCTGCGACCATACCGGATCGAATTGCGTACCGCCGATGCGGCCCGGACCGACCGCCGTCTCGTTTGCAAACGCATGGTGCGCGAGATAGCGGTGGAATTCGATGCCGACGTTCGCGTCCGTCAGCTTCTTCTCCAGCGCGTCGACCTGATCGATCTTGAAGAAGTCGTCCTGCGTCCCCCAATGGCCCATCAACGGCACCTTGATCTTCGAAGCATCGAGGTAGTCGAGCGGCGGGAAGCCATACCACGTGACGCCGGCATCAGCATCGGCAAACTGCAGCGACAGCAACGTCAGCGCACCGCCCATGCAGAAACCGGTGACCGCCACACGCGACGCGCGCGTCTTCAGGTATTGCACCGCACCCGGAATGTCCTGCGAAGCTGCTTCGCCGAAGTCGAGCCCCGTCATCAAGTGGTGCGCTTCTTCCTCCTCGACGGTCGACTTGCCGCGGTACAGATCGGGCACCAGCGCGACGTAGCCGCAGCGGGCGAGGCGATCGGCTACACCGCGGATCTGGTCATTCAGGCCCCACCACTCCTGAATGACGACGACCGCGGGCGCGCCTTCGGTCTTTTCCGGTGTGGCCAAGTAGCCTTGCAGTTCCTGGCCGTCCGGACGGCGAAACGTGATCATGGAACCGGATGTTTGAGACATGAAACCGCTCCTTTGCGAGAAATGCGATGAATGCGGCATCGGGCGGCCAGCGAGTGCAGTGTGTCCGGAGACTCGCGGTTCGGTTGCATTCGCTTCGGCCGGCGCCGACCACGCGGCCATTCTATGCGCAAAAGGAGGCACGCTGCGTGACGCGACGACTGCCGGTCCGTGCGTCGCGTTGCATGCAAATAGGAGCCGCGGGAATGCAATACCCGCCCCGATGAACGGCGGCGGGGTGGCGCGCAGGCTCGACGCGTCGCGCTTATTGACCGAAGTAGATCGACTCGCGAGCGTCCTGCTTGATCGCAACGACCCGGCCGGCACGTATACCGGCACCGGCCTGAGCGCCGTAACCCGTTGTGTCGTTGTTCGTCATACGGGCTTGGGCAGCTTGCAGCGCGTTCGGGTAGTGGGCGTCTGAAAGTTCGGGCTTGTATCCGGCCTGTTCGAGTTGGATCAGTTCAGCGCGGACTTGCTCGCGCGTCAACTGGCCGGACGAATTTGACTGTGCGAGCGCGGCAGCGGATGCGGACAGCGCGGTAGCAGCGGCAATTGCGTAGATAAAGGACTTCATGGTGACCTCCGGTTCTCGTAGATTTCGCGCTTCGCTGATTGCGTCAAGCGGTGGATTGCATCGTAGCGAGCGAGATACTGGTCGGAAATACGCGTTCCGGCGAATAATTGTTGCAACTGAGTAAACGGTCGGCGGGAGATGCCGTTTGGTGGGGGCGGGGCCGTTGTACTAAATTGATGGCGATGCGGCATCGGACGGACGCCGGAGATCTCTTATTCGAATAGGAACGCTAACTATAGAGCGAAACTAGGTAGTCGTTACCTTGCGGCTCATGTCCACCGTTGCACCTTCATGGATCTGCCAGAACGTTCAGATGCACCATCGCGCCCAGCAGATCATTCACGTGAAGGCTCGATCAAGTCCGCTTCAGGCGCGTAGTCGCGGCGAACCCGTATATATCAATGCTGCGCGAGCATGCGACCACGCTGTCTTCGAGCGGAGGCATCTTCTGGACGCTTATGGGGAATTCGCCATCTGTCCTGTGCGAATCTGTGTTGCCAAAGTGAAGATCGCCAGCCCTTCAACTTGGTTGCGTGAACGAATCCGGCGACATGGTCGCAGTAAAGACCAAACCGACGGCCGGATTTCGACAGCGAATGACCGGCGAACCTTCGCTGCGCCCCAACCTGCGGACGTGCCAGCCCGGCGTGCACCGACGGTACACCATCGGAAAATTTGTCACGTGACAACCGTATGACGTTTCGCTCGACTTTATATACTGAACGAACCAACCGCCACTTCCCGGCCGGTCCCGACCATAAATACAGCGACAGCGCCAGTAGTCAACGAACGGCACAACCCTTCCTCCCGGCAACATCCGCCCCAGCCTTCGGCAAAACGCCTATAATGTTTGGGCAAATTGCCGGAGCACACCCATGAGCACGATCGCGTTCCATCCATCGGGCATTGCCCACCCGCGCCAGGCCGAATTTACGATCCTGGAGCAGTTGCTCGCGATTCGCGTTCGCTCCGGAGCCGATCTCGCCGATCTGGCGAACGCACGTGTCGATGTCGCGGTGATTGATCGATTCTCGGAGCGTGGTTTGAAATCCGACGAACTCGCGTTCATCATCCCGCGTCGCACATTGAGTCATCGTCGCCAGGCGCACGAGCGCCTGTCACCCGAGGAATCGGACAAGGCGATCCGGCTCGCGCGGATCGTCGCGCAGGCGATGGCCACGTTCGGCGATGCGGACAAGGCGATGGCATGGCTGCGCAACGGGCTTCAGCGCTTCGGCGGCCGCACGTCGCTCGACATGTCGAGCACCGAGCACGGTGCGCGGCTCGTCGAAGAACTCCTTACGCAGATCGACGAAGGATACTTCGCTTGACGACGCTCTGGCGGATCAGCAACTACGCTGACCTCAAAGGCGTCGGCGGATTGCGGGCCGGCGGGCGCTGGCACTTCGCCGGACAGCCCGTCGTCTACCTCGCCGAGCATCCGGCGCTTGCGCTGCTCGAGACCCTCGTTCACTTCGAAATCGCCACCGTCGCGCAGTTGCCCAGCGGATACCAGCTTCTCCGCATCGAGGCGTCTGAATCGGTCGACGTTGCCGAGATTTCCGAAGGGGACGCGCCTGCCGACTGGCGTGAGAACGTCGACTGGACGCGCAGCGCCGGCACCGAGTGGTTGCAGACGCAACCAAGCGCGTTGCTGCGCGTGCCGAGCGTCGTCGTCCCGCATGCGCACAACTTTCTGCTGAATCCGCTGCATTCGGCCGCATCCGACGTGCGGATCGCGGAAGTCATGCAGTCGCCGTACGACAGGCGCATTCTGCATCTGTTCCAGACCACTCGACGCGACTAGCGTCCGCTGCGCACTGTCGAGCGTGTCGCGCCGATCACCGCTCGTGCGCGGCGCGATCCGCCGCTGCGTCGGGCGCGAGAGTCCGGCCGATTCGCGTGACCGTTCTTGCGCTGCTCAGGCCGAGCAGCGCGCTGACATCGGCATGCGATCGGCCGTCGAGCAACTGGCGACGCGCATACGTATTGCGCAGTACGCGCGGCCCGAGATCGGTTGCGTGAAAGCCGATCGCTTTCAGCGCGTCGCGCACGACCATCAGCAGGAACATGTCGTTCATCGCAGCGCCGCGTCGCGGAGCAGGAAAGAGCAACGTGGAGGCCGGCGCATCGACGGACATCGCGCACCACGCGCCGAGCGGCGCAACCGCAAACGGCGCGACCGGGATCGTACGCGCGGGCCTCGCATGCGCGCGCGGTACGCTCATCGACGGCGGCCGTGCGTCGAGATCGAGCGCATTGCGCGTCGCCGCACGAATCTCGGCCGACGTGATACCGGTCCCGAGCAGCACTGCAACGATCGCGCGGTTCCGGCACGCGGTGGGCGTATCTCCGGGACGCGGCTGCACGTAGCGCTGCAGCGCCGTGTCGGCTTCGGCCGGCAGATAGCACGGTTCGGGTTCGCTGTCCGGCCATCCTGCGTTGTGCGTCGTCCGGCCAGCCGGATGGATCGTGCGTACATCGGTTTCGACGAGATGTCGGCACAGTCTGTCGATCAGCTTCGCGTAGCGCACGCGCGTCGACGTGCCGGGCGCGCAGCTGCGCTCCAGTTCGCTCAAAAACGCCGCCACGTGATCGGCGCCGAACGTGGCGAGCGACACGCGATGCGCGACGAGATGGCGCAAGAACCGCTCGAACATCGCTGTGTGCTGCACGATCGATCGCGGCGCAAACGGACGACGGTCGGCTCCCCTGGCAGCCGTTTGCTGCCACGCGAGAAACGCACCGACGGGGTCGTGAGTCCAGCGATTCGTGTCCATGCCTGATTTATAGCCGTAATGCGGTGCCGCCCGCAATGTTGCCGTCGGCACGTGCAATGCGTTCACGCGTATCGATCGACGTCGAGCCGATTCACGGCAGTTGCTTGCCGCGCCACTTCATACCCGTGGCGCTGCACATATGTTTCGGATCACTACGTGAACGGAGAGGTTCGCTATCAGCCAACGGCATCACGTCGTAATCGCCCATGCCCGCGATTGCGGGCCGCCCGATCAGCGGCCCGCCGACATGATTGTCAAACACTGTTAGTCAATCGTCAGCATTTGCAACCGAAGTAACAGTCGCCGCAATTCGGCGGTTTTCGGCGTTGGCATCGCTACATTAGCTCCACCTGCCGCACGTCGCGGCGAGGCATGCGACAAGCCGCGACAGGCGGCCCGCAGCAACAACGTCTTTAGGGAGAATGACCATGAACAAGATTCGTACGATCCTGCTTGGCGCCGCGCTGACGGCAATCGCATCGGCTGCCTTCGCACAATCGGCTCAGACGGGCGCCGCGGGCTCCGCCGGCGTTGGCGCACAAGTTCAGACGCCGTTGCTCGGCGGCGGCGTGGGCGTGCAGGCGGGTGCCGGCGCGAACGCGGCGGGCTCGGGTGCGGGCGCGGGCAATCTCGTCGGCGGGGCGCTGCACGGCGTCGGCAACACGGTCAGCGGCGTGGGCCCGGCCGCGGGCAACGCGGTCGATGGCGCGACGCACGCAGTCGGTTCGGCTGCCGGCTCGGCCAAGGACGCGGCGACATCGGCTGCGCATGCGACCAAGTCGCACGTGAAGCGCGTCGCAAGTTCCGCGAAGAGCCACGCGCAAGGTGCGGTCTCGACGGCCGGCGACGTCGCCGGCGAAGCGAAGGCAAAGGCCGGCGAAGCGCTCGAAGGTGCGGCGAACCCGGTACAGGGCGGCGCATCGGTCGGATTGAAGGGCTCGGCGTCGGCGCAAGGCGGTGCGCTGTAAGCAGAACGCTTTGAGCGAACACGCGGCCCGCTTCGATTCGGGCCGCGATTGAGCAGAGCCGCGAACTCGATGGAAGCAGCCCGGTCACCTATGTGACCGGGCTGCGTCATTTTATGGAGATAGGCGCTGCCGTCAGCGCTCGCACGCGAATCTAGTCGTTCGAGTCGTTTCGCAAACGATCCGGCTGACCTTAGGCCGATTGATTCGCCGCGGGCGGTCCGCGTCGGGATGCCGATCGCCAGCGCGCCATGCTTAAATAGCGAGGCAAGCTCGCCGCTGCGGGCAAAGCGGGTACAACGATCACCATCGTGACGCATGACTCCGGGCCTCCACACCGATTTCACCTTGCTGCACCGCGACGCACGTCGAACCCCGCGCACGGCGCAAATGTGTGGGCAGCTTCGCCAGTCGACAGCGAAACATCGCACGACGCCATGATGCATCGCGTCTACCATGCTTCGACCAGCACGTTTGTCGAGCCGGAGCCACCACGCGCTTGCCGGCGTTCCGGGCCCGGCACATGCCGCGCACCCGCTTTCGGGTACCATCCCGCCCGCAGGGCGACGCGGTCGCAGCGGTTGTGACGCGCATCGCCCCATCGACGGTGCGAGCTTCGTTCAGCGCGCAATCGCCGCGGCATCGCCCATCGTCATGAACCAGAGGATTCTTCGTGAAGTTCATCCACGCGGCAGACATTCACCTCGACAGCCCGTTGCACGGCCTGAGCGCCTATCCCGACGCGCCGGCTGCGCAATTGCGCAACGCCTCGCGCGAAGCGTTGCGGCAACTCGTCGATCGAGCGATCGAAGAGGAAGTCGCCTTCCTCGTGATCGCGGGCGACCTCTACGACGGCGACTGGAAGGATCACAACACCGGCATCTTCTTCGGTCAGCAGATGGGGCGCTTGCGCAAGGAAGGCATTCGCGCATTCGTGCTCGGCGGCAATCACGATGCCGAAAGCGAGATGACGAAGAAACTGGCGTTGCCCGACAACGTGACGGTGTTCGGCCACCGCAAGCCGGAAACCTTCCGGCTGCCGGAATTCGAGGTGGCGCTGCACGGGCAGAGCTTCAAGGACAAGGCTGTCGTCGACAATCTCGCGATCGGCTATCCGGACCCGGTGCCCGGCCATTACAACATCGGCGTGCTGCACACGGCGCTCGAAGGCTATGCTGCGCACGCGAACTATGCGCCGTGCACGCTCGCCGAGCTGCATGCGAAGGGCTACGACTACTGGGCGCTCGGTCATGTGCATGAATTTCAGCAATGGTCGGAGCCCTCGACCATCGTGTTTCCCGGCAACCTGCAGGGCCGCCACATCCGCGAGACGGGCCGCCGCGGCGCGGTGCTCGTGACGGTCGAACAGGGCCGCACGCAGGTCGAGCGTCTGTATCTCGACGTGCTGCGCTGGGAAGCCGTATCGGTCGACGCGTCCGAGTGCCTCACCGTCGCCGATCTGTCGAAGAGAATCGGCCAGTCGCTGGACGCGCTGCTGAGCGTCGACGCACACGTGCCGCGTGCGGTGCGCGTCACGGTCACCGGCCGTACACCGGCGCACGGCCTGTTTTTCGGCCGGGCGCCGCAGTTGCGCGCCGAGGTGCTGAACCAGATCGGCATCGTCGGCAACGATCGACTGTGGCTGGAGAAGGTCCGGCTCGCGACGTCCGCGCCGGAGCAGCAGAAGGGCGACCGGGAGCAGTTCGAAGCGCTCGAGGATCTGAAGCAGATCCTCGCCGACGCCGCGCACGATCCGGATTTCCTGGCGCTGCTCGAACGCGACCTCAAGCCATTCGTCGGCAAGGTGCGCAGCGACGTGAAGGAAGAGGTGCCGCTGCTGACGATGGCGCGCGCCGGCGAACTCACGGCGCTCGTCGAGCAGGTCGGTCCCGCGTTGCTCGCGCGGCTCGCGACGGGGGAATAAGCGATGCGCATCAGCCAACTCGATCTGATCCGGTACGGCAAGTTCACCGACGAAACATTGCGCTTTCCGGCAGCTGCGCAGGATTTCCACGTGATCGTCGGGCCGAACGAAGCCGGCAAGTCGACGATCCGGACCGCCGTGTCGGAATTGCTGTTCGGAATGAAATTGCAGACGCCGCTCGACTTCCTGCACGCGACGCCCGACCTGCGGATCGGCGGCGTGCTGGAGGGCAACGCAGGCCCGCTCGCGTTTCATCGCGCACGCGGGCGCAGCTCGTTGCGCACGCCTGCCGACGACAAACTGCCGGACGATTACCTCGCGTCGATTCTCGATGGCGCGACGCGCGAATTCTTCGAGCAGATGTTCGGGCTCGACCATGGGCGCCTCGTCGACGGCGGCCGGAGCATTCTCGATGCGTCCGACAAGCTCGGCCAAGTGCTGTTCGAATCCGCGGCCGGCGTCGGCACGCTCGGGCCCGTGCGCGAGGAACTCGACGCGCGAGCGGCCGAGCTGTGGGCGCCCCGACGCAGCGGCAGTGCGTTCGCACTGGCCGAGACTTCATACAACGATGCGGTCGGCGAACTGAAGGCGGTTCAGGTGCGCACGCGCGACTGGGTCGAGCGCAAGGAGGCGCGCGACGCGATCGAGCACGAGATCGACCAGGCGCGTGCCGAGCAGCGTCGTCTCGAAACGCTGCGCTCGAAGCTCGAACGCGTGCGGCGGCTGGCGCCGTACCTGAAGGAATTGACCTTCAAGGAAGCGGCGCTCGCGGAACTGGGCGCCGTCGTCGAGTTGCCGCCCA
The DNA here is from genome assembly GCF_000745665.1 of Burkholderia sp. WP42. Taxonomy (NCBI): domain Bacteria; kingdom Pseudomonadati; phylum Pseudomonadota; class Betaproteobacteria; order Burkholderiales; family Burkholderiaceae; genus Burkholderia; species Burkholderia sp. WP42. The sequence goes on along the minus strand of NZ_JQJT01000031.1, from coordinate 5,260 downwards.
GCGCGTACGCGGACTTGCTGAAGGCGCAAGGCGATCTGGCTGCCGAGCAGAAGGTGCTCGAAGAGCGTCGCGCGGACCTGCTCGCGAAACGGCAAGCGCGCGACGCGATCGTTCCCGATGCCGACGCGCTCGCGCTCGCCGGCGACATCGAAGCGCTCGACCGCTTGCGCGGCGCCTGCATGAACCACGCGCAGGATTTGCTGCTGCTCGGCGCCGACGTCGAGCGGCATCTGTCCGCGGCAGCGGCCGCCGCCGCGCAGCTCGGCTGGCCCACCGACGAGCCGTCGCTGCGCGCGGCGTTGCCGACCGCGCTGTCGCTGAAGACGGTCGCGAACCTGTTGCGCGACCACGGCGCGCTGCATCAGGCGCTGACCGGCGCACGCGAGTCGCTCGACGAGCGCACGCGCGAACACGCGCACGCGCAGGAACAACTGGCGCGCGTGTCCACCGTCGATGTGCCGCAGACACTTCGCACCGCGCTTGCCGATGCGCAGGGCTTGCGCGGTAGCGCTCAGCGGGAACAGGCGCTCGAACGCGACATCGCGGCCGCCGAACGCACGCTCGCCGACGCGCTCGATGCGCTCGGCCACTGGCGCAAGCCGGTCGACGCGCTGCGGGTGCTCGATGTGCCGTCGGCCGCGCGGCTCGGCGTGCTGCTGAACGAAGCCAGCGAGCGCGCGAGTGCGGCGGCAGCCGCGCGCGATGCACGCGACGGCGCGCGCGAAGAACTCGAACGGCTCGAACTGCAGGAGCGGCATTTCGCGGAGACGCACAAGGTCGTCACGACCGCGGAGGTGCTGGCCGCACGCGCACGCCGCGACGTCGCATGGGGCGACGTCCGCGACGGCGCGGTCGACCTGGCCATCGGTGCGCCGGCCATCGACGATGCGATCCGCCTGGCCGACGAACTCGTCGACGCCCAGCTCGGCGCCACGCAAGCGGCGGCCGCGCTGCAATCGCTGCGTCAGCAGGTCGAGTCGGCGCGGGCGGTGCTCACGCGCCGGCAAGCGGCAATGGACGAGCGCGAACGTGAGCTCGCCGCGCATCGCAGCGCGTGGGCGGAACTCGCGACGGCGGCCGGCGTACCCGGCATGCCGCTCGCGGCGATGAGCGACTGGCTCGCGAAGCGCGATTCGGTTTTGGCCGCGCAGCTGGAGCTCGACCGTCAGCGCCGCGAGCTCGCGACGATCCGCGATGCGCGCACCGCGACCGAACACGCGTTGCGTTCGGCGCTGCGCGCCGTATCCCGCGGCAACGACGCCGACGGGTTGGCGGCGCTCGTCGCGATCGCAGAGACATACGTGCAGACGGCCGAAAAGACGCTCGCGCAGAAGGAGAGCCTCGAGGACCGCGTGCGCGAAGCCGACCGCGGCCGCGCGACCGCGCGCTCGCGGGCCGGCCAGGCCGAGACCGCGTATGACGCCTGGCACGCGCAATGGCTCGAGGCGCTTGCCGACGCACAGCTTTCCGCGAGCGCGGGCACGCTGGCCGCCGCGGAAGGTGCGCTCGGGCTCGCGACGACGGTGACGGGCGAACTCGCTGCGGCCGACGCGCCGCGCAACCGGATGGCCGCGATCCGCGCTGAACTCGCTGCGCTCGAGGCCGGTGCGCGCCGGCTCGCGGGCGCGCTCGCGCCGTCATGGCTGGCGAGCGACGACTGGCTGGACGTCGCGCGCCGGTTGACCGTGCGGCTGGCGGCGGCACGGGAAACGGCACGCGCCGTCGATCGCGCCGACGAGGCGGTGACGCAGGCCGACGACAAGGTGGCCGATGCGGCCGCCGCGGTGGCCGGTGCGCAGGCACGCGTTCAGCCGCTGCTGCAGCTGGCGGCAGTCGCGACGATCGATGCGGCGTTGCCGCTGGCCGAGCGCTCGGATCGGCATCGCGCGCTTCGACAGGCCGTGGACGCCGCGAAGCAAGCGCTGGTGCGCGACGGCGATGGGTTGTCCCAGTCGGCGATCGAGGCGGAAGTCGAGGAGCAGGACATCGCCGACGTGCCCGCGCAGCTCGAAGAAGTGAAGCAGGCGCTCGGCGACATCGGCGCGCGCCTGAACGCGCTCGCCCAGCAACAGGTCGTCGCGCAGCAGGCGTTCGGCGCGATCGACGGACAGGCCAACGCGGCGCTGGCCGAGGCGAAGCGGCAGGAAGCGTTGGCGGCGATGGGCGAGGCGGCCGAGCAGTATCTCGAAGCCGCTACGGCGAGCCGTCTGCTGAAGTGGGCGATCGATCGCTATCGCGACCAGAAGCAGGGGCCGATGCTGCGCCGCGCCGGCGAGATTTTCGCGGGGCTCACGCTCGGCGAATTCGCGCGGCTCACCGTCGACACCGAACGGTCGCCGCCCGCGCTGTATGCGCGGCGCACGAAGGGCACGTCGGTGGACGTCGCGGGCCTGAGCGAAGGCACGCGCGACCAGCTGTTCCTCGCGCTGCGGATCGCAGCGCTCGAATTGCAGCTTGCCAGCCGGCCCGGCTTGCCGTTCGTTGCCGACGACCTGTTCATCAACTTCGACGATACGCGTGCGAAGGCCGGGCTCGAGGCGCTGCGCGATCTGTCGACGCGCACGCAGGTGCTGTTCCTCACGCACCACGATCACTTGCTGCCGCTCGTGCGCGACGTGTTCGGCGTGCAGGTGAACGTGGTGGCGTTGCAGCGCGAGGCGGCCGGTGCGTGATGGCGAGCGGCGCGCTACCCGATAGGTGGGAATGGTCGTTTCGGACAGGTAGTATGTGCGGTTGCGAAATGCCGACGGCCGGCCCGCTCGTCGCGGGCCGGCCACACGAGGGAGCGACATGAACAAGCTGGTAGCCGCCATCGCGTTCGCGGCCGACAAACACCGAAATCAGCGACGCAAGGACGAAGACGCGTCGCCGTACATCAATCACCCGATCGCGCTCGCCGACGTGCTGGCCAACGAAGCGGGCATCGACGACGAGCGCGTGCTCGTCGCAGCGGTGCTGCACGACACGATCGAGGATACGGAGACCACCGAGCAGGAATTGCTGCGACTGTTCGGCAAGGACGTCGCGGACATCGTGATGGAAGTCAGCGACGACAAGTCGTTGCCGAAAGACGAGCGCAAGCGCCTGCAGGTCGAGCATGCGGGCAGCATCAGCCGGCGCGCGAAGCTCGTGAAGCTCGCCGACAAGATCTGCAATGTGCGCGACATCGCGCGGCATCCGCCGGCCGACTGGCCGATCGAGCGCAAGCGCGCGTATTTCGACTGGGCGAAGTCGGTCGTCGACCGGATGCGCGGCGTGCATCCCGGCCTGGAAGCGATCTTCGATGCCGCGTACGCCGCGCGGCCCGCCGAGTGATATGCGGCCATGCTGGCGGCCCGATTTCTATCCGTCGCGCGATCGCTGCCCGCGGTGGCGGGCGTCGACGTGGGCGGCGACAAGAAACAATGCGATCTAGTGATACTGCGCGGCGCGGCGATCGTCTACCACGCGGCGCGGATCGCACCCGAGGCGCTGCCCGCGCTGTGCATCGAGCATGACGTGGTGGCCGTCGGCGTCGACGCGCCGAGCATCTGGTGGACGGGAAGCGGTCGTCGGGCCGCCGAGCAGGCGCTCGCGCGCGAACGGATTTCATGCTTTCCGACGCCGTCGCGCGAGCAGGCCGTAGCGAGCGCGTCGGGCTTCTTCGACTGGATGTTCATCGGAGAGCGCGTTTACCGCGCGCTGGCGGATACCTATCCGTTGCTCACCGACGCGCGGTATGCGGGCGAGCGCATGAGCTTCGAGACTTACCCGTATGCAATTACGTGCGCGTTGCTCGGCAAGGCGATCGCCTCGGCGAAGCAGAAGCGCAACCAGCGCCGGCAATTATTGATGCAGCTCGGGGTCGACGTGACCGCACTTCGATCGGTCGACGCACGCGATGCGACGCTTTGCGCGTTGACCGCGCAATACGTGATCGATGGAAACGCGCATGCGTATGGGGATGCGGCGGGCGGCTATATCCGCGTGCCGGTGGTCGACCGGACGATCGTTCTCGATACGCTGTAGCGACGCGGCGGTGTGCGGTTGAGGCTCTGATCGCACGGCGCCAAGGTGAGCCTTTTCGGGAGCCGCGCCGAGCGATCGCCGTTGATGGCGGAAATGGTGGCGGGCGGCCGCAAGCGCGACGTGTGCAGGCGAGTCGTCTGCCTTCCGGCCGCGGCGCTCATTCTTCGAGAATCGATTTCGGTATGTTGGACAGATCGCAGGCGTCTGCCTGCTCGAAATACGTTTGCGCATCGTCGATCATCACGACCGCTACGTCGATCAGTTCGTCGAGTCGCTGCAGCAGCGATTCGCGCCACTCGACGTCCTCATCGCGCTCCGGCGTCTTGTCGAGCTGTTCGATGATCGAGTCGGCCGTCTGCAGGAACGGGATCGCCTGCTGATAGTTTTCGATCGAGACCATCGCAGCGTTGCGCGCGCCGACGAGCCGTTCGCGATGCTCGTCCGCGAGCTCCGACTCGCCGCTGATTCGCGGCAGGACGTCCGAAATGCGTTGCAGGAGCGGCGGCACTTGTTCTTCGAGCATGACGGCGCGCTCGCGCAGGGCTGCATATTCGTCGCGAAGATCGGCGTCGCCGGATTGAGTGGTGCTGTCCATCGTCGGTATGAGTGCGTTGTTCGATCGCGGCATGATACGCGACGGCGAGCACGTCGTTGTTTGTGCTCCGGCCTGATGGCTGGCGTGAGTCAAATGCCGCGCGTGGTCGAATCGCGGCGTGACCGCTGTTCGATATAGCGGCGCTGACTTCCTCTTATCCGGCGGGTACCTCGTTCGTGCGGCGATATATATAGAGCGTGATGAGCACGACACCGGAAGCCGCTGTACGCGATAGCCCAGGTGGCTTTTTCAAAATATTTTCACAAAGGGGTTGCATTGCGAGAGGCGGATGCATAGAATCACGCCTCTTTCGCGCTACCGGAAACGCGGCGCGGGAGAAGAAGGGAAGCGGTGCGGTTGGGGCGGTTGTAACGACCCGAACGCACACGAAGCTGAACCCCTCACCGTCACAACGAAGCAGTTCAAAAAGTTGTTGACGAGTGAAGAAAGACGGTTCATAATCTCGCTTCTCTGCTGCTGAAAACGCAGCGCTGCTGAGAAACACGAAGTTCCTCGCAGAAATGCTCTTTAAAAATTAACAGCCGATAAGTGTGGGCGCTTGATGGAAGCGGGCTGATCTTCGGATCAGAAAGCGAAAGTATCAAGAGTCTCACACTAAAGTAAGTCAGGTTTATGAAGAGATTCATATACCTGTCA